>JALSKD010000001.1 GCA_026989015.1 Gammaproteobacteria bacterium
CCTGGGCGGTTTCAGCGCTCTCGGCCGGCTTCTTTGCCTCCTCGGAGGGCGCGGCGGCGCGGCGCTCAGACTTGGCGGACTCTTCCTTCTCCACCGCCACCATCATCGGCGATTTCTCGGTGACCGGGCCGTCCATCTTGAGGGTCAGGTGACGCAGCACGGCGTCGTTGAAACGGAAGATGGATTCCAGTTCGTCGAGGATGTCTTTCTCGCACTCGATGTTCATCAGCACATAGTGCGCCTTGTGAATCTTCTTGATCGGGTATTCCAGATGCCGGCGGCCCCAGTCCTCTTCGCGATGAACCTTGCCCCCGGACTGGGTGATCATGTTGCGGTAGCGCTCGACCATGGCCGGCACCTGCTCGCTCTGGTCCGGATGAACCAGAAATACGATTTCGTAATGTCTCATAGTGTCCTCTCGGATAAAGCCCCCTGCCTACGAACACAGTGGAGCGAGATGTAAAAAGGAGCGCGGATTCTACAGCAAGCACCGGGTGAATACAATCATTCCAGCAGGCCGCGCTGGCGGTTGATTTCATAGAGGCAGATGCCGGTGGCGACGGAGACATTGAGGCTCTCCACCGCACCCTTCATCGGCAGCCGGACGAGGTAGTCGCACTGCTCGGCGGTGAGCCGGCGCATGCCCTCCCCTTCGGCCCCCATCACCAGCGCCAGCGGGCCGTCGAACGCCTGCCGGAACAACGATTCGCCGGCATCGCCAGTGGTGCCGACGATCCATACCCCGGCCTGTTGCAGCTGCTGCAGCGCGCGCGCCAGATTGGTGACCGGCAGCAGCGGCACCGTCTCGGCGGCGCCGGCGGCGACCTTGCGCACCACCGGGGTGAGGCCCGCGGCCCGATCCTTCGGCACGATCACCGCATCCACGCCGGCGGCATCGGCGGTGCGCAGACAGGCACCGAGGTTGTGCGGGTCGGTCACTCCGTCGAGCACGAGGAACAGGGTTTCGGGGGTGATCCGGCGAAGCAGTTCACCGAGTGCCGGCGCCGGTTGTGAATGGCCGTCCAGCTCCAGCACGCAACCCTGGTGCCGGTCACTGCCGGCGATGCGGTCGAGGGTCTTGCGGTCGGTGAGCACCACCGCAACGCCCTGGCGACGGGCCAGTTCCACGATCTGCCGCAGGCGCGGGTTGCGGCCTTCCAGCGCGTGCAGGCGACGGGCCGTTTCGGGGTGGCGTTCGAGCAGCCGCCGGACCGCGTGTACCCCGTAGACCAGGTCGTCGCTCATTCCGCCTTCTTGCGGCGGCTGCGGCCCTTGCCTCCGCGCGGCTTGCGCTTGGCGGGCTTCTTGCTTTCGCGGGGCTTGCCCTCGCCTTCATGGCCTTCGAGGTAGTGCGCCTCCTCGGTGGCGATGAGGTCGAAATCGATCTTGCGCTGTTCCATGTCCACCCGCATCACCTTGACCTGAACCCGGTCGCCGAGACGGTAGACCTGGCCGGTACGCTCGCCAACCAGCCGGTGATGGGCCGGATCGTATTGCCAGTAGTCGCGTTTCAGCGAGGTGACGTGCACCAGGCCGTCGATCAGCAGGTCCTCGATCTGCACGAACAGCCCGAAACTGGTGACCGAGGTGACGACACCGCGAAATTCCTGGCCGATGTGCTTCTGCAGGAAATCGCATTTGAGGAAGTCGGCGGCATCACGGGTCGCCTCGTCGGCGCGTCGCTCGCAGAAGGAGCAGGATTCACCCAGTTCGGTCATCGCCTTGAGGTCGTAGGGGAAGCCCTCGCGGCTCTGGTGACGCAGCCAGTGGCGGATGCCGCGGTGCACCAGCAGGTCGGGATAACGTCGAATCGGCGAGGTGAAGTGGGCATAGTCCTTGAGCGCCAGGCCGAAATGGCCGATCTTGCCGTCCGGGCTGTACTGTGCCTGCATCATCGAGCGCAGCATGACGGTCTGGATCATGTGGTATTCGGGGCGGTCCTTCACCTGGGCCAGCGCGTCCGCATAATCCCTGGGCGTCGGCTTGTCGAGGTTGATGCGCACACCGAACGCAGCCAGGAACTCGGCCAGGCCCGGCAGCTTCTCCGGATTCGGCCCTTCGTGGACGCGGAACAGGGTCGGAATTTTGTGGCGCTTGAGAAAACGGGCCGCGCAGACATTGGCGGCGATCATGCATTCCTCGATCAGCAGATGAGCCTCGTTGCGCTCATAGGGGTGGATGCGCTCGATCTTGCGCTGCTCGTTGTATTCGAAGACCACTTCCTTGCTGTCGAAGACGATGGCATGGCGTTTTTCGCGCGCCTTCGCCAGCGCCTTGTAAGCCCCCTTGAGGTGCTCCAGCGATTCGCGCAGCGGTTCGCAGGTGGCATCGGGCTTGCCCTCGAACAGGAAGCCATACACCTGGTCGTAGAGCAGACGGGCATGGGAGTGGATCAGCCCTTCATGAAAACGGTACTCCTTGATCGCGCCAGAGGGACCGATCTCCATCTCGCAGACCATGGTCAGCCGATCCACATGAGGATTCAGCGAGCACAGCCCGTTGGAGAGGATCTCTGGCAGCATCGGAATCACCTCGCCGGGGAAGTACACCGAAGTGCCGCGGTTGACCGCCTCGCGGTCGATGGCCGTGTCCTTGTGGACATAGTGTGAGACATCGGCGATGGCGACGAACAGCCGGAAGCCCTTCTCCAGCGGTTCGCAATAGACGGCATCGTCAAAGTCCTTGGCATCGGCGCCATCGATGGTGACGAAGGGCTTGTCGCGGAAATCGACTCGGCCCTTTTTGTCGGCCTCGTCCACCGACAGCGGTATGCGCTCGACCTCCTCCAGCACCTCCTCGTTCCAGATATGCGGGATATTGTGGGTGTTGAGGGCGATGGTGACTTCCATCCCCGGAGCGTTTTCCTTGCCGAGAACGGTTTCGATCATGCCGATCGGCGGATTGTGACCGTTGGGGTACTCGATGATGCGCACCAGCACGATGTCCCCCGGCTCGGCATTGATGTCGTAGTCGCGACTGAGGATGATGTCCTGGGTCATGCGCTTGTCTTCGGGCACCACGAAATCAATGCCGGACTCACGGTGATAACGCCCCACCACCGACTGGTGGGCGCGCTCCAGCACCGAAACCACGCTGCCCTCGCGACGGTCCCTGCGCTCATCGACACCGGTGATTTTTACCGCGGCGCGGTCACCGTGCATCAGCCGCCGCATCTCGCGGGCGGGCAGGAAGATGTCCTTGCCGCCGGATTCCGGACGCAGGAAACCGAACCCATCGGGGTGTGCCATCACCTCGCCCTTCTCCAGGTCCATGTGGTCGAAGCTCATGAAGCCGCCACGGCGGTTGCGGAAGATCTGGCCATCGCGGACCATGGCCATCAGGCGGCGGCGCACGCCCTCGATGCGCTCCTCGTCGTCATAGCCCAGGGCTTCGACAATATGCTCAAGGCTGATCGGAGCGGCTTGTTTGTTGATGAGTTCCAGCAACTGTTCGCGGCTGGCCACGGGGTTTTCGTAGGTCCGGGCCTCGCGCTCGGAATGGGGGTCGTTTTTCAAGGTGTGTTCTGTACGGTTTTGAGAAGAAAGCGAGTATATAGAAAGGCCGGCCGCGGAGCACCAAAAATTGCCCTCTGCCAGTTGACTTTTGCCGATGCTCAGGTATATTTCGCGCCTCACCCGGCCCGGGTGGCGGAATTGGTAGACGCGCTAGCTTCAGGTGCTAGTGACCTTACGGTCGTGGAGGTTCAAGTCCTCTCCCGGGCACCATTCTTTTCCCCCTTTCGCATCAATGGCTTGACCCGGTTTTCTGGCAACGCACTTCCTGCCGGAACGGACCCGCTGCCAGCCCGCTCAGCGTGATTCCCCACCCTCATCTTGCTGTCGATCTTCCGTAGCCTGCCGCACCGCACGCATCCGTTGGCCGTTCTTTTTGATGGCCGCGGCCGTGGAAACGGCGGAGTAGTAGTTAAAGGCCAGCACAACCAGCGTTACCGCCAGCCACACGCCGGCATCGGAAAACTGCCCCTGATAGAGCAGCCAGGCCGCCAATGCCAGAGGTATCAGCCACAGAAACAGCCGGGCGAGCGAGTGCTTTCTGAATAAATACCAACGCACATCACGCCAGAAGGCGGCAGGCAGCTCGCCCGAGGCTTCGCGCTCATGGCGATCGCCGATCTGGTTCAGGTCTTCGAGCATCTTCTGTTCAGCCTTGTTCATGGAGGTCTCCCTGGGCAGTGGTTACATGGAAAACAGGTCGTCTAGCCGGCGGCATCGGTTTCAGACCGGAACATGGCATTCCAGGCCGGATGTGCGGCAGTGCCGGACCACGCTGTCCGCGTCCTCGCTGCGGTGCACGGTGCCCATATAACTGTCGCCTCCGGTCTCGATCTGGATGAACCGGTAGCCCCGGGCCTGCAGCCAGCGGTCGGCCTCCCGGAACAGGGCGACGATGGGTTCGGGTTCGTCCGCCGGGATGGCTTCGGTCGGGTCGAGGTCGAATTCGTCCTCTATCCCTTGTGATTTGATCAGTTGCCGGGTGAAGCTCAGTGCGCTGTCGAGGTCTTTCCAGTCCACATGCAATACACAGCGTTTGCCGTAGTCCCGGTAGAGGTCGACATCGAATTCGGTTACCGACAAGGCGACGGGCAGACTGCAGTCACTCAGGTCTTCCCAGGATACGACCAGGCTGTTCCACAGCATCTGGCGCAGGGTTTCGGGCAGCTCGGCGCAGAGGGCGTCGAACAGGGGGCGCTGCGCCGCCAGTTCGGCCGGGGCGTCCATGTAGGCCTGGGGCTTGAGCCGGGCCAGTTTGCGGGCATGGCGCTCTTCGGCCGTTTCCTTCTGGCTGTAGTCGGGCAGGGGCATCTGTTCCAGCGGCAGCTGGTGTTGGGCGATGTCTCCGTCCTTGCGCCAGCGCATCAGCTCGCCCGGGTAGTATTCGTGGTCGATGAAGCCGCTGTCGTCGATGCCGAAGGCCGCCACCACGGCGGCCGCCTCGAAGCACCAGTAGCCGCGGTACTCGGACGATTGGTGCATCGGCCACGGTCCTTCCGGGCCCCGTGGTCCCAGCCGCCTGGGCCAGCTGTCGAGGTATTTTTTGAGCAGGCCCGGGCGCTTGTCCGGTTCGGCATCGAGCAGCTTGAGCAGGGGGCGGTATTTGCCGGGGTCTCGCAGAGACTCTGCGATGGGCCGGTCCGGCAGGTAGACCGCCAGCACCCGGTCCACCAGCGCGTTCATCTCCGCGGGGATGCAGGCCGCCAGCCGGGCCAGCACCGCCCGCTCGAAGCCCAGGCCCTCGCCGAAGGCCACGGCCAGGAGGGAGAACTCGCTTTCTACCAGATTGATATCGTGTGGCGAATAGCGTCCCCGCTCGCGGAAACAGGCTTCCCCCTGCCAGAGCCGGCTCAGGCCCCGTTCGAAGAGCGGGCGCAGGGCCGCCCGGCTGTCGCCCCGGGCGTAGGCCAGATCCAGCATGCCGATCTCCATGCGACCCGCATCGCTGTATTCGGTGCAGCGGTAAACGGGGTCGATCTGTTCGAGCTTCTCGATTTCGTCAGGATCCAGGGTTTCCTCCACCAATGCTTCTTCATTGGTGAAGGTGGCATCGTAGCCGGCCTTGTCCCGCCGCTTGTCTCTGACGCTCATGCGCCTCACCTCCTAGAATTGATATTCATTGCCGGCCCGGTCGACGATGACCCTTTTGGGGTCCCCGGAGGGGTGATCCTTGATCTCGTAGAAGCGGGTTTTGCCCTGGGCATTGGTGCCGGCGTACAGGCGCACGACGGTACCGTCGTTTTTATCGAGCCCCTTGAGGATGCGCTTCCTGAGTTGTTTATCAATGCCCGCAGCCTCCAATCGCTTCTCGTTGATCCAATCCTGGCTCATCTGCATGCCGTCTTCCGTAGAACAGAGGCTTCCCGCCTTGCAGCCTTCCTTCACCCCGGAAGCCTTGGACGCAACGATATGGACTTTATGAATCTGAATGCCCCCTTACCGGGTCAAAGCGACCCTGCATATTGGTAATACTTCAGACCCATATCGGCCCAGGTGGCATTTATCGAGGTTTCATAGCCTGGCGATCCATCGGCATCGATCTCAATCGTTACAGTGTCAGGATCCACAGCGGTCAGCCGGAGCATTCCCCCTCCCTTGCTTACGGTATATACACCCTGATGGTACCCACCAATGATTGGAGGAGAGTCTTCTCCGGGTTTGGGCATTGCCTGCAGTTCGGTTTCGGTATTCACGGAGAAACTGCCGAGAATGGGGCCGTTGAATTCACCCGAGAATGACCAACTCAAGGCGTTCGTGTTGTCATTGGTCGTTCTGACCAGGGTAACATCATTGAGCGTTACGGACCCTTCATCGCCCAGGCTCACAGTCAACAGCGGAATATCGAGGGGCGCGGTGTCGGTAACTCCATCGCTGCTGGTTACGGCAAATGCAAACCGACCTTGTGTGTCATAAGTGCTCCCATACAGCGTTTTCTCGAGGTTGAACTCGAATTCGGTCAAGGTGTCCTTTGCGGGCGGGGTCGCGCCATTCAGGCGGACAAGCCGTATATCGACCGTTCCATCCCGATAACTGTCCGGGGCCTGACACTGGTGATATTGAAAACTCCACTCGTCTCCAGAGGAAAATTCACCGTCACCGTCAGCATCCCCAAAAGCCCAGTCCAGGCTGCCGCTCTGCTCGCAAGGATCGGACCCCGATGTACCTTCATTATTCAAATCAGCCTGTGTGAGTCGAAACCCTGCGGCCAGAAGGCTGGCGCCACCCGCAGCACTGACTGCATTGTATGTTCCTGTAACCCTCCACAGCGCAGCGAAGGCGACAAGGTCTGCGTTCGATTCCGTCAATTCAGCAATCGGGGCTGGCGACCCACCAACTGACGCGGGATTGCCTGGCGGGTTGTTGTCATCGCCACCACCGCCACCGCAAGCGCTGGCAAGGAGTGTGAGTGAAAGTAGAGATACCCGTCGGATTGTGTTTTTCTGCATGTCTTGTGCTCCGTAACATTCATGTAGCGCCGCGCTTTCAGTGCATCGGCCTACAGGATTCCAGTGCCGGGGAGTTTGCCGCGGTTGTGTTATAGGGATTATGACGAACAGCCGTCAGACGACCGGAAGAACGGGCGCGGGGGAATTGCGGGAACCGCTCGGCCTGCGGTTGACGGGAGGCACTGCAACGGGTTGGGGGGAAGGCACTCACTGCGATTCGATCCCTGATGGAGACGATACGAGGCCGACACCTGAACACCGAAAACTCGGCGGCGCCTGTGGCCATAATCCTGCCCGCC
>JALSKD010000002.1 GCA_026989015.1 Gammaproteobacteria bacterium
CGCTTCAGGCATCTGGCACCGCTGTGGATCAGACGCATACGGCATCGGTGAAACACTGTGCACGACTGGCCGTTGTTCTGGAGGGCGGTATCGTACAGGCGGTGATTGCCGACCAACCTGATGTTGCACCGGATGTTGCCGTTGTCGATTACGACACAGACGGCTATGAGCCCAACGAGTTGCGCCACATCACGCAATCGGATGGCAGCCGGTCGATTGCGCTTGTGGTCGAGCATTATGTCGAGCCGGCGGGCATCGATCTGGATGAAGTATTCCAGGAATCCGAGTAGTCACTCCCTCCAATGCCCCGCCACGAGCGGGGTTACTTTCTGTTCCTTTCTCCTATGCATACCGTCCTGGCTGGCGTACGAGCAGGCCAGATATTGGCGGATCCTTTCCAGCCCTAATATTTTGTAGCTGTCCACTGAGTCCATAGGTCTTGCCCGCCACGGCAACGCGAGCCTCTAACTCGCGTGCCAAGGGCGGGGCCGCGTTCAGCGGCGCCTGTGGGCCCCAGTGGGCAGGTGTCGACGTTCCGAAGGATTGTGCCAACCGATAGCAGCAGGCCCTGTGACAGGCGAAGGCCTGGCGCGTGGCGTGCCTGAACCGAAGGCGCCCTCGTCACTGGTGAGCGCAGCGGGTAGTGACGAGGGCGGCATTCCCGGAAACCGTGCGCGTTTTCGGCAGAATTTAGCAGTGAAATGTCAGTGATGGAGCGCGATACTGCCGCCCTCGATCCCCGGGATCCAATAGATTTAGCCGTGGCCACTGCGGATACAGTGGCAACAGAGCGTACCCGAACCCTTCGATGCGCTGCGGCGAAAGCCGTGGGTTCATTCTCGAATCCGAGCCGACCACGAGATCGGTTCTTTCTCGCAGGCACCGGCCTGCATTGACTCGTCGATCCGAGACGCCCGCCCCTGGTGGAGCCGTCGACGTTCATTCTTCATTAACCGCGGAGATGTTCCGCCTATCTGAAAGGAGGTGATGTGTAACCACACTTAAATCGCGCCTGTAACGGCGCACGTTGGTCCACGCCAGACCATTCCCTCCGGGGAGAACCGGCGTTGCCTAGACCAGGCAGCTTTAGGTCGTATTGGGCGTAGTGTCCCATGACCGTACCGCATACGCGGGACCGAATGGCTATGGCCACCGGTTGGGTCAGAAACACTTACCGAAATGCGAGAACACTTTTGAGAGATCTGAACTACCAACTCAAGCAAATTTGCCGTCGAAACCGGGACGGCAGTTATACCACCCAGCGAGACCGCGAGCGGCTGCTCACGCAGATTGCCGATCAGCTTCATGAACTGGGTTACCGTCACATGAGCGCGCAGTCACTCAAGCCCAAGCACATCGAGGCTCTGGTGAAGAGCTGGCAAGGCCAGGAGTTGTCGGCCGGTGCGATGAAGAACCGGTTGGCGGTCATTCGCTGGTGGGCGCAGAAGGTCAATCGTCAGAACGTCGTTGCCCGATCCAACGATTACTACGGTATTCCAAACCGGCAGTTCGTGACCAATACCTCCAAGGCCCGTAGCGTCGGGGAGGAAGAGCTGGGCAAGATCAGGGACGCCCGTGTCCGTATGAGTCTGGAACTACAACAGGCCTTTGGATTGCGCCGTGAGGAGGCGATCAAGTTCATGCCTGACTATGCCGACCGCGGTGATCATATCGTCCTCAAGGAGAGCTGGACCAAGGGTGGTAAGGCGCGAACCATCCCGGTACGGACCGAGGTCCAGCGTACGGTCCTCGACCGTGCGCGACAGTTGGCCGGCAAGGGCTCACTGATTCCCAGTGCGAAGAACTACCGACAGCAATTGCGACTGTATGAAGCCGAGACCGCCAGGGCCGGGTTGTCCAGAATGCATGGGCTTCGTCATGCCTATGCCCAGAACCGGTACGAGGAACTGACCGGATGGCGGCCACCTGCGGCGGGCGGTCCCGCAGTCAAAACGCTCACCCCGGCGCAAAAACAGATCGATCAGCAGGCGCGCCTGACGATAAGCCTCGAACTCGGGCACGAGAGACCGCAAATCGTCGCGGTCTATTGCGGGACGTGAATGCAGTTTCGAAAACGACGCGCCGGTGAGAATGGATTATCCGTTTTCTGCATCAGAACGCCTCGTCATGATACCGGCCAGGTTGTACCAAACCATTGAGGCTGAATTAACCATGAGACGATCCATATTTCATCCCACTCATCCGGTCGCGGCGACGGCGATCTGTGTCGCGGGCGTGTGTTTGGTGGCCAGCGTGAACCTGCAGGCAAGCGATATTCAGACTGGCCGGTATTCGATGTTTTCCACGGCTCCGACCAAAGCGCAAGCCGAGCTGTTGGCAACGACGGTGACTGTCCAGTTGCCGTCGCGGATCCAGACCATCGGAGAGGCGGTGCAGTATCTCCTGCAGCGCAGTGGCTACCGGCTGGCCACCATTGAATCCACCGAGCCGGATACGCTCGCCTTGTTTGCGCTACCGCTGCCGGCCGTGCATCGCCACCTTGGGCCGATGACCTTGCACGATGCACTGGAGACACTCGCAGGGCCGGCCTTCCATCTGGTACAGGATCCCGTTCACCGCCTGATCACCTTTGCGCGTTGTGTACCCGAACAGGTGGCCGTCCATGAGACCGTGAGCAAAGCGGATGCAGAGGTAATCCAGGATGACGACTGAACAGCAACCGGAACAGGTCATTCCACCTGAAGATGTGACCAAACTGGATGAGACAGAGGGGCAGCCAAAACCGCGCCGTGTGGCGTACAAGTCCGTTCTGACTGCCGTCGTGGTTGGCATTATCGCAATCGGCGGGCTGTCATTTTTCATAGTCCAACAGCAGGGGAATCCGATCAATGACATTCAGATGCAGGAGTCCGATACGCCGATGCTGGAGGTAAACAAAACCCCTGGCCCGAATGCAAGCTTGACCGAGGACAAAGTCGAGCAGATCGATCGGAGACTGACATCTCTGTCTGGTCGGATCGATCGTGGCTTCGAAACACAGCTTGCCCATAGTACGGATGTGAAGCAAATCCTGGCATCCGTGGCCGAAAGTGTCCGTGCGATCAACGTGGCCGTTGCCGATCTCACGGAAAGCAACCGCGCCCTTGGCCAGCGTATCGATGCGTCCATTTCACGGATGAATACCCTCATCAAGGAAACCCGGAAGCGCAAGGTCGCCCAGCGCAAGCCGGTGGCCAAGCCGAAACCCCGACCCGCCAAAAACCCACCGTTTCATGTCGATGCCATCGATGTTTGGGATGACGAGACCTATGTGGCCATCTCCCAGGCAGGGCGGGTGGCGTTTTTGAAGTCGGGGGAGCGGCAGTCAGGCTGGACAGTGGCGCGCATTGACCGCATCAAGGGCAGGGTCGAATTCAAAGGCCCGGTTGGCCAGAACCATTCTGTTTCATTGCAGAGGTAGAACTGATGGAAATCGTATTGGCCGTATTGTTGCTCTTCGGTGGTTTTGCGCTGGGATCGGCCACCGCCGACAAGCATGATGATTTTGAACCCTCCAGCATGACGGTATCCGCCATGCCGGCTGTGTCGGATTCAGTGCGTGCTACGCAGGACATGCGTAAGTGTCGGTCTGGCAAGTCCGATATGTACCGGGATCTGACGGTGCCCTATATCGGCCAGAAAGACCAGGCAGTACCGAAGGCCAACACCTGTGAAGGAGCATGCACCGATGAATAGCCTATGGAAGCCGGTCATTTTGCTGGGTGTCTTTGTCGCATCGCATACCGTAATGGCCGTTGAGTTGTCACATACACAGACCACGGAGAGCGGGCAGGGTAGCTCGCAGAAATCCACGAATGTTTTGTCAGCCACGGATCGGGCACGTGCCCGGCTCTGGAATTTGTCAGAAACGGAATGGCGACGCTACAAACAGTTGATGCAGGGGATTCGCGGGAGTATCAGCCCGGCGACGATATCGCCTATCGAGGTGCTCGGTATTCATGCGCGGGATAATGCAGAGCGGCAACGGTACGCTGAAGTGTGGGCGCGCATCATGTACGAGGATGCCGACCGCATTCTGGCATTCCAGCGGGCCTATGATGCTGCTGCCAAGCGCCTGTATCCGAATATGTCGCTGATCGATATCAGCCGGTTACCGGAAAAGGCCGAATCGAAAAATACCTTTCGGTTCGGAGATCGCCTGTTGTTCTTCACGCGCCCCGATTGCCCGGCCTGCGATCTGCTGCTGAATAAGCTACTGAAGCGGATCGACCAGGTCAGTAGTATCGATATCTATCTCACCGATGTGGCCAAGGGTGATGATCGTGCTGTCAGGGACTGGGCGTCCAAGCACCAGATCGATCCCGATTGGGTACGCAACCGGCGGATTACCCTCAATCATGATGCCGGTGCACTCGACAAACTGACCCAGGGGCAAGGTGAAGTCCCGACCGTATTGCGCCGGCGGGGCGAGGATGTCTCAAGGCTCCCGGTTTCGGATCTGTAGACCATGGCGGCGTTGATGCGAGTTTTCGGCTGGCCAATGGTATTTGCTGTCCTGCTGCTGCCTGCCATGAGCATGGCGAATGAGTCCGTGCCCGCCGGTTATCGCATGATTGCGGCTGAGCAGGGCATCCCCCAGAGCGTTCTGTTTGCGGTGGCACTCACGGAAAGTGGTAAGCCGACGGGACAGGCCGGTGCCCTCCGGCCCTGGCCCTGGACTTTGAACGTGGCTGGGCGGGGTTACTTCTTCGATTCCCGGCAAGCGGCCTGGCAGGCATTGATGGCGTATCTGAAGGAGGGGAAGCGTTCCATCGATATTGGCCTGATGCAGGTCAACTGGCGTTATCACCAGGATCAGCTCGGAACACCGTGGCAGGCGCTCGATCCCTATCACAACCTGCGTGTCGGTGCCGGGATTCTGCAGGGCTGTTATGCCACGCGACAGGACTGGTGGGCCAGTGTGGGTTGCTATCACGCACCGACGGACACCCATAGGGCCGACCGGTACCGTCGCCGTGTCATCTCTCACTGGCAGCGCATTGTACAGACGGGATAACACGATGGGTCGATTCAGTCTTTATTGCTGGAAGGTCATGGTCATGGGTTGCCTGATGGTGTCCGTCATGGCTCAGGCCGATCTGACCGTGATCTATGACAGCGGTCATACTCAGCCCATCGCGCCGTTTTTCGAGGTCTTCGAATCGAAAGAAGCCCTGCCGCAGCAAAGCCCGATTCCGACAAAACCGTCACTCGGTGCAGCCGACCCTAAAGCCTGGTTGCCCATCCAATCGCCCGGCCTGTCACCGGGCCTGGTACAGGCGCGCGCACACGATCGACCCTTCACGCGACCTTTCTTTTTGATTGGTTCCGATACGCGATCCCGGCAATGGTTGCAGACGCACAGCGACCGGCTCAAGGAGATCGGTGCGGTCGGGATGCTGGTGCAGGCCGAGACGGTGGATGATCTGCAAACGATCGCCAGCCTGGCCGATGGCCTGTCGATCCTGCCCGCGTCAGGCAGCGACATCGCAAAGGCGCTGGGTGTTTCGCATTATCCGGTGCTGATCTCGGCACACGGTATCGAGCAGTGAGCACCCATCCCATCGAGGCCCTGCTGCGGCCCCCGGTCGAGCTGTGGTCGACGTTGGTGGCGTTCGCCACGGCAGCCATCGCCATTCTGGCCCCTTGGGCGCTGATGATGCCGCCGGGTGTCGCCTATGGCGCCGGTGCCGTACTGGGCCTGATCGGCCTGATCCGGGGCCGCCAGGCCTGGCGGGTGCTGCGCTATCAGCGTAACATGCGCCGACTCCCCATATATAAGGTACGATCTCGCAAGATCCCCCTCAGTCGCCGCAAGCTCTTTCTGGGCCGGGGCTTTCGCTGGACCCAGAAACATACCCAGCGCCTGCGCGATACCATCCGGCCAGAGGTCCAGCGTTACGTCCAGCCAGGTACGCTCTATCAATGGGCGCGTCGCAAGGAAGTTGCCTGGGAATCTGTCCCGATCCTGAGTTTGTTGGCGCGTTTGCTCCGGGGCCGAGCCTGGTGGAACCCACTGGCCCCGTTGCCGGCCGTCGGTGGCAAACCGGCCCTGCATGCCGTCGAGCCGGACGAGCAGGACGTGTGGATGGACATTGGCGAGCGGGTTGGGCACACACTGGTTTTGGGGACCACTCGCGTCGGCAAGACCCGGTTGGCCGAGATTCTCATCACCCAGGACATTCGCCGTGGGGATGTGGTGATCGTCTTCGATCCCAAGGGGGATGCGGGTTTATTGCGCCGTGTGTATGCCGAGGCCAAGCGGGCCGGACGGACCAAAGACTTCTATATGTTCCATCTGGGATTTCCCCAGGTTTCGGCTCGCTACAACGCCATCGGTAACTTCTCTCGCATCACCGAAGTCGCTACCCGCATCGCCAACCAGTTGCCCAGCGAAGGCAACTCGGCCGCTTTCAAGGAATTTGCCTGGCGTTTCGTCAATATCATCGCCCGGGCACTGGTGGCGCTGGGGCGGCGTCCGGACTATCAGCAGGTGCGGCGCTACATCAACGACATTGAGCCCTTGTTCATGGAGTATGCCCGTGCCCATCTGGATGCGCATGGCGCCGAGGACTGGAAGGAGCAGGTGGAGGAGCTGGCAAGCAAGATCTCGGAACGCAACCTGCCGGCGGCACTGCGGGGTCGCAATAAAGAAGCCATCGCTCTGATGCGGCATCTGCAGGCGCAGGACCTCTACGATCCGGTCCTCGATGGGCTGGTATCCGCCTTCAAGTATGACAAGACCTACTTCGACAAGATCGTCAGCTCTGTCGGCCCGCTGATGGAGAAGCTGACCACGGGCAATATCGCCGAACTGATCTCGCCGGACTATCTGGACGAGCAGGACACGCGGCCCATCTTCGAGTGGATGGACGTGATCCGGCGCAAGGGCATCGTCTACGTCGGGCTGGATGCCCTGACCGATACCACGGTGGCCAGTGCGGTAGGCAATTCCATGTTCGCCGATCTGGTGTCGGTGGCCGGGCACATCTACAAGCATGGCGTGGAGGGTGAAGCCATCGAAACGCCACCGACGATCTCCATGCACGCCGATGAGTTCAACGAACTGATCGGCGACGAGTTCGTCCCGTTATTGAACAAGGCCGGTGGTGCCGGCTTTCAGGTCACGGCCTATACCCAGACCTGGTCGGACGTGGAGGCACGCATTGGCAATCGGGCGAAAGCCGGGCAGGT
>JALSKD010000003.1 GCA_026989015.1 Gammaproteobacteria bacterium
GTGATCAGCACCGTGGCCAGGGTACCGAGAATGATCAGCACGATCTCCTGGGTGAAGGGCATGTGGTCTGTGACGCCATAGGCGTAGCGCAGGAAGGCATAACCGCCAATGACGGTGATGGCGGTCAGCAGCAGCAGGATGAGTTGTTTGCGGGCAAGGTCCACGCGACGGCTCCGGTCGGCAAAGCCCGCAGTCTCCGGCAAAGCCGCGGACGATGCAAGCGTGTTCAGGGCAGGCTGAGGCGGAAGCAGCCGCCACCCAGCGGTGCGCCGTTGCCCAGTTCGATATGACCCCTGCGCTCGCCACGCCGGTGCAGGCGGGCCACGGTGTCGGAGAAGAACAGGCCAAGACCGGTGCTGCCGCTGCTGCTGTCGATGCGGGTGGCGTATTCTCCGGGGCGGTCGATCATTTCCGCAGGATATCCGGCGCCGTCGTCGGCGATGATGAAATCCAGGCCTCTGCCCTGCGGCGTGACCGACAACCGCACACGGCTGCGGCTGTAGCGGATGCTGTTGCCAAGGATGTTGTTGATGGCGATGCCGATCAGGTCCGGGTCGAAAAAGCCGATCAGATCCTCGTCGCAGTCGAGTTCCAGACGGATGCCGCCCTGTTCCGCCGCCGGTGCGTGGGCGGCGATGCAATCCTCGGCGAAGGCGATGACATCCACTTCGACGGGATTCACCGTCAGTTGCCGGCGGTCCAGCTTGTACAGCGAGAGCAGTTGCATCAGCAGCATGTTGATGCGCCCGGCTTCGTAGTGCAGCGCCGCCACCGGCTGTTGCATCCGGGGTTCGGGTTCCAGTTGCAGGCTGATTTCTTCCAGCCGGGCCAGCAGCAGGCTCAGCGAATTCTTCATGTCGTGCACGGTGGAGGCGAGCACGGTCTCGAACAGTGAATCGTTGGCGGTCTCGGTCATGGCTTCCTCAATGCAGGCGCGGCAGGCGGCCGCGCAGGGTCTGGTAGCGTTTCCAGCGCGGGTCCTGCGGCGCCAGTCCGTCGAAGCCGTGGTCGAGGTAGCCGCGGGCTTCCTCGATGCTCGACGGGTCGGTTTTCAGTGCCGGGGATTCGAGAATGATCTGTGCCGCGTTGAGACGGTAGTTGGGGTTGTCGGGACACAGGCGCACCGCGCGGCGGAACTTCTCCAGCGCCGCCGGCAGGTCGCGCTGGCGGGCCAGGGCCATGCCTTCGCGGTTCACTTCGCGGGCGCTGGCCGGGCGATCGGCAACGGATTCGATTTCGGCCTGTTCCTGCTGCCTCCGCTGTTGCTGGGCCTGCAACCCGCTGCGTGCCTTGTCCACCGTCTTGACCAGCGCCGGGTCTTCGGCAAGGCGCTCCAGCTGTTCGGCCAGTGCCGTGCCCTGCGCTTCGTCGAGTCGGCAGGCCGGGTCCGTCAGCGCCTCGGCCAGCTTGCCCACGGCCTGGGCCGCGCGGTCCTTCTGGCCGTTGTCGCTGAAGAAGGCGGCGGCGTCGCCGAGGCTGCCGGCCTGAGCGGTCGGGTTGTGACGGTACTTGCGCGCCAGCTCCTTGAACACGAGTTCTCCATCGGACATCAGGCGGCGCTTGTCGCGACCGCTGAGTGTACCGGCAATCGACCGGGCCGCGCGGTAGTAACCGGCAAAATGTTCCGGTTCGACCATACAGGAGAAGCGGCCTTCCTGCAGGGTGCGTGCCCAGGCCTTGTGCGCCTCGGCCGCCTTGTCCAGCCGCTGCGCGAGATCGGCATAGCGGGCCTGACGCAGCAGTGATTTGGGGGAAATCTCCAGTGCCTTGCGCAGGGTTTGCTCGGCCGCTTCGTGTTGTTCCAGCTGCTGCTGGCAGCGGGCGATCCAGTCGAGCACGCTGACCTGGCGCGGGTAGTGGTCGCGGATGTGGGTAAACTGTTGCAGTGCATCTTCGATGGCGCCACGCTCGAAGGCCTGACGGGCCTTGCCGACGGCGGCCCAGAGCACATCCTGTTGTTCCAGCACCGAGTCGAACAGCGCTTCGGCCTCCGCCGTGCGGCCGGTTTGCTCGAGCAGCTCGCTCTTCAGTCGCAAGGCGGAGAGGCGCAGCTTGGGTTGTTGCTCGATGAGCCTGTCGCAAAGCGTGAGCGCCTGCTCGGTGTCACCGCTGTTGATGGCCCGGTATATGGGCGTCAGGAGCCGGTTTTTCTGCAGCAGGCGCTTCAGGCGCTGGCCCAGTTGCTCGCCGGTGAAGGGCTTGGTCAGGTAACTGTCGGGGCGGTATTCGATGGCGCCCATGACCTGGGCGCTGGTGGTTTCCGCGGTGACCATCAGGAACAGCGCGCCCCGGCGGATGATGGAGCGCTGGTGCAGTTCTTCCAGTACCTGCTGGCCATCCTGACCCTCACCCAGGTTGTAATCGCAGAAGATGATGTCGTAGGCTGTCTGCTGACACAGCTTGATGGCCTCGCTGCCATTGCTGGCCTGATCGATCCGCCGGGCGCCCAGCCGGTGCAGCATGGCCTTGAGGGTACCGCGAAAGGCGGCGAAGTCGTCGATGATCAGTATGGAATGCTGTTGCAGCAGGTCACGCATGTCGGGTGAAGGTGTGGCGGTTCGAATTAACCGGAGTATAGGCAAGGTTGAACAGGGCGCGAGCCGTCCTTGCGGGGCGGTGGCGGAACGGGCCCGTGAGGCGATCAGGCGGTCGTGGGTCAGAGCCTGAAGCGTGCAATGCCGTCACGCAGCTGGCGCGAGACGCCGGCCAGACGGTTGCCCGATTCCATCACCTGGCGGGTGCCGGCGGCGGTGGATTCGGCGATGCGCGTGTTGGCTTCTCCGGCACGCTGGCGGCTCTGCTCCATCACCGTCACCGCCTGCTCCTAAGCCTGTTGCAGGCGGCCGCGGTCAGCAGTCGCCATTCACCGAACAGCTGTTGCATGCCCGGGTTGTGGATGAAACTGATGTTGTAGGGGTGTTCGCAGCGCAGCGTCCGGAATCGCCCTGCCTCCGGCAGGGAGAGGATGTCCTCGGCAATGCGGCCCCACAGGATCAGGGTGATGTGTTCATCGCCCAGCCCGCGCAGCAGTCTGTTCAGAAAGCCTTGCCAATGGCGGAATTCCCGGGCCTTTCCGTGGCCCGGACGCAGTACCGGCAGGGCGTTGAAGGCGAGCACGCCACGTGCCTCGAGGGCATCGAAGAGTTCGACGAGGCGGCGGATCAGGCCGCGCTTGTCCAGCGCCGCGATCGCCTGCTGGGTGACCCGGCCTTCGCCGTCGGGAAGCAGATGGCCTTCGGCGATCAGCGCGGTCTTGATCAGGTTGCGCAGCGAGGTGGCGCGGTTGACCGCTTTCGACAGGCCGCTGTCCGACCACAGGCGGTCCACGGCGGCGTCGTGGAAGGCAATGCCGTTGGCGGATTCGGCGCGCGGATAGGGGGATTCCCCGAACAGCAGGTAACGGCAGTGGGTGCGGTCGCGGCGGAAGGCGGCGAACAGGCGGTCGGGGCCGGGCAGCCAGCCGTCGTCTTCGAGCAGTTGCTCCAGATAGTCGTCGTCCACGGCCTGCAGCGCATCAATGAGCGGGCCGTGCCATTCGGGATGCACGGCGCTTTGTCGCAGCAGCCGCTGGGCCGCAGGTTCAGGCTTCATCGATGCGGTCGTTCAGTCGAAAGCGGGCGATGCGGGCAATCTGGGCCAGGTTCTCCTCGAATTCCTCGCGGGTGCTGCGCTTGATGCGGTGACGCATCCGTTCGAGGATGTCGCAGACCGTCAGCCCCTTGACCGCAACGATGAACGGGAAGCCGTGACGGTTGAAATAGGCGCAATTGAGTTCCGACAGTTCGGCCTTCTGTTCGGGGGTGCAGGCGTCGAGTCCGGCGCCGGCCTGTTCCCGTTGCGAATCGTCGGTCAGATGGTGGCGGTCGGCAACGCGACCGGTCAGCTGCGGGTGGGCGCGGATCAGTTCCAGTTGCTGCTGATGGGGCGCGGCGCGCATTACCTGCACCATTTTCCGGTGCAGGTCGTCGAGGCTGTCGAAGGGGCGCAGCGCCCAGGCCTGTTTGGCCACCCAGGGCGAGTGCTCGAACACATCGCCGAGCCGCTTCACGAAGCGGTCGCGGTCGAGGCGGTTCAGTTCATCGAGGGTCATCGGCGGTCTCCGCGGGGAAGTGTTCGATCCAGTGACGGGCGATGTCGAGGCGCCGGCAGATCCATACCCGTTGATGGCTCTGGATGTAGTCGAGAAAGCGGCGCAGCGCGGCGAAGCGGCCGGGGCGTCCGACCAGCCGCGCGTGCAGGCCGACCGACATCATGCGCGGATGCTGTTCGCCTTCGGCGTAGAGTATATCGAAGCTGTCCTTCAGGTATTCGAGGAACTGGCTGCCCGCATTGAAGCCCTGTGGCGTGGCGAAGCGCATGTCGTTGGCGTCCAGCGTGTAGGGCACCACCAGGTGGGGTTTCGCTCCGTCGGCGGTATCGACCCGGGTCCAGAAGGGCAGTTCATCGCCATAGCAGTCGGCATCGTAGAGAAAGCCGCCGTGCTCGACCACCAGCCGCCGGGTATTGGGGCTGTCGCGGCCGGTGTACCACCCCAGGGGCGGCTGGCCGAACAGTTCCGTGAGGACCTGCACTGCCTGTTGCAGGTGCGCGCGTTCGGTGGCCTCGTCGCAGTGCTGGTAGTGCAGCCAGCGCCAGCCGTGGCTGGCGATCTCCACCTGCTCGCCGAGCCGTTTCAGTTCGGCCACCAGTGGCGGGTGCCGTTGCAGCGCCATGGCCACGCCAAAGACCGTCAGCGGCAGGTCGCGCTGCTCGAATTCGCGCAGAATGCGCCAGACGCCGACCCGCGATCCGTATTCGTAGATCGATTCCATGCTCATGTGGCGCGCCGCATAGGCTTCGGCGCCGATGATTTCCGACAGAAAGCGTTCGGAGCGGTCGTCACCGTGCAGCACGCAGCTTTCGCCGCCTTCCTCGATATTGAGCACGAACTGCACCGCGATGCGCGCATCGCCGGGCCAGTGGGGGTGGGGCGGCCGCGGGCCATAACCGATCAGGTCGCGCGGGTAGTCAGGCGCATTCACCGCTGGCTTCCTCGTCGTCGAAGAGCAGGGCGCGCAGGTCGGCCGGCGGGGGCTCCGACGGTTGCAGAAAACCCTGCTCAAGTTCATCCAGATGGGCCTGCATCAGTCGTTCGGCGGCCTCCGCGTCGCCCCGCTCCAGGGCATCGACAATCGCGCCATGGTCGTGGTTGACGCAACTGCGCGGCGCCGGGCCGGCACTGAGCAGCACCAGCGGGGTGCGCGCCAGAAGTTCCTCGATGAAGTCCTGCACTACCCGGTTGCCCGTCATCCGCGCCAGTTCGGCATGAAACTGTACCGACAGCCGCAGGCCGTCCCGCGGTCGCTGCTGCCGGTAGGCCTGCTGTTCCTCGTCGAGCAGCCGGCGCAGGGCGCGCAGACCGTCCGCGTCGATGCGTCCGGCCAGCATGCGCACCACCGCCGATTCCAGAATGCGCCGGGTGGCGAACAGATCACGCGCCTCGCCGGCGTCGGGGCGGGCGACCTGGGCGCCGGCATGGGGCCGGTGCCGGATCAGCCGATCCTGTGAGAGACGGGTGAGCGCGGTACGCACCGTGCCCCGCTTGACCCCGTACAGCTCCGCCAGTTGCAGTTCCCGCAGCCGGGTGCCCGGAGGCAGCCGCTGCTCGAGGATGGCGCGCTTGAGGGACTGGTACAGTCGGTCTTCGTCGGGCATGGGGCTGTTTTGCCTGTAAACGGCTTGATTGTCAACAATCGCTTACGGTATTGTTGACAATCATCAGCACACGGCTCGATGCCGACGGAGGAGCGGCCGATGGCACTCACCACCCATGTCCTGGATACGGCCCACGGCTGCCCGGCGGGCAATCTGCGCGTCGAACTGTTCCGCCTGCATGCGCAGGCCCATGCCGAACGGCTCTGTGAACACTACACCAACGCCGATGGGCGCGTCGATGTGCCCTTGCTGGAGGGCGAGGCCTTCCGGCCCGGCCGTTACCAGCTGCGCTTTCATGTCGATGAATATTTCCGCGCCCGGGGTGTCGAACTGCCGGATCCGCCGTTTCTCGATGTGGTGATCCTGCGATTCGGCATCGCCGACGCCGGTGCCCACTACCATGTGCCGCTGCTGGTTTCGCCCTGGAGTTACAGCACCTACCGGGGCAGTTGAGCGTGTCCGTCCCGCTGCAGTTCCTGCTCAATGGGCAGCCGGTGCAGGAAACCGGTTTCGAGCCGCACAGCACGCTGCTCGAATGGTTGCGCGAGGAGCGCGGACTCACCGGCTGCAAGGAAGGCTGCGCCGAGGGCGACTGTGGCGCCTGCACCGTGGTCACCGCCGAGATCGATCCGATGGACCGGCAACGGCTGGTCTGGCGAAGTGTCAATGCCTGCATCCAGCTGTTGCCGATGCTGCAGGGCAAGGCCCTGTTTACCGTCGAGGGTTTGAAACAGGATGGGCAATTGCACCCTATCCAGCAGGCGATGGTCGAGCAGCATGCCTCGCAATGCGGCTTCTGCACTCCCGGCTTCGTGATGTCGCTGTTCGCGCTGACCCGCAACCGGCCGGCTCCGACACGGTCCGATGTGCAGCGCGCCCTGTCCGGCAACCTGTGCCGCTGCACCGGCTACCGGCCGATCATCGATGCCGCCTTGTCGTTGGCCGAGCGTGATCTGCCGACGCTGGACGAAGCCGGGTTGCTCAATGCCCTTAAGGCAATCGAGCCGACATCGGGCACCGCCTGGCGCTCGGCGTATTCCGGCCGTACCTGGCATGCGCCGACCACTGTCGAAGAACTGGCCGCGCTCCGTACCGCCCATCCCGAAGCCCTGCTGGTGGCGGGCAACAGCGATGCCGGGTTGTGGATCAACAAGCAGTTGCAGGATCCGCCGAGCCTGATCGGTCTCGGCAGTGTCCGTGCCCTGCAGCGCATCGAAGAGCGCAACGGCGAGTTGCGCATCGGCGCGGCGGTTCGGCTCAATGAAGCCTTCGATGCGCTGGTCGCCCGTCACCCCGGGCTGCGCCCCTTCTTCGACCGTTTCGCATCGATGCCGGTGCGCCACGCCGGCACGCTGGTGGGCAACATCGCCAATGCCTCGCCGATCGGTGACGCGCCGCCGCTGATGCTGGCGCTGGATGCGCAGTTGTTGCTGAACCGCGACGGGCAGCGCCGCCGCCTGCCACTGGAGGATTTTTTCCTCGGCT
>JALSKD010000004.1 GCA_026989015.1 Gammaproteobacteria bacterium
ATGGACCTGATGAACCCCGAGTATCGCCCCACCAAGGTGGACCGCCCCAGCGATGTCACCGGACTGGTCGATGTCGGCAACCTGACCGCCATCCTCAACGACCCGCAGGATGTCACCGCGGTCATGGAATCGATGGCGCGCATCACCCACAAGAAGCTCAAGCTCGGTACTGTCAATACCGGTGTCAGCAATGACGAAGTGATCAAGGATCTGCTGCGTTGCGGCTACCTGAAGTCTGCCGATCTGGCCGACCGCTTTGCCGGTGTGCCGGTGGACCCGCTGCAGGATGCCGACATACTTGCCAGTTTCGGCGCGGCCACCGCCGACGATCTGACCGACCGCGAGTTCCGCAAGACTGCTTCGATCATGAAAATGGTGCTCAACGGCTATTCCGCCGGCGGTTGTGTCACCATGGGCGGCTACGACTACCATACCGGCGACCGCAGCACCGGCGAGAACCGCGATCTGCGCGCCGGCCGCTGCATCGGCGCCGTGCTCAACTACGCCTCACGCGTCAACAAGCCGGTGATGATTTATGTCTTCAGTGACGGCTCGGTCGCCAGTAACGGCCGCCGCGACGAGTCGCAGAACAACGGCACCATGCTCGGCGGACGCGGCAAGGGTGAATGGACCGGGGACAACTCGTCCACCGCCTGCTCCTTCTTCCTCGTCTACAACCCGGTGAGCAAGCCCACGCCGCTGATCACCGGTCGCCAGATCGGCCGTTTCTCCGCCGATGCTTCAGTCGTCACCTCGGCCAGCCCGGCCGCCAACAATGTCAACCTGCTGGTCAATACCGTGCTGCTCAACTTCATGGCGCTCAATGGCGATCTCGGCCAGTTCCCGACCCTGTTCCCCAATCACGGACTGGGCAACAACCTGGACCAGTATGTCGCATTCGGACCTCTGACCTGACGGACAGCGCTTGCTTTCAATGCCATTCCGCAGTTTCACGCAGCCCCTTATGGGGCTGTTGCTTTCGGGCCTGTTGATCGGGGCTGCCCTGTCACCCGCCGAGGCCGAATGGCTGCGCCGCAGCGAGAACATCATGGGCACCCGCGTAGCGGTGGAGCTGTGGCAAACTCCGGGGCGCCAGGCCGATGACTGTGCCGACCGAGTGTTCGATGAGATGCGCCGTATCGACGCTCTGATGAGCCCATTCCGCCCCGACAGCGAAGTCTCCGTCATCAACCGCGATGCCGCCATCGAACCGGTATCCGTCTCGCCCGAACTCTATCGCCTGATCGAAAAATCCCTGGAGTTCTCCCGCCTTTCCAATGGCGCCTTCGACATCAGCTTCGCCTCGGTAGGCTACCGTTACGACTACCGTGAAGGAAAACAACCCGACGACGACAGCATCCGCGAACTGCTCGACAACATCGACTACCGCCAGATCCGCCTCGCCGATGGCCGCATACGCTTCGGAAAACCGGGCATGCGCATCGACCTGGGCGGCATCGCCAAGGGCTATGCGGTCGATCGCTCCATCGACATCCTCAAGCGCTGCGGCATCCGCCATGCCCTGGTCAGCGCCGGCGGCGACAGCCGGTTGCTGGGCGACCGCAACGGCCGCCCCTGGATGATCGGCATCCGCCACCCGCGTCGGGAGAACGCCGTGGCCCTGCGACTGCCACTGGACAACAGCGCCATCTCAACATCCGGTGATTACGAGCGCTTTTTTATTTCCAATGGCGAGCGAGTCCATCACATCATCAACCCGCGCACCGGAAAATCCGCGCACAACAGCTGGAGCAGCACAGTGATCGGCCCCGACGCCACCACCACCGATGCACTCTCTACCACCCTGTTCATCCTCGGTGCCGAACGCGGCCTGAAATTGATCGATCAATTGGACGGACTCGACGCTATAATCATCGATGCAACGGGAAAGACTCATTACTCGAGCGGCCTGATGGCCCCCGAACCGTCCTCCGGATGACGCACAGACAGGAACCCGCCATGACCAGTCCCCTGATTCGCCTTCTCTTCCTCGGCTTCTGCCTCAGCCTGTCCCTATCTGCGGCCCATGCCCAGCAGGAAAACGAAGAGATCGGCACCGACGCGCCCAGCGAGCAGGTAATCGACGCGCCCTCCGAGGCCGCGCCCTCGACCCGGCTGCAGGGCGAGATCCGCGACCTCAAAAAACAGGTATTGCAACTCAACAAGGATCTGTTCCTGCTGGAGGAGGATCTGCTGTTCCCGGCCAACACCCAGTTCAGCGTCTTCTTGTCCCTGGATGCAGGTCAGCTGTTCGGGCTGGACGCGGTTCAGCTCAAGGTGGACGACAAGATCGTCGCCAACCACCTCTACACCGACCGCGAACTGTCCGCCCTCAAGCGTGGTGGCGTGCAGCGTCTGTTCATCGGCAACCTGCCCACCGGCGAGCACGAGATCATCGCCATCTTCGTCGGTACCGGTCCGCAGGGTCGTGATTACCGCCGGGCGGAAAGCCTGAACATCGAAAAAGGCGAGGATCCGCTGTTCGTCGAGCTGCGCATCACCGATGATCCCACCAAGGAGCAGCCCGCCTTCACCTCCCGTGTATGGGAGTAGACCGGCCCGGCAATGACTCCAACCCGCGCGCTCATTCGGTCCCTCAGTCTTGCCGCCCTGCTGGCCGGGGTACCGCTGTGGGCAGCCGGCGACACGCAGCCGCAAGAAGGCCAGATCCGGGAGCTGGCCTATGGCAACGCGCTGTATCACTATTTTCAGGACCGCCCGCTGACCGCCATCACCCGGCTGCTGGCGGCCCGGGACCGGGGACGGCTGGAGCGGCAAAAGGGCGATGCCGATCTGTTGCTGGGCAACCTCTACTACGGCTATGGCCTGATTCCCGATGCGGTGGCCCTGTTCAACGCCCTGCTCGATGATGACAGCCCCCAGTCCCTGCGCAACCGTGTCTGGTTCAACCTCGCCCGTGTCGAATACGACCAGGGCAACTACCACCAGGCCGCTGATCTGCTGCAACGGCTGGACGGCGAACTGCCCGCCGTTCGGGAAGCCCAGAAGAACTACTTGCTGACCCGGCTGCTGCTGCGCGCGGACCGGATCGAAGATGCCACCCATGCCCTGAAACGCATCCCGACGGACTCCATCTGGCGCGACTATGCCGAATACAACCTGGGCATCACTCAGATTGCCCAGGGACGTGCCGACAACGGCCGCAGCTGGCTGCTGTCGGTCGCAGAACGCAATGGCGCCACCGAGCAGGCGGAGCGTCAGGCCCTGGGCGATGCCGCCCGGCTGGCTGCTGGCCTGTCCGCGCTGCGCAACAGCCTCTGGGGGCAGGCCATCGATGACCTGCGACTGGTGCGCATTGACGGCCCGCTGTCCAACACCGCCCTGCTGGCCAGCGCCTGGGCTTGGCATCACCAGGGCAACCCGTTGCAGGCCACCGGCATGATGCAGGCCATCATCGACAAGGGGCAGAAGGATCCCGCCACGCGTGAAGCCCATATCGCGCTGGGCCAGGTGCAGGAGCAGTCCGGCAACCTGAAGCTGTCGGCCTGGTACTATGACCGCGCCGCCCAATACCTGCAGCAATCCCTGGACGACATCGACCGCGTCATCACCGGTGTAGAGGAAGGCAACCTGATCCAGACCCTGCTCGATCAGGGTCAGATCCATACCCGAGGCCGCGATGCCCTCAAGCAGGCCCCACCCTCCGAGGCATCGCCCTACCTGATCGAGGCCATGGCCTCCGATGAATTCCAGCGTCAGGTGCGTAACCTGCAGCAACTGATCGACATCCGCGACCGGCTGCTCGACTGGCAGCAGACCATCCCCACATTCGAACTGATGCTCGACGAGCGCCAGCGCGCCTTCGATGCCCGCAAGCCGCGGGTCGAGCAGAGTACCGACCTGCAGCGCCTCGAAGCACTGCACCAGCAGCGCCAGGACTTCGCCGACGAGGTGGAACGCATCGGCCGCGAACAGGATGCACGGGCGCTGGCCAACGAGGACGAAACCGACTTCCTCGAGCAACTGGACGAAATCCGGGAACTGATCGAGCAGCTGCGCGGCAGCCAGGATCTCGGCGAGGCGGAGGAAAAATACCGCCTGATGCACGGCCTGCTGCTGTGGGATCTTGAAACGGATTTCCCGCGCCGCTACTGGGCCCTGCAACGGGAACTGGAACTGCTCGACCGCGCGCTCAACGAGGCCGATCAGGCCGCCGAATCGCTGCGCGGCGCCAGTGCACGCCACCAGCTCGACCTGAACGACCTGTCCGAGCGCATCGACGGGCAGGACGCAGTCATCGCGGCGCGCCTCGCCGACACCCAGCGCCTGATCGACGCGCAGCAACAGGCCATCAATGAACTGATCATCGAGGCACTGCGCCAGCTGCGCCGCCACACCCAGCAGTTGCGCCTGTCCGCCCGCTACTCGGTGGCACGCCTCTACGACAAACTGACCGAAGACCAGAAACCGGGAGGGGTGAAATGAAGCGCCTTTCCCTGCTGATGCCGCTGATGCTGCTGCAGGCCTGTGCCGGCAATGCGCCACTGGCACCGACCATTGCCGAGCTGGAATCCCGTGAAGTGGAACTGCCGAAGGTCGATTTCGACATCAGCAACGAGGATGTCATTGCCCGCTACCAGGAACTGCTCACCCTCACCGGCGGCAAGTCCCTGGGCGGCACCGACATGCATCGCCTGGCCGACCTGGAGCTGGAACAGGGCCTGCAGCACGACACCGAGGAGGAGGCCGCCGCCCATGCCGCCGAACTCCGGCTGCAGGCGGCCATCAACCGTTACAAGGAGTACCTGCAAGCCTTTCCCGGCCGCCCCGACAACGACCTGATTCTCTATCACCTGGCGCGGGCCTACGCCTTCACCGGAGAGACGGGCAAGGCACGCAAAGTCATGGATGAACTGGCACGGGATTACCCCAACTCCCGTTACATCGACGAAATCCAGTTCCGTCGCGGCGAGAACCTGTTTGTCGACGGTCGCTATGGCGAAGCCGAACAGGCCTATGGCGTGGTCGTCAAACGCTACCCGAAATCGCTGTTCTACGAAAAGGCCCTCTACAAGTACGGATGGTCGCAGTTCAAGCAGAACGATTACCCGGCCGCCATCCAGAGTTTCCTCAAGCTGCTCGATCGCAAGCACAGCAGCGGCCTGCTCGGCGACTACGCACTGCCGGAACTGATCCAGCGCGCCGAACGCGAACTGATCGAGGACGTGCTGCGGGTGACCAGCCTCTCCTTCTCCTATTTGCCTGAGCAAGACCCCATCGCCAGCACGCTGACACGACTGGGCAAACGCCCCTACGAACCGCTGCTTTACCGCAACCTCGGAGAGCTGTTCCTCAGCAAGGACCGCATCACCGATGCCGCCGACATCTTCCTGGCCTACACCCGGCGCTACCCCGAAGCCCGCTGGGCGCCCCAGCTGCACGCACTGGCCATCGATGCCTATGCCAAGGGCGGCTTCACCTCCCTGCTGTTGCCGGAGAAGGAGCGCTTCGTCAGGAACTACAATGTCGGCTCACCCTGGTGGCTGAAACAGGATGACGATGCCTGGAACAGCGTGCGCCCGCTGCTGGCCCGGCACATCGAGGACATTGCCACCCACTACCATGCGCTGGCGCGCGCCTCGAAAAAGCCCGAGCATTTCCGCGAGGCCGCGGACTGGTACAAGCTGTTCATCACCTCCTTCCCGCAGGAACCGAAGGCCGCCCGCTTCAACTTCCTGCTGGCCGAGGCGCGCTTCGACGCCGGCCAGTACGAGGATGCCGTGCGTGAATACGAAAAAACCGCCTACGACTATCCACCGCACAAGGACAGCAGTGAAGCCGGTTATGCCGCCCTGCTCGCCTACGACCGCCTGCTCAAGGCCGCACCTCAGCCGCAGCAGCCCCAGATCCGCCAGCGGCTGATCACCAGCTCGCTGCGTTTCAGCGAAACATTCCCGCAGGACCGCCGCATGCCCGCGGTATTGCTCAAGGCGGCCGAGCTGGAGTTCGGCCTCAAGGATTACGAACAGGCGCGCAACCATGCGCAGCAGCTGGTGGACCGCCCCGGCACCGATCCGCTGATCCTGCACAAGGCCTGGACCCTGATCGCCCATTCCAGTTTCGAACTGCTCGACTACGAACGCGCCGAACTGGCTTACGGCCAGGCCCTGGCCACGCTGCCGCCGAAAGCGAAGAATGCCGCCGCACTGCGTGAACAGCTGGCGGCCTCCATCTACAAGCAGGGCGAGATCGCACGCGACGCCGGCTTGCACGAAGTCGCCGCCAGCCACTTCCTGCGCATCGCCCAGGTGGCCCCACGATCACCGATCCGCATCGTCGCCGAATACGATGCCGCCACCGAGTACATCACGGCCGAGAACTGGAACGCCGCCATCAATCTGCTTGAAGGCTTCCGCCAGCGCTACCCGAAGGAAAGGAAATGGCAGAAGGGCGTCAGCGAGAAACTGACCCTGGCCTATACCCGCAGCGGCCAGAACAGCCGAGCCGCGCGCGAGCTGGAAAACCTGGTCAAGCTGACACCGCCGAACGAACGCGGCGAACTGATGCTGCTGTCGGCCGAGCTCTACACCCAGAGCGGTCAGCACGACCGCGCCATCGAACTCTACAAGCAATACGTCAAACTCAACCCGAAGCCTCTGGCGCGCAGTATCGAACTGCAACAGAAGATCGCCGACTACTATCTGGCCCGCAAGGACCGGCGGCGTCACCATGCCTGGCTGAAAAAGATCGTCGAAGCCGATGCCAAGGGCGGTGCTGAACGCAGCGACCGCAGCCGTTATCTGGCCGCCATGGCCTCGCTGGAGCTGACTCGCCCTGCCACCGAACGCTTCCGCGTGGCCAAGCTGACGCGGCCGCTGAAACAGTCGCTCAAGCGCAAGAAACAGCTGATGAAAACCGCGCTCGACAACTACAAGATCATCAGCGAATACGGCGTGCGTGACGCCACCACCGAAGCCACCTTCCAGATCGCCGAAATCTACCGCCATTTTGCCAAGGCCCTGCTCGAATCCGAGCGGCCAAAAGGCCTCAACGCGGATGAGCTGGAAGAATACAACTACCTGCTGGAAGACCAGGCCTTCC
>JALSKD010000005.1 GCA_026989015.1 Gammaproteobacteria bacterium
GAGCGGTGCCCGGAAGGCTGCCCAGGGGCCGGGTCGGTTCGCCTTCCTGCACCGCCGCCAGTGGATGCGCCCCGCCTGCGATCAGCGCACGACTGACGGTGCGCGTCATCCGCCCGCCGGCGCCGAGCAGAACGAAGCTCAGGGAAGGGCCTTGGGTATTTTCGGGGCCGGGATGAATCATCGGGTTATACTACGCGGTTTCCCGCATACGCTGCCAGACATGCCTCTTGCACCCGCCACCCTGGGTTTCATCCAGGGATTTACCGCCTATCTGCTGTGGGGGATGTTCCCGCTGTATTTCCATCTGTTGCGCACGGTGCCCGCTACCGAGGTGTTGCTGCACCGTGTGCTCTGGTCGTTTGTGCTGGTGCTGTGGGTGGTGCTGCTGCTGGGGCGGCTGGATGCGGTCAGGCGGGTGCTGCGCGAACGCGCCCTGCTCAAGGGGCTGATGGCTTCGTCGCTGTTGATCAGCATCAACTGGCTGGTGTTCATCTGGGCGGTGGCCAACGATCGTGTGGTGGAAACCAGCCTCGGCTATTTCATCACGCCGCTGGTGAGCGTGTTCCTGGCACGGGTGTTTCTAGGCGAACGCCTCAACCGCTGGCGGCAGGTGGCCATCCTGCTGGCGGCGCTGGGACTGGCCTGGCTGGTCTGGCGCATCGGTGAATTGCCCTGGGTGGCACTGGTGCTGGCGCTGAGTTTTGGCCTGTATGGACTGGCACGCAAGCAGATCGCGGTGGACACGCTGACCGGTCTGACCGTGGAGACCGGGCTGTTGTTGCCCTTTGCCCTCGCCTATGCCGTCTGGCTGTACGCCGACGGCTGGGACCCGGCGCGTCCGGTGCTGGACTGGTGGCTGCTGCTGGCGAGTGGTGCGGTGACCGCGGTGCCGCTGCTGTTGTTCGCGGCCGGAGCGCGGCGCATGAGCCTGAGCGCTATCGGCTTTTTGATGTATGTGAATCCGACGATGCAGTTCCTGACCGCGGTGTTCATATTCGGCGAGGCCTTCGACCGCGACCGGTTGATCGGCTTTGTGCTGATCTGGGCCGGGTTGCTTCTGTTTTCGCTGGGCTCGCTGCCGTTTCAGCGGGCGAAGCCGGCATAGCGACGCCAGCGCTGGTAGGTCGGGTATTTTTCGTATCCGCGGTCCAGCACATAGGCCAGCACGCCGCGCACACGGTAGAGCTTGGCCACCGAATCGATACGAAACACCTCGCGGCCCCGTTCGTCGAAAAAGACCAGCGTCGGATAGTAGTGGATACCCAGCTGTCGCGCCCATTCACGGGCGGTCAGTCTGCGGCCCTCGGGGGTGATAACCGGGGTGTCGGAGCGGCCGTCGAGTTGATGGATCTCGAAATGTTGCAGCAGGCGACGGTTGCCGGGGTCCTGCAGTGGCCGGGTATGCAGCTGGTCACAGGCCTGGCAGCGCGGTTCCTCGAACAGCACCAGCAGCGGTTTCTGACCGGCTGCGACGCGGCGATCGAGGATGTGCGGCGCGGGCAGCGCGAGATCGAATTCGTTGAGGTCGTCATCCTCGAAACGGGGAGGCGGATCGGCGCGTTGCAGGTATTCGGAAAAGCGTTCCTTGCGGTAGAAGCCCTCGCCCAGGTAGCGCAGCAGGGCCATGAAACGGTAGGGCGGGTAGTAGCCGCGCATGCGGTAGATCTGCCGGCCCTGGGCGTCGTAGAAGATCAGCGAGGGAGTGAACTGGGTCTCCTCGAAGATGGCGAGTGCGTTTTCGCTGAGCTGTTCACCGTCCAGCAGGGTTACCGTGCGGCTGCCCCAGATGCCCAGCGGAATGATGTCCCAGTGGTCGCGGAAATAGGCGACGATTTCCGGATCCCTGAAATTGACCTCCATCAGCTGCTTGCAGTAGGCGCAGTTGGCCTGGCCAAAATACAGCACCAATCCCTGCTTCCCGCCCTGCAGTGCCTGTTGCAGGTCTTCGCTGAGGTTGAGGAAGGAGTCGTCCCGGAACCAGTCCGGGTGGATGATTTCGCGGGCGACGGGCGCGTCGCTGAAGTCTTCGATCGGTCCGCTGCCCACCGGACTGCCGGCGGCCAGGGCCGGTGGCATGAGGGCTTGAAGAAGGAGCAACAGCAGCGGAGTCAGGATGCGGGAGCGGAACATCTCGGATCGGGTGGACAAAAGGCCATGATGCCTCAACCGGAGGCCCTTGTCCCTGTTCCAGATCAGCTGGAACGGTGCTATTGCACGAGGAAGGTGGTGAACAGGATTTCGTCGATGTCGTTGTTGTCGGTCATCTCCTCGATCATGTCGCGGACCTGGTTGGTCAGTTGCTGGCGGATTTTCTCGCGGGCGGCCGGGGTCTTCAGGTCCTCCGCCTTCTGCTCGCTGAGCACCAGGATCAGCTGGTGGCGAATCGCCGGTATGTGCTGCTCGACCACGGCTTTCGCCTCCTCGTCCTTGACCAGCACATCCGCCGCCACCTGCAGAAAGGTCAGCCGTCTGCGTTTGCCTCCGGTCAGGTTGAGTACCATGGGCTTGCCCAGCGAGACATAGGCCGGTTCCTTTTTCTTCGGCGCCTCGTCTTCGGCAGCCTGGACGAGCGGGGCCATCAACAGCAGCAGGGTCAGCAACAGGGTCTTGATCAGCGGATTTTGCATGGTTGTTTCCGTGGTGGCAGGCACTATCATGTACCCATCGATTCTAGATGAGATTTTTGCAATGACACCGGAAAAAATCGAACGGTTGATCCGCGAACAGATGCCCGAGGCCCGGATTTCGGTGAGCGGCGGCGAAGGCAAGTTCACCGCCGAGGTGGTCAGTAAGGCCTTCGACGGGTTGCCCCTGCTCAAGCGCCACAAATTGGTGTATGCCGCGGTCAACGACCAGATCGCCTCCGGCGAACTGCACGCCCTGACCATCGTCGCCAAAACTCCGGCCGAGGTGGCCTGAAGCCCTATTCCTGGCTGACCACCAGCCGGTCGCGCCCTTGCCTCTTGGCTTCGTACAGGGCGCGATCGGCGCGTTCGAACAGGCTGCCGGCGTCGTCGCCGGGCTGTACTTCAGTGACGCCGGCCGACAGGCTGATCACGACCCGCTCGTCCTTGTAGCGGAAATTGGCATCGCCCACCGAGGCCCGGATCTTCTCCACCACCGGCGTGGCGCGGTCCAGCGGGGTTCTCGGCAGCAGCAAGACGAACTCCTCGCCGCCGGTGCGGAACAGAAAATCGGTTTTGCGGATGGTCTTCAGCATCATTTTGGCAACGATCTGCAGGGCCTTGTCGCCGACCGCATGGCCGAAGCGGTCATTGATGCGCTTGAAATGGTCGATATCCAGCACCGCCAGGCTGAAGCCGTCGCGATAGCGTTCCCAGCGTGACAGTTCCTGTTCCATCATTTCATCATAGGCGAGACGGCTGCGCGCGCCGGTGAGCCGGTCGTACATCAGTTTCTGCCGGTTTTCGTCCAGCTTGTGGCGCAACTGACGGGATTCCAGTTCCATCTTCTCGACCTGCTGCTGCAGCTGACGGTTGCGCGCCTGTGCTTCCTCGAAGCGCCGGTTGTCGCTGGCGACGAATTCCTCCACCCCGTCACGGATGGTTTCCAGCCGCCGGTGGATGCCCTGCTTCAGCCGCTCGATGTCCTGCTCGGTCTCCACCTGCTGACGGATCTGGCCGACATTGTCGTCCATCAGTTCCTTCAGCTGTCGGGTCTCGGCGCGACCGCGCAGCTGCGCGTCTTCATCGTCGGTGAGCACGCCGGAGATTTCGCCCAGCTGGCGGGTGACATCGACGATCAGGCTTTCCAACTCGATCTTGTCCTGGCTGATGCCGTGGATGATCTCGCGGATCTCAGCCAGAATCTGGTCCAGATAGCCGCGCCAGTTGTCAAAATCGAACTTCTTGTCGATGCGTTCGCGGATGGCTTCGAGCTGTTCGGACTGGCCGTGGGTGAAGCCGATCTTCTCGATCAGTGTCAGCATCACATCGCGTACGGCTTCACGCGCAGCGCCATCGTCCGGCTCCAGCTGGCCCTCTTGCAGGGCCGAATCGAGCAGTTCGGCCAGGCGGCTCAGGCATTGCTCGTCATCGAGGCTGAAGATGCTGTCGCGGAAGGCCTGCAGGCGCCGGGCCAGCGCCGCATTCGGATGCAGTTGCCCGATCAGGTCCAGCAGGTAGTACTGAGGGCCCTGCTCGGCGGGGGTGGCGGGTCGGGCCGTGGCCGTGTCGAGGGACGGCAGCAGGTCGTCACCGATGCGCGCCAGCAGATCCGCCAGATCGCCCAGACGCCGGTCCAGCGCGTCATCGTCACGGTCGCGGGAGGCCTGTTGTATCGCCTGCAGCACCTGATCCAGTTCGTCATTCAGACCCTTGGCGGTGATCGCCAGGCGCGAGATGGCCTTGCGCAGCAGCTTTTCCAGCTCCAGCCAGGTGGCTTCGGCGTCGTTGAGCTTTTGCAGGCAATCGAAATACTTCTGTTTCCAGTCTTTTTCCGGGGGCACGGCCTTGCGCATCAGAGCGGGAACAATCTCCAGTAGTGTAGAATCCGTGGCTGATTTTGCAGGAATAATCGATGACCCCGGATACCGCAGCACGCATCCGCCTGGTCGGCAATGCGCTCATCGACCTGGTGATGGACCTGCCGCGCTGGCCGCGCGAAGACGATGAATTGCGCGCCGAAGGCTGTGAACGCCGCGCCGGAGGCAATGCCGCCAACAGCGCGCTGCGTCTGGCTGAAGCCGGGCATCCGGTGCAACTGGTCTGCGCCCTGGCGGAGGACGCGGACGGCCGCTGGCTGCGCCGGCGGCTCGAGCGGGCGGGCGTGGACCTGTCGCTGGCCCGGCGCTTCGCCGACGGCCAGACGCCGCTGTCCTCGGTCTGGCGGCTGCCCTCGCGGGCGACGCGCTGCATCGTGCATTACCGCAATCTGCCGGAATTGCCGGCCTCGGCACTGACCGCGCTGGACCCGTCCGATGCGGACTGGCTGCACCTGGAAGGACGCAATGTGGCGGCGCTGGACGCACTGCTGCATCAGGGCGGGAGCCTCAACCCGCGTTGTTCGCTGGAGCTGGAAAAGCCGCGTCCGAGTCTGGAAGGCTTGCTGCCTCGGGTGGGCTGGGCCATCGTCTCGGCCGACTACCTGCGGCATGCCGGCGAACGGGTCGAGGATTTTATCGCCCGTGTGCGGCAGCAGGCGCCGCAGTTGCGGCTGGTCTGTACTCAGGGTGTGGAGGGGACCTGGCTGAGCCTGCCGGGCGCAGCACCGCGGCACCTGCCCCCGCCGCGGCGCGCCCGCAGCGGTGACAGTCTGGGTGCCGGGGATGCCTTCATCGCCGGTCTGGTCTCGGCGCTGTCCTGCGGCCGCAGCGCGGATGAAGCGGTGGGTCAGGGGCAGCGTTGGGCCGTGCAGAAGATAGTCGGGAGAACACCATGAAACGACAACGACAGCGCCTGTGCCGGCTCGATGAACTCGACGATCCGGGCAGTCGCGGGGTGAGCTTCGAACGCGGCGGCGAGCGGGTAGCGGCCTTTGTGGTGCTGCACGATGGCCAGGTGCGCGCCTATGAGAACCGCTGCCCCCATACCGGTGCGCCGCTGGACTGGGTGGAGCACCAGTTTCTCGACGCTGAAGGCGCGCTGATCCAGTGCGCGGTGCACGATGCGCGCTTCATGATCGACGATGGCCGTTGCGTGGCCGGCCCCTGCGCCGGTGATGCGCTGACGCCGTTGCCGGTGACGGTGGAAGACGGGGTGGTCTGGCTCATACCCTGAAGTGACGACCGAGCGCGGCCAGCCGCTCTGCGAGTTGCGTCAGCTGCCGGGCGATTTCGGCCATGGCGCGATTGCTGCCGTCGGCCTCGGCGGTGGAAGCGATGATGGCGTCGAGGTGCTGCTGCATGTCGGCGCTGGCATGATCCTGTTGCCGGGCGGCGCTGTCGATACCATCGATGATGCGCCCCAGCCTGTGCACCGTTTCGTTGATGCGCTCGAGGGAGCGGGCGGCCTGATCGCTGCGGCTCTGGGTTTCCCGGGCCTGGTCACGGCCACGGGTCATCACTCTTGAGGCCTCGAGCACACCGGATTGCAGGCGTTCGATGATGTGCTGGATTTCCTGTGTCGATTGATGGGTGCGTCCAGCCAGGCCGCGCACCTCATCGGCGACCACCGCGAACCCGCGGCCCTGTTCACCGGCGCGGGCGGCCTCGATGGCGGCGTTGAGCGCCAGCAGGTTGGTCTGTTCGGCGATGTCGCGGATCACATCCAGCACCGTGCCGATCCGTTCGCTGTCCTCTTGCACGGCCTCGACCACCTGCGAGGCTTCTTCGATTTCCTGGGCAAATCCGTGGATGGCCCCCAGGGTTTCTGCGATCTCCCGCTGGCTGCCGTCGAGGGTCTGTTCGATCTGTGCCATGCCCTTTCGCGCCTGTCGAGTGGATGTGCTGACCTGGCCGGTGGTGTTCTGCATGTGCTGCATGGCCTGTTCCATCTGCTGGCTGGCGGTAACCTGTTCGGCACTGATCCGGCGCGCCTGTTCGCTGCGGCGGTCGAGCGCCCCGGCCTGGTGTTCCAGTTCCTCCACCGAGTCGATCAGCTGGCGGATGGTGCCGCGAAGCTGTCCGGTGAAGGCATTGAAGCCGCGCGCCAGATCGCCGATCTCGTCACCGCCCGAGTCGGGCAGGCGCTGGGTCAGGTCGCCATTGCCGTGGGCGATCGCCTGGAGCCGGGAAGCGAGTTGCCGGATGGGGCGAATCAGGCTGCGCCGGCTGAGCAGAAACAGCACGCCCATCATCAACAGCCCGATACCGAGTGCGGTGCCGATACCCAGCGTGGCGTAGCGATGCACTTGCTGCGCGGCTTCCGTTTCGCGGTCGATCAAGGCGTCGGAGAGCCGTTCGATGTCCTCGCTGCGGGCGGACAGGTCGCGGGCGCGGTCGCGGTAGGACCGCAGTGCCTGTTGCCGCGCACGGTACTGTTCCATGACCTGTTCGACCCCGGCCTTGTGTGCCTCGAGCAGCGACTTGAAGCGCGTGGCGTAGTCCTCTTCGCGGTCTTCCGGCGATTGGCCGGACAGTTCCATCGATG
>JALSKD010000006.1 GCA_026989015.1 Gammaproteobacteria bacterium
CGGCCAGATGCACGGCGGCGGCCACTTCCCCGAAATCCATGGCCATCACGGGTTGATGGTGGTAACAGACCGGCTGGTGGATCGATTCCGGTACCCGCCAGCGCTGTAACAGTGCACCTCCGGCTTCGGCATGGCTGTAACCCAGCGCGGCCTGTTCCAGGCGGTACAGCGGTGTCTCGACCCGTTCCCGTTGCAGCAGGAGTTCAGCCATCAGCCCCGGCAATTTGAGAAAGAAGGCCAGCCGTCCGATGTCGTGCAGCACACCCGGCCACATAGTAGCGTTCCGGCTGACGGCGGTGGGCCTGCTGTCCGATGCACTTGGCCATCACCCCGGTGGCCACCGAATGGGTCCAGAAGCCGTGCATGTCGATCATGCCCAGTGGGACCCGGGAGAAGGCATTGACGATACTGGTCGCCAGCACCAGTTCGCGGATCTGCCGCAGGCCGATCACCTGCACCGCCTGAGCGATGGATTCGATGCGGGTGGGAAAGCTGTAGAAGGCGCTGTTGGCCATGCTCAGCAGGCGCGCACACAGATCCGGCTCGCTGGCCAGCAGACGAGCGATGTCCTGCAGGCTGCTGCCCGGCTGTTCGATCAGCGCCTCCAGACGGTAATAGACATCCGGCAGGCTGACCAGCCGGTCCACATCCTCGATCAGGCGTTGCAGATTGTCACCGTGGTAACAGCCCAGTTCCTTGTGCCGTGTTGTCGCCATTGTTCCTTTTCCAGTGCAGGGTCATGACTGACTATAGACCAGTCTGCCAACTCCATCCGGATTGCCTCAAGTCAAGGCGGCGGTACGAGGGGCGCACTAGAGTGATGGGGTGCTCAAGAGCCGAGAGGTGCGCCATCATGATCGATTGCAAGGACATCGACAGCGTCGAAACCTTCCTCGCACTGTCGCTGCTGCTGGAATACGAGTCCGCGGACCGGCTGAAAGAACTGGCGAAAGCCATGCGCGAGCAACAGGCCGATGCACTGGCCGAACTGCTGGACCGGCTGGCCGGCTACAGCCGCAAACACGCCGAGGAGATCCACGAACGGGCCGAGGGTCGGGTGCTGCCCGAACTGGCCACCACCGACTTTGCCTGGGAGGGACCGGAAGGCCCCGAAACCACGGCCTTCGAAGCGGTAAACGCCGGCATGAGCCGCGAGGAGATGCTTCAGGTTGCGCTGAACAACGAGATCCGCGGCCAGGAATTCTATACCCGCATCTCGCTCGAATCCCCCAACGCGGCGGTCCGTGAGCTGGCCGCGGAATTCGCCGGCGAGGAAAACGAGCATGTGATGCTGCTGCAGCAGTGGATCGACAACGAAGGCCGGCAATCCGCCTGAGGCGATTGCCCTCTCCAGCCCTGGACGATACCCTGTGCGCCCTTTATAACCGCCAGGCATGATCATGGACCTCGGCCAGATCCGACGCGACTATATATCCGGCCCGCTGCGGCGCGCTGACCTCGACTCCGACCCCCTGCGCCAGTTCGAGCGCTGGTTCCAGCAGGCCGTAAACAGCGGCATCAAGGATCCCAGCGCGATGAGCCTGGCCACCGCCGGGCGCGACCTGCAGGTGACGATACGCACCGTGCTGCTCAAGCGCTTCGACGCCCAGGGTTTCGTGTTCTACACCAATTACGAATCCACCAAGGCGCGCCAGATCGCCGAAAACCCGAAGGTGGCGCTGCTGTTTCCCTGGCTGGACCAGAACCGCCAGGTGAAGATCACAGGGCTGGCCGAAAAGGTACCGCAAGCGGAATCCCTGAAATACTTCCTCAGCCGGCCGCGCGGCAGCCAGCTCGGCGCCTGGGTATCGGCCCAGAGCCGGCCGATCCGTTCCCGCGACCTGCTGCTCGGCAAGCTGGAAGAAATCCGCAAGCGTTTCGCCGACGGCGACATCTCGCTGCCCGAATTCTGGGGCGGATACCGGGTACGGCCGACCACCATTGAATTCTGGCAAGGCCAGCCGGATCGCCTCCACGACCGCTTTCGCTACACCGCGCAGGCCAACGGCTGGAGCATCGAGCGACTGGCACCCTGAGCCTCAGGCCGACCGCGCCAGGTAGTGCGCAATGCGGTAGAGGTGACGGCTCACCCGCTGCAGCCAGCGCAAGGCCTCGGCCTGGCGCTGCGCCTCTCCGACCGTCAGATCCCCTTCCGCCACCTCCAGGTAGAGGGCATCCCGCAGCGCATCACTGGCGTTGTCCATGTCCTCACTGAGCGCCCGGGCCAGCGCCTCCAGACGCGCGCTGTCGCCCGACTCCAGGCACATCAACAGAGACTCGATGGCATCGTCCAGCGCCCGTTCCAACTCGATCAGAATCGCGCTGTCCCGCGCGGCTTCGGCGCGTTCGGCGTCCTCGGCACAGCGGTCGTACAGGCGCTGCAGGTGATCCGCCGCATGCAGCAAGGCCGTCAGCCGCCGTTGCCCCGGCTGGCGCGGGTCGGGAATATGGATCTCATCGAGAAAGACCTGCAGATGCCGCAGATCCTGTTGCCACCGCCGGGTCTGCACCGCATCCGGCTTCTGACCCCGTTCCAGCAGGTCGTCCACGCATTCGAGCAACTCGGCAAACAGCCGCCGCAACACCTGATCCGCCGCTTCGAGCGCCGCCTGCGGTTCGCTGAGCAGGGCCGCATCCAGTTCGCGTTCCACCCGGCTCGGCGATTCCGGTATCAGCCGTTCGATCCAGCGCGCGAAGCGGTGGGCAAACGGCAATACCAGCAGCACGCCGAGGGCATTGAAGCTGCTGTGAAAACCGACCAGCGCGATTTCCGGATCGCGGCGGATCGCCTGCGGGAAGGCCTCACCCAGCCAGTAGCTGTAGGCGTCGATCCACAGCAGCGCGCCGACCGCGGTCATCAGGTTGTAGATCACATGCGAAAGCCCGGTGCGGCGCGCGCCGATGCTGCCGCCGATGGTGGCCAGTGCCGCGGTCGCGGTGGTGCCCACATCCATGCCGATGACCAGTGCCGCCGCCTGCCCGAACTCGATGGAACCGGCATGCAGCGCCGCCAGGGTCGCCGCCACCCCGGCGCTGGACGACTGGGTGACCAGCGTCACCAGGATTCCGATGCCCACCAGGCGCAGGCGTGTCCAGAGGCTGTCCGGAGGAAAGTCCTGCGGATCGAACAGCGGCCCGTAGCCGGCCATCGCCTGCTGCAGCAGGTCGATGCCGATGAAGATCAGGGCAAAGCCGGCCAGCGCGTGACCGATGCGCGCACCGCGGCCCGGCGCGAACAGCCTCAGCATCACGCCGATGAACACCAGCGGCATCGCCAGCAGGCCGAGCTGGAGCTTGAAACCGAACAGGGCCACCATCCAGCCGGTGATGGTGGTACCCAGATTTGCCCCGAAGATGATGCCCAGCGCCTGCGAGAAATCGAGCAGGCCGGCGCCGACGAAGCCCACCGCGGCCACCGTGGTGGCGCTGGAGGATTGCAGCAGCGCCGTCCCCAGGGCGCCAGTGAGCGCGCCGCTCCACGGACTGCGCGTGGAATGCACCAACCAGTGACTGACGCGCGCGCCGGCCAGCGCCTTGAGCCCTTCGGTCATCACCAGCATGCCAAGCAGGAACACGCCGATTCCGCCCAGCGCCTGGGCCACCACCATAACGCTCAAGCCGCTCATCACCCCGGCACCTCAGAAACGCAGGATCTTGAGCACCGGCTGATCCTTCTGCCCGCTCTTGCCGAATCCGGACAGCACGGCCAGCGAACGGTCGTTCAGCGACAGCCCCAGGCGCCGTGCGACAATTCGGCTCATACGCTGCCAGTCGGCGATCTCCGCCGGCTTCAACTGCATCGGTATCACCCCCCAGTTAAGGGTCAGCACCCGCGCCGTGCGCGCATCGGGGCATACCCCGATCACCGGGGCCGAGGGCCGGAATGCCGACACCACCATCGCCGTGGTGCCACTGCGCGTCGGCACCAGCAACGCCAGCAGTCTGAGGTCCCGTGCAATGCCCATCGCCGCATTGGCCAGCGCGCGGCGCGGTGACTCGGCCACCCGCATGTCCAGATCGTCTCCGCAACGGGGGCTGCGCTGACGCCACTGCTCGGCTTCACGCAGGATTGCATTCATGTAACGCACGGCCTGCAACGGATAACGGCCCACCGAGGTTTCTCCGGAGAGCATCACCGCATCGGCACCGAGCATCGCCGCATTGGACACATCGCCCACCTCGGCCCGTGTCGGGCGCGAGGAGTCGATCATCGATTCCATCATCTGGGTGGCAACGATCACCGGCTTGCAGGCGGCCCGCGCCCGGTCGATCAGTTCCTTCTGCACCATCGGCAGACGGGCGGGATCGATCTCGATACCCAGATCGCCGCGTGCGATCATGATGCCATGGGCTTCCTGCAGGATGCCGTCGATGGCTTCCAGGGCCTGGGGCTTCTCGATCTTGGCGATCACGGGCAGCTCGCCGCCGTGCCGCCGGAGGTAACGCTTCAGCGCCAATATGCCCTCCGCGCTGCGCACGAAGGACAGCGCCAGCAGGTCCACAGCCTGTTCCAGCGCGAAGCGGGCATCGCGACGATCGGCGTCGGTCAGCGAGGGTGCCGAAACCCGACTGTCGGGCAGGTTGATGCCCTTGCGGTCGGTCAGCACGCCGCCATAGATCACCCGGCATTCGATGTCGCGCCCCTTCACCGACAGCACCTTGAGTTCCAGCTTGCCGTCATCGAGCAGGATGCGGTCTCCGGGCTTGACGTCCTTGTGCAGTGCCCCGTACTGGCTGGGGATTACCCCGTCGCGGCCGGTCACCCGGCGCGTGGTCACCACCACCACGGAGCGCGCCTTGAGTTCCATTGCGCCCCCGGCCAGGGTGCCCACACGGATCTTGGGACCGCAAAGATCACAGAAGATGGCGGCATGAATGCGCATTTTCGATGCCAGTCGCCGTATCTGCCGGATGCTCTCCGCATGCTCACGATGACTGCCATGGGACATGTTGAGGCGGAAGACATCCACCCCCGCCTGCAGCAGGCGCTCGATCATCCCCGGTGATTGCGTGGCCGGTCCCAGGGTGGCGATGATGCGTGTTTTGCGCCCTGTATGTATGTTCCTGCTCATGGCTCATCCCCCCTGATCTGTCATTGGTATTAACCCGGCACAACCCGAAAATGTGAAAGCTATCACACTCTCTGCCAGCCGGATGTATAGACTTGTGAACACGCATTGCGAACCTGTGCCTGAGCTCAGTCAAGCTTCTGAGTTCGGTTTCCGCCAGCCCCCTCGGGCTGGCGTTTTTTTTGCCCGTCCGAAAAAACATCCGTTTTTTCGCAGCCGTTGTCATCCCTTTTCCCTGTTCGCGCGTTATGCCCGGTACCGAAGCACAACAACCGATGAGGAAAACGACATGTTACAACGACTGAACACCGGACTGGGGCGCAGCGTCTGGCTGCCGCTGCTGCTGAGCGCCGGGCTGCTGGGAGGCTGCGGCGGCTCATCCAGCGAAGAGGATACCGGCGCCCTCTACATCTCCCTGACCGATGCCGAAGGCGACTTCAACCAGTATGCGGTGGATGTCACTTCGCTGCGCCTGTACCGGCCGAACGGTGCGGTGGTCGAAACCCTACCTAGCACCACACGGCTGGACTTCACCCGTTACATCGATGTCAGCGAATTCATCACCGCGGCCACCGTGCCCTCGGGCGCCTATACCCGCGCCGAGATCACCCTGGACTTCGACGAAGCTGAAATCACCGTGGAAAATGCGGATGGCAACTCGGTACCGGGCACGGCGGTCGACCGTCAGGGCGAAACACTGGGCAGTCTGACCCTGACCGCCACCATCAACGGCGGCGAGGGCTTTGTCATCAGCCCCGGCCAGCTGCGCGACCTGACCATCGACTTCGATCTCGAAGCCTCCAATGATGTGACCCTTGCCGACGACGGCCAGAGCGCCACGGTGGTGGTGAAGCCGGTCCTGTCCGCCACCACGCAACGCGACTTCGACGATGAAAAACTGCGCCGCGCGCGCGGCCTGCTCGACAGAGTCGATACCGAAAACCGCAGCTTCGTGATCGACATCCGTCCGTTTCAGGTACGCCACCGCAGTCACGGCGAGTTGACGGTATGGACCGACGACGACACCCGCTTCGAAATCGATGGCGTAGCCTACACCGGCGATGAAGGCCTCTCCGCACTGGCCGCGCTCGGCACCGGCACGCCGGTCGTCACCCTGGGCCGTTTCGACAGCGATGCACGCCGCTACCGTGCCGAGGAAGTATTTGCCGGTGAAAGCGTACCCTGGGATGACCGCGATGCCGCGCGCGGCTCGGTCATCGTTCGTGACGGCAATCGCCTGACCCTGCTCGGTGCGGCCATCGAGACCGGCAACGGCGTGATCCGCTTCAATGACGAACTGACGGTGTTGATCGATGAAAGCACCCGCGTCCACAAGCAGGGGAGCGCCGATAGCGCGGACATCACCAACATCAGCATCGGCCAGCACATCAGCGTGATCGGTCGCTTCAACGACGAAGGCGAACTCGATGCCACCGGCAATGCGGAAGGCGTGGTTCGCATGAAATACAGCGACCTCGCGGCCAGCGTGGTGGACAAGGGCAATGGCCTGGTGGTGGACCTGCAGAGCATCAACAACCGCAGCGTCAGCCGTTTCGATTTCACCGGCACCGGCAGCGATGCCGCCAATGACGCCGATCCGGATGCCTACGAGGTGGATACCGGCACACTGCCGCTGCACAGCATCGACCTTTCCGACCCGGTGTGGATCCGCGGCTTCCCGACCGCCTTTGGCAGCGCACCGCCGGATTTCGAAGCCAAGACCGTCATCGATGTCAGCTCAATGCTGACCAAAATGCTGATCTCCTGGGAGCCGGATGGCAGCACCACCGCCATTGCCGAACTCGACGGCAGTGGCCTGCTGCCGGCCATCGAGGATGCCGGCAAGCTGCACCACCTGAAGCGCGCCGGTGTACTCACCGACCTGAGCGATCTGCAGACCCTGCCGCGCATCGTGCCGCAACAGGGCAAGCCGGGCCTGTACATGATCAGCGAAGGCCCCACCGTCAGCGTGTTCCACGACTGGAGCCATTTTGCCGGCGAATTGCAACAACGGCTGGAAGAAGGCAGCCCGGTACTGTTGATCACCGCCCAGGGCCGGTATGACCCGCAGGCCGCCGAACTGGCCAGCCGCAAGGTGGTGGTCCGCCTCGGCGGGCTGGCCTGGCCGCTGTGATCCGCGGCGTTCATGTCCGATGAAGTTGCCGCTGGTACAATCCCCTCATCCTGTGATGAGGGGATTCCATGCCCGCGCCAAGCCTGATCCTGCTGCTGTTGCTCTGCCCTCCGCTGTGGGCGGACGACGCGCCGCCACCCAGTCTGGAACTGCTCGAGTTCCTGGCGGATTTCGGCGACATCGACCGCCAGACCCTGGAGCTGATGGAATACCATGCGCAAAAGGACCTTCTGCGCCGTTCCACCGCTCCGGACGAGCAAGCACCGCAACTCAACGAGGAGGACACATCCAATGAAGACTAGATCCCTGCTGGCTGCATTGCTGGGCTGGATGCTCCTCGGCCCGGCCTCGGCGCTGGAGTTCGAACGCCTGCCCGAAGACCTGCGCCAGCTGCTCGCCCCCTTCGAGGAGCAGTGGCGGCAACTGCCCGAGCAGCGCCAGCTGAAACTGCAGCAGGGTGCCCGACGATGGCTGGAGATGGATGCGGAACAAAGACGCCAGGCCCGGGACAACTTCCGACGCTGGCAATCGCTGGATGCACAGCAGAAAGCGGCAATCCGTGCCCGCTTCCAACGCTTCCGGCAACTGCCCGCGGAGCGTCAGCAACAGCTCAAGCGCAGCTTCCAGCGTTTCCGTGCCCTGCCGCCGGCCGAACGCAAGCGTCTCAAATCCCGCTGGAAACGGCTCACCCCGGCCCAGCGCAAGCAGCTGCTCCGCCATCCGCGTTTTCCGCGCCCGTCGAAGGGTGGCGGCAAGGGCTGAACCGTGCCTGCACTGATGCCGCTGTTGTGTCTCCTGCTCCTGCCCCCGGTGGCCGGAGCGGACAACGATGACTGGTCGCTGGGCGACGATCAGGCGTTTCCGGCCACTTCCCCCGTGGTCGCCGGCCTGCTGCTCGGCACGGACCCGCAGGACAGCCAGACCCTGTCGGCCTGGCTGCTGCTGCCGCTGACGCCGGACACCGAACTCGACCTCGACTATGCCCGCACCCGCATCGACGACGGGGACGACGCCTTCGACAGCAACGACCTCGGAGGCCGGCTGAGCTACTGGATCGGCGACCGGCTGGGCCTGTACGCCGGCTACCGCTTTCAGGGCCAGCGCGACGCACTGGAGATCGAGCGCCTGCGCATCGGCATCAGCCGCTTGTCGGCGCGCGGCCGCATAGACCTGTCCCTGAGCCAGGGCGACATCGCCATCTACACCCGAGGCGACCTGCCACCGCCGCTGCATCTGCCGTCACGCTTCACCAGCGACAGCAACAGCATCGCGCTGGAACTGGCCCATCGCTTCGGCGCGGGCGAAGGCATGCTGTCGGTCGAACGCTTCGACTACGACCGAGACCTGAGTCCGCTGCATGCACGCCCGCTGTTGCAACGCATCATCAGCGCCAATGCCCTGCAGCAGAGTGGCCTGCTGCTGCGCCAGCAGTGGCGGATCGGGTGGGCCTGGCAAGGCGCAACGCGCCACTACAGCCTGCAATGGCTGGACAGCCAGAACGACATCGACGGCGCGCACAGCCGCAGCCTGCTGTTTGACCTGCGCCAGCCCATCGACGGGCCACTCGATCTGCTGCTTGGCGCCGGACTCGACAACGACGACGGCATCCGGATTTCGGTGAGCGCCGGTGTGGAATGGACCGGCACCCGCTGAGCGAGCGGCGAAGAAGGCTGGATGCCTTCCTCGCCGCCCAGCAGACACGCGCCTACAGCCTGGCCCATGCAATGACGCGCAACCCCGACGATGCGCTGGACCTGGTACAGGACAGCATGCTGCGCCTGGCGCGTCATTATGGCGAACGCCGGGAGGAGGAATGGACCTTGTTGTTCTATCGCATTCTCAACAACCGCATCCGCGACTTCCACCGTCGGCGCACACTGTGGCGCTGGCTGCCCTTCAGCGAGGCGCTGGACGGCCCGGAGGAACACCCCGCCGCAGGCACCTCCAGCGACGATCCGCAACGGCAGGCGCAACAGGATGGCGAAGTGAAACGCATACACCAGGCACTGGCCCGGCTGCCACTGCGTCAGCAACAGGTGTTCCTGCTGCGCGCCTGGCAGGAATTCTCCACCGCCGAGACGGCGGCGGCTCTCGGCATCGCCGAAACCAGCGTCAAAACCCACTACCGCCGCGCCATCAGCCGGCTGCGGCAACTGCTGAACACCGACGGAGTACCCGATGAAGACCGATGAAGACGTGATCCAACGGCTGCGCGAGGGCCTGGCCCAGGACCGCCCCGATGCCTTGCAGCACCAGCGCCTGCAACGGGCGCGCCTGGAAGCGCTGGACGCCCTCGAGCACGGCCGGAGGGCAACCCCTCGGCCCTGGCTCCGCCTCGGCCTGGCGGCCGCCGGCATCGCCGCGCTGGCCCTGCTGCTGGTGCCCGCGTTGCGCGCGCCCTCCGCCATCGGCCCCGAGGATGCCGTCGACGGCTTCGAGATCGCCAGCAGCGGCGTACCGCTGGAATTCTACGAAGACCTGGAATTCTACGCCTGGCTGGAGCAGAACGGCCCCGGCTGACCCCTCACCACAGCCAGGCGGCACCGCGCACACCACTGGAATCGCCGTACCGCGGCGGACGGATCGGCACATCCACGAAGTCGGAGAAGACATAACGCCCGAGCAGCGGCGGCACCTCTGTGTACAGGCTGTCGATGTTCGACATGCCGCCACCAAGCACGATCACATCCGGATCCAGCAGGTTGATCACATGCGCCAGCGCCCGCGCCAGCTGGTCGTGGTACTGCTTCATCTGACGCTGGCAGAGCGCATCACCCGCGGCGGCACGCTCGGCGATCCCCCGCGCATCCAGCTCCAGGCCGGCGTCGGCGCGGGCATTGGCGGCGAAGCCGGGGCCGGAAAGATAGGTTTCGATGCAGCCGCTGCGGCCACAGTAGCAGGGCCGCGGGTGATCGAATGCCTGTGGCCAGGGCAGCGGATTGTGCCCCCACTCGCCGGCGATCGCGTGGCGTCCGGTCAGTGGCGCGCGCTCGATCACCAGCCCGCCGCCGGTGCCGGTGCCGATGATCACCCCGAACACCACCCGGCCGTCCGCCGCCGCCCCGTCCACTGCCTCCGACAGGGCGAAGCAGTTGGCGTCATTGGCAATCCGCACCGGCCGCTGAAGGTGCTGTTGCAGGTCTTCCAGCAACGGACGACCGTTCACGCACCGGGTGTTGGAATTGCGCAGCAGACCGCTGTTTGGCGATACCGCACCCGGCGTGCCGATACCGACGCGCAGTGCCCGACCGGCGAACTGCTCGGCGCGCCGCAGCAGACTCCGGATCGCATCCAGAATCGACGCATAGTCGTCGGCCGGTGTCGCCACCCGCTCGCGCCAGGCCATCCCGCCCTGCCCGTCGAGCAGCGCCGCCTCGATCTTGGTACCGCCCAGGTCGATGCCGAGGCGCCACTCACCTGTAGCCGATTGCCGTAACTTTTCAACCACCGTTCGTCTCCAATCGATTTTTTCTATACCCATCGACACGCCGATAATCTGGGCAAATATCAGCGTTTTTTCATGTACGGCGCAAAGCCTTTGGCCATGCGGTTCACGCTCATTCAACGGTATTTTCGCACAACTTGTCCACAGCCTGTTCACGGCCGCATACACAAGATAATGTACTTGACCCGGGCATCAGACACACTATATTGTGGTCCCTGTTCTCGCCGGCCCCAGAGGGGCTGTTTTCGGCGAAGGAATCCACAGGCTCCGGCGTTGCCGCGGCGCTGCGGATTCACGGGACCCAGGCCGCAACGACGAAGCCGGGCCCGGCAGCAACCCGTTCCTGCCCCGAGGCAGTGACGAGGGGGACAGTCACCACCATCGACCCACAGCGACGCCGTATCCGACCCGGCGCCCGCGCCCTGCGCGCCACTTTCGATGCCGTACTGCCCCGCCCCTGGCCAGAAAACGACTCAGACGCTCACAATAAAGGATTCATCAACGACATGCAGAACATCGACTCTCCGCTGACCCTCGAACCGACCACTCCTCGCCTCGACCTGGAACCCGAAGCCCCCGCCGAGACGCCTGCGCCCGCCAGCAAGTGGCAGGTGCTGCGCCGCAACGGCAAGCTGACCGGTTTCGACCGCGAGAAGATCACCGTGGCCATGACCAAGGCTTTCCTCGCCGTCGAGGGCGGCCAGGCCGCGGCCTCTTCCCGCGTGCACGAGACGGTCGCCCGGCTCACCGACATGGTGGTGGACAACCTCAAGCGGCGCCAGCCCAACGGCGGCACCTTCGTGATCGAGGACATCCAGGATCAGGTCGAACTGGCGCTGATGCGCAACGGCGAGCACAAGGTGGCCCGCGCCTATGTGCTCTACCGCGAGCAGCAGGCACAGAAACGCGCCGAGGAGCAGACCGCCGAGCCGGAGCAGGCCGAGCCGCTGGAGCGCGTGCTGCAGGTACGCCACGAAAACGGCCAGCTGGAACCGCTGGACACCGAGCGCCTCAAGCGCGTCATCGCCGAGGCCTGCGAGGACCTGCCCAACTGCGATCCCGAGCGCCTCTACAACGACACCCTGCGCAGCCTGTTCGACGGCATGGCGGAGAAGGACGTGCAACCGATGCTGGTGATGAGCGCCCGTTCGCTGATCGATGTGGAACCGGACTACTCCCGCGCCGCCGCGCGGCTGCTTCTCGACAGCCTGCGCCGCGAGGCACTGAGCTTTATCGGCGACGGCGCGCCCACCGCCACCTTCCGCGAGATGAGCGCCCGCTACCCCGAATACTTCGCCAACTACATCAAGAAGGGCGCCGAACTGGAGCGGCTGGACACCGAGCTGCTGAAATTCGACCTGACCCGTCTCGGCGAGGCGCTGAAGCCCGAGCGTGATCACCTGTTCACCTACTTGGGCCTGCAAACCCTCTACGACCGCTATTTCATCCACCACGGCGATATCCGCTTCGAACTGCCGCAGGCCTTCTTCATGCGCGTGGCGATGGGGCTGGCGATCAACGAGGTGGACCGCGAAGCCCGCGCCATCGAGTTCTACGACCTGCTGTCCTCCTTCGATTTCATGAGCAGCACGCCGACCCTGTTCAACTCCGGCACCCTGCGTCCGCAGCTCTCCTCCTGCTACCTGACCACCGTGCCCGACGACCTCGACGGCATCTTCAGCGCGATCAAGGACGACGCCCTGCTGTCCAAGTTCGCCGGCGGCCTCGGCAACGACTGGACCCGGGTGCGCGCCCTCGGCTCGCACATCAAGGGCACCAACGGCAAGAGTCAGGGCGTGGTGCCCTTCCTCAAGGTGGCCAACGACACCGCGGTGGCGGTCAACCAGGGCGGCAAGCGCAAGGGCGCGATGTGCGCCTACCTGGAAACCTGGCACCTGGACATCGAGGATTTCCTCGAACTGCGCAAGAACACCGGCGACGAACGCCGCCGCACCCACGACATGAACACCGCCAACTGGATTCCGGACCTGTTCATGAAGCGGGTGGCCGAAGACGCCGAATGGACGCTGTTCTCGCCTAACGATGTCCCCGACCTGCACGACCTCTACGGCGTGCGCTTCGAAAAGCGCTACCGCGAATACGAGGAAAAGGCCGATCGCGGCGAGATCACCCTGTTCAAGCGGGTCAAGGCCCAGGACCTGTGGCGCAAGATGCTCGGCATGCTGTTCGAGACCGGCCATCCCTGGATCACCTTCAAGGACCCCTGCAACCTGCGTTCGCCGCAGCAGCATGTGGGTGTGGTGCATTCCTCCAACCTGTGCACCGAGATCACGCTCAACACTTCCGACACCGAGATCGCCGTCTGCAACCTCGGCTCGGTCAACCTGCCGCAGCATGTGGGCGAGAACGGACTGGATCTGGAGAAGCTCGAGCGCACCATCAACACCGCGATGCGCATGCTCGACAATGTCATCGACTACAACTACTACAGCGTGCCGCAGGCGCGCATCGCCAACCTGCGTCACCGCCCGGTGGGACTGGGCGTCATGGGCTTCCAGGACGCGCTGTTCAAGCAGCACATCCCCTACAGCTCGCTGGAGGCCATCGAGTTCGCCGACCAGTCGATGGAGGCGGTCAGCTATTACGCCATCAAGGCCTCCACCCATCTGGCCGAGGAACGCGGCACCTATTCCAGCTTCCCCAACTCGCTGTGGAGTCAGGGCGTGCTGCCGATCGACTCGATCCAGAACCTCAAGGACGCGCGCGGCGACTACCTGCAACAGGACATGAGCTGGACCATGAACTGGGACAGCCTGCGCGAGCGGGTGATGACCGTCGGCATGCGCAACTCCAACACCATGGCCATCGCGCCGACCGCGACCATCTCCAACATCTGCGGGGTATCGCAGTCGATCGAACCGATCTACCAGAACCTGTTTGTCAAATCCAACCTGTCCGGCGAGTTCACCGTCATCAACGAATACCTGGTGCGCGACCTCAAGGACCGCGGACTGTGGGACGAGGTGATGATCAACGACCTCAAGTACTACGACGGAAGCGTACAGCAGATCGACCGGGTACCGGACGACCTCAAGCAGCTCTATGCCACCGCCTTCGAGATGGATTCGCGCTGGCTGGTGGAGGCCGCCTCGCGCCGACAGAAATGGATCGATCAGGGGCAGTCGCTGAACCTGTACATGGCCGAGCCTTCCGGCAAGAAGCTCGACAACCTCTACAAGCTGGCCTGGGTGCGCGGCCTCAAGACCACCTACTACCTGCGCTCACTGGGCGCCACCGCGGTGGAGAAGACCTCCGCCACCGAACGCGAGGAACCGTCCGAGGCCAGCGAAGCGCCGAAGGCCTGCTCGATCCTCGATCCGGATTGCGAAGCCTGCCAGTAACCCGACAACCCACGATACCGAAACACGAAGAGGACATGACATGCTGAACTGGGACGACCCGCTGGCCCCGCTGCCGGCCGACACCACCAGCCCCAAGACCGCGCCCGCCGAGCCGGCAACGGCCGCTCCGGCGCCCGTCGACACCGCGCCTCCGGCCTCCGCCGAAGCCGTGGCCCCGACCGCCGAACCCGCCGTCGCGGCCGAACCCGAGACGGTCGCCGCCGAACTGCCTCCCATCGCCCGGCCCGAGGTCAGGCGCCCGGAGATCAACCCGGTGGCCGCCAAGCCGGTCAACCCCGAGGACAAGCGCGTCGTCAACGGCATGACCGACATCAACCAGCTGGCGCCCTTCAAGTACCCCTGGGCCTGGGAGTACTTCCTCAACGCCAACAAGAACCACTGGACGCCGCTGGACATCAACATGTCGCAGGACATCCACGACTACAACCACAAGCTGACCCTCGAGGAACGCCACCTGTACGAGAATGTGCTCTCCTACCTGACCACTTCCGACATCCTGGCGATGCGCAACATCGGCCTGGCGGTGATGGAGAAAATGACCGCGCCGGAGCTGCAGATCTACCAGGCACGGCAGGTCTACGAGGAATCCATGCACACCTGGACCTACCAGCACTGCATCGAGACCCTCGGCCTCGACCAGGGCGAGATCTACAACCGCTACCGCGTGGTGCCCGAGATCCACCACAAGATCAACCTCTGCAACAGCAAGCTGGATTCGGTGCTGCGTGCCGACATCGACCTCAACGACCGCGACGAGCTGGAAAACTTCGTCATGGCCTACACCTTCTTCGCCGGGGTGTTCGAGGGCACCTGGTTCTACAACGGCTTCACGCCCATCTTCGCGCTGCAGCGGCGCGGGCTGATGAAGGGCACCGCCGAACAGTTCCAGTACATCATGCGCGACGAGGTGCTGCATGCCTCCTTCGGCATCCGCGTGTGCAACCAGATCATCAAGGAAGAGAACCTGAAGATCGATCCGGTGGCCATCCAGCACATGTGGGAGGAAGCCGAGGCCGCCGAAGAGGCCTATGCCCGCTTCCTGATGCCCGACCCGATCCTCGGCTACAGCGCCGACGACCACATTGCCCAGTTCCGTTTCGTGGCCAACCGGCGCGCGCGCAAGCTCAACCACAAGGAGCCTTTCCCCGGTGCCGAGAACGCACTGCCCTGGCTTGACGAGCAGGCCAACCTGAAAAAGGAGAAGAACTTCTTCGAGACCCGGGTCACCGAGTACCAGACCGGCGGCGCGCTGAGCTGGGACTGACCCCCACCCCGCGCCCGGACCTCCGGGCGCGGTTTCATCCACCGGGCTTCGGCTCACAATAACAACAGGAGCATATACATGAACGGCGACATGGACATGGCGGCCGGATTCGGCCTCGTACAACTGATCTTCATGCTGGTCTGGATCATCCTCATCGTGCTTCCGTTCTGGAAGATCACCTCCAAGGCGGGCTACTCCGGCTGGCTTTCCCTGCTGATCCTGATTCCTCTGGCCAACATCATCTTCCTCTATTTCCTGGCCTTCTCGAAGTGGCCCAGCCTGTCCCGCGGTGACTGAACCGCTGCCGCCGCAGGCCCGGTGGCCGCGGCGGCTTTCCTTTCCGGTTGCCACCTTCCGAGGCTGAACGCGGCTTACCCGCGGTATTTCGTCGCGCTTGAACTATACTGGGCGAGACGGCTCTCAAGAATCCAAGACATCACCATCAGAACAGCATCCGCTTTCCACCCCGGTACCGCCTCCAATGAAATCCATCATCGACGAATTCATCCAGCGCGAATCCTCCGCCGGCATCCTGCTGATCTTCACCACCGTACTCGCCCTGCTGTTCAGCAACAGCTTCCTGGCGCCGTACTATCAGGGCTTTCTGCACATCCCGGTGGAAATCCGCGTTGGTCCGCTGCAGCTCGACAAATCCCTCTACCACTGGGTCAATGACGGCCTGATGGCCATCTTCTTCCTGCTGATCGGCCTGGAGGTGAAACGCGAGATCCTTGAAGGCCACCTGTCGTCGATCCAGCAGGCGGCGCTGCCCGGCATTGCCGCGATCGGCGGCATGGCGGTGCCGGCCGTGGTCTACCTGGCCTTCAACCTGAACGACCCGGTGGCCTCCAACGGCTGGGCAATCCCCACCGCCACCGACATCGCCTTCGCGCTCGGCATCCTCTCACTGCTGGGCAAGCGGGTACCGGTTTCGCTGAAGATCTTCCTGATGGCGTTGGCGATCATCGATGACCTCGGCGCCATCGTCATCATTGCCCTGTTTTACACCACCGACCTGTCGGTGACCTCGATCAGCGTGGCCGCAGCGGCACTGACGGTGCTGGTGTTGCTCAACCGCTTCGGCGTGGCCAGGAAGGCCGCCTATTTCATCGTCGGCACCGTGCTCTGGATCAGCGTGCTGAAATCCGGCGTGCATGCCACGCTGGCGGGCGTCGCGCTGGCCTTTACCATACCGCTCAACGCCCGTGATGAAGAAGGGCAATCCTTTTCCCCGCTCAAGGACATCGAACACGACCTGCACTACTGGGTGGCCTTCTTCATTCTGCCGTTGTTTGCCTTCGTCAACGCCGGGGTCGACATGCGGGAAATCTCCCTCGACCAGATGGCCGGCCCGGTGCCGCTGGGCATCCTGCTGGGCCTGTTCATCGGCAAGCAGCTGGGCGTCTTCGGCTTCAGCTGGGTCGCCATTCGGCTGGGGCTGGCCAGCCTGCCGGAAGGGGCCGGCTGGCGCCAGCTCTACGGCGTGTCGGTGCTCACCGGCATCGGTTTCACGATGAGCCTGTTCATCACCTCGCTGGCCTTCTCCGACGACAGCCTGTTCCAGTTCACCGACCGGCTGGCAATCCTCACCGGTTCCTTCGCCTCCGGCGTGCTGGGCTATCTGCTGCTGCGCGGCTCACCGGCCCGAGCGTGATGGGGAGATAGCGGAGCTGTTATAGTGTCGCTTTTGGCGACGCATCCGGCTTGGAAAAACTGACCCTCCGCATCGTGCTGCTCGGCAGCCTGGTCGGCCTGATGGCCGGGGCGCTGGTGATCCTGTTCCGCCTGTCCATCGAGCAGGTGCAGATGGCCACCCTGCCCGACGGACGGGTGGGCAACTACGAGGCCCTGCCCGGCTGGCTGCAGTTTGCGCTGCCGGTGGCCGGCGCACTGCTGCTGGGCCTGCTGTTCGACCGCCTGCCCCCTGCGCTGCGCGCGGTGGGCATCGTCCATGTGCTCGAATTCCTGCGCTTCCGCAAACAGCGCCTTCCCTTCCGCAACGCCCTGGTACAATTCGCCGGCGGCTGGCTGGCTATCGTCAGCGGCCAGTCGGTGGACCGTGAAGGCCCGGGCGTGCATCTGGGTGCGGCCAATGCGGCGCTGATCGGTCAGGGCTTTCGGCTCAAGGAGGACGAACACTACCTGCTGGCCGCGGCCGGCGGCGCGGCAGCCATCGCCGCCGCCTACAACACACCACTGGCCGGCGTCATCTTCGTCATCGAGGTATTCCGCCTGCGCTATGCCATCCACTATGTGGTGCCGGTCATCGTGGCTACGGTAATGGGCGCGGTCATCAGCCAGCTGGTCTATGGACCTCACCCGGCCTTCTCGGTGCCTCCACTGCCGCGCGATTCACTGGCCGATCTGCCGGTGATCGCGGTGATGGGCCTGCTGATCGGCCTGCTCGCCGCAGTGTTCATTGGCAGCGTCAACCGGGTGGCACGCCTGACCATCGCCTGGCGTCCACGCGTGATGTTCGTCTGTGCCGGACTGGTGACCGGCCTGCTGGCACTGGCGGCCCCGGCCATCATGGGAGTCAGCTACGATGCACTGAACCGCATCTTCCAGCAGCACTACGGCCTGCAGGGGCTGGGGCTGCTGCTGTTCGCCAAGTTCATCGCCACTGCCGTTTCGGTGGGCGCCCGCTTGCCCGGCGGACTGATCGGCCCTTCACTGATGCTCGGCGGCGCGGTGGGAGGCATCACTGCAAGCCTGGTCGGCATCCAGTGGCCCGCGCTCGGCGCTTCGGTGGGTCTCTATGTGCTCACCGGCATGGTGGCGATGATGGGAGCCATTCTGCATGCGCCCCTGGCCGCGCTGGTGGCATTGATGGAGCTGACCGGCAACATCAACATCATCCTGCCGGGCATGATCGCGGTGGTCGGTGCCGAGGTGGTGACGCGGATGCTGGTCGGCGACGGATCGGCCTTCACCACACTGCTGGAGGTGAAGCACGAGCGGGAGGCACGGCAGGCAGTCGAGTCCGCCGGCGGAGAGAAGATCAGCCCCGGTTCCTGAGCAAGGAGTGGAGTTCCGGGATCAGCCGTTGCTGGAACCAGTCCAGCAGTTGCTGGCGGGCCTGCCATCGTGACAGGGTGTGGTCGGCATTGTGGATCAGCAGCATCTCGGCGCTGCCACGCCGCTGCATGGCCCGCACACGGCTGCCGGCCTGTTCGCGGAGTATCGCCAGCCCCGGGTCGCCTGCGGCGAACACCAGCGAAAGGCCCACACCCCGCTGCTCGATCTTGCGCAGGCTGTTGCCGAGGCTGGGCGATATGCGGTTCGGCGGACTGTTCTCGAAGTGTTCCAGCAACCGCCGCCCCCGGCTGTGCAGTTTGAGCGCAAGGCGCTTGAGGACGGAGCGGGCGATCGGCCAGGGATTTATACGCCCGCTGAGCAGCCGCTTCCAGCGGTCGGGATCGCGCAGCGATTGCTGGTACCAGTTCCATTCACCGTATTGTACGCTCGGCGCATCTTCCAGTTGCATGCCCTGCTCCCAGTAGAAGGTCAGCGGGTTGATCAGCACCACCCGTCGGATATCCGCCTGCAGCTCGATGGCGCCGAGAAAGGCATGGTAAGCACCGGAGCAGAGCCCGATCAGCACCAGCGGCCGCTGGCGCAGCTGCAGCCGGTCGATGACCCGTTGCAGGGCAGCAGCGGGCTGCGGCGGATAGGGCAGGTTTTCCTCGACACCCTCCGCGGCCGGAGTCTCGCCGAGCCCCGGCAGGTCCAGCCTCAGGGATTCGATGCTGGCCTCGGCCAACCGCCGCGACAGGGTGATGTAGAGGCGATTCGGTCCCACCTGGTGATTGGAACCGGAATTGAGGAACAGCACCAGCGGATGGCGGTCGCCACCCCCGGTTTGGGGCTGGCAGTGGATGGCGAAATCGGCACCATCGATGAAGCCGGCGGTCTCGATGATGCTGAAGGCCTCCCCGCTCCCCTCGGGACAGGCCCGCATCGGCAATGCTCGGCCGAGGCCGGAGGCCGTTGCCGGCTGGGGATCCTCGCTTGCCGGAGGCGTATCCGCCCAGTCGCGGATGGCGGCGATGCCCTGCCGGGGCAGCCGGGTCAGATGGGCATCCACCAGCATGTCGGCGCTCTCCTCGTTGGTCAGATAACCGACTTCGCACCCGCCGTCACGGCGCCAGGTCTCCGCCAAGCGGCGGCTGCGGCCGGCGGATTCGCCATCGAGTATCAATACCCGGTCAGCCCTGGGCTTCAACCCGGTCAGATCGATGGCCGACACGGCGTCCTGGGTTTCCGCATTGAGCACCCAACCGGCCGCTTCCAGAAAATCGCCTCCGGCACCCTGTTCGGCGCTGTTCTGCAACAGACGGGTCTGGCGGATCAGCTGCGCGCCCTTGACCACCGGCGACCAGCAGATCAGCGCATCCACCGCCGATTCGGCACTGGCCAGCGCGGCCAGGGTCGCTCCGAAGCGAAAACCGATCAGCCCGATACCCTCGCCCGGCCGCTGGGCGCGCACATGGTCCAGCAGGCGCAGGATGCTGCCCACCCACAACGCCGGCTGGTCGGCCGTGGACGGATCGGCGGAGGCCCCGGTCTGCGGATAATCGAAGCGCCAGAGTTCATGACCGTCGGTCACCAGCCCTTCGGCCAGATGACGCAGCCCCCGGTAGGCATTCAGGTAGTCGATGCCGACCGGCGGACAGAGGATCCACTGCATGCCGCGGGGGGACTGCAACGGGCGGTCGTTGAGCACCAGCAGGGCCTGTTCCCCGTCCCCGAGCTGCCCCGCCTCGCGCACGGCCGTCCGCGTTTCCCGTGCCGTGCCGGCCGGGCGGTATTCGCGTTGCGCGTCAAGCGTCTTCATGAGTTCAGACGCACCCGCAGGGCTTCGCTCAGGTTCAGGGCGTCCAGCGTGCAGCTGAAGCGGGCCGGTGCGCCAGGCAGCGGCTGCAGCAGGATCTCCCTTTCCTCGCCAGGCGCCAGATGAAAATCGTTGTCGCTGCACCGGTAGCCCCTGGCTTCCACATGCAGCGCATGGATCAGGCGCTGCGCCTGCAGCTGCAGCCGCACCCGGCCATCGGTGCCGGCTTCGGCGCGGGCCTGCAGCGCCGAGGCTTCGACCGGCTGCGGCAGCGCGGCCCGCGGCAGATAGTGGTCGATAAGGCGCTCACCGTCTTCAGCGAGCAGCTCGACGGTGACCAGTTCATGGGCCAGCGGTCCGAAGCGGTAGGCATAGGTCAGATCGAAAAAGCGCCCGATCAGTGCCGAGCTGTTGACGGTGATCCGCTCGCGGGGCGCGAGTTCGATATCCTGCCCTGCCTCCAGCAGCTGCGTCCCGCGCTGCCCGAACACCCGCAGGCGCAGCCGGCCACGCAACGGCAGCGCTGATTCGTTGAAGACATGCACATCCAGACCGTTGAGGTTTTCGTCGGTGACGCACAGGCCGCGCGACTGCCAGATGCGCCTGAGCGCATACCAGGCCGACTTGGGTTCCCCGTCGCTGTCGATGATGCCCCAGCCGGCTCCGGCCCACAGATCCTTGAGGAACCAGACCAGCGCCCCCCGGCAGCGGCTGTGAACGCTGCGCCATTCGGCGAACACGCGGCGCATCACCTCACCGCTGACGAAGGCACTGACCCGCCAGTAGAACTCGGGCTGTTCGTAGCGCAGCCGGGCGGCGTCCAGCCCCAGCAGTTGCCGCAGGTAGTGGTCGCGCACATCCTCGAAATCCCAGCCTGCATTGGCATCGCGCGGAGTGCGCTGCTTCCACAGCGGATGATGCAGCACCGCGGTCTCGTTGTTGAACAGGGCCTTGCGCTGGGCCAGTCCCGGGACATGGGCGAAGCCCAGCGCTTCGGGTGAAAAGCGCACATCATGCGCGCGCAGTTCGCTCAACGGCCGTTGATAGGCTCCGATACCGTAATAGTGGGTCAGACCGTCATCCGTGCTGAACGGCAGGCGCTCCGTTTCCGCGCTCCAGGGGGTAGAGGGCACATAGGACACGCCGGGATGAAGTTCCGCGACCCAGCGCGGCAGTCGCTCATAAAACAGCGGATGACGGGCGGCCGCCGGTTCGATGCCCATCATCGCCGCCTGCTGTTCCACCTCGCTGTTGCCGCACCAGACGGCGATGCAGGCGTGGGACGACAGCCGCCGCAGCTGATCCCGTGCCTCGGCGGCGACCGTGGCGTCGAAGTCCGCATCGTCCCTCGGGTAGTCCATGTTGGCGAACATGAAGTCCTGCCAGACCAGTATCCCCAGCTCGTCGCAAAGGGCATAGAAGGCGTCCTGCTCGTAGGTCATGGTGCCGCCGACGCGGATCATGTTGGCGCCGGACTGCTGCATCAGGGTCAAGGTATCACGCAGGCGATCGGGATCACCATCGAGCGACAGCATGTCATTGACGGTCCAGCAGGCGCCGCGGCAAAACACGGGCACCCCATTGATGCGCAGCGCAAAATCTCCGTCCTGCCGGTCCACCTCGACGGCTCGGAAGCCCGCTTTCGGCAGATCCAGCCGCAGCTGCTGTCCGTGGGCCTCGATATCCAGCTGCGCGTCGTACAGCCGGGGCCGACCGTGGGTGTGCGGCATCCAGGGCTCGACCGCGGGCAGCGGAATACGGGCGTCCAGCCGCCAGCCATCGCCCTCGGGCTGAGCCTGCAGCGGATAATCGACACCGTCGAAACACAGCGTCAATCCCGGTGCCTGCTCGAGATCGGGCCAGGTGGCACGCAGAACCAGCGAGGACTCCCCGGCATCGAGCCGGGGCAGGCACTGCAGGCCCCGCGGCTGCAGGGCGCTGTGCAGGGCGACACCGCGCCAGGGACCGACCGGAACTGCCGGTGGCGACCAGCCCGGAATCCGCCCCAGCAGGGTCGTACGGTGAAAGCGCAGGTTCTGATGACGCACCAGACGCGTCTTCCAGGCCGGACGCGGGCGCCGCATGGCCAGTGCCGGGTTCAGTGAACGGAAGCGCAGCAACAGCAGGTTGCGGGTCCGCAGACGGCCGCCCATATCAAAACGGTAGGCGCGGAACATGTTGTCGGTCTCGCCCAGCTTCTCACCGTTGAGCCAGACCTCACAGAGCGTGGCCAGCCCTTCGAAGGCCAGCGTCTGCCAGACTGCGGCATCGCCACCGTCGAAGCGGCAGGCATACCACCAGTCCGAGTCATCGAGATCGGGAGCACAGTCCCAGCGCCATTCGCCACGGGCATTCAGGGTCTGGGCCACGGTCCCGGGCACCGTGGCATCGATCCAGGCATCCGCGCTCAAGGGCGGGAGGTCGTCCGGCGTGGGCAGGCTGTCGGGGGCGCAGCGCAGCAGCCGCCAGCCTTCATTCACGGAATCCAGACGGCGGATGGCGGGCGCGTCCACGGTGGCCTCAGCCCCGCAGCCGTTCGTCGATGCGCTGCAGCGCCGAGGACCAGTGCGCGCTCATCTGACGCAGAGGCGACAGGTCCAGCGGCTTGCGCCGGCTCATCGCCCGCGCCAGCTGGAACTGATAGACCTTGGACAGCGACGAGATCGCCGCCAAGTCGTCCCGCGCCTCGTGGAAGCGCGTTTCGCCCAGCGATTCCAGCCAGCCGAGGTAGTTGGCGGCCAGTTCGTAACAGGCACCGAACTGGCGGAAGGTGGCAAAGGAGTAGGCATGGAAGAGTTCGAGATCCCCGTCCATCAGCTGCGGCAGGTCGGCTTCGAAGCGCTCGGCGAAACGGTCGAAGGGATTGGCCTGCGGCACCAGCCGCAGCTGGCGGCGCAGCAGGTCGAGCGAGATCGCCATCAGCTCACGGTCATCGCTGGCCGGCGCCGGATGCCGCTTGACGATCTCCACATAGGGCGGCAGGCGGGACGGATCGTCCTCGCCCAGGTAGAAGACCCCGTCGAAGTCCGCGCCTTCCAGCTCGTAATAACCCTGACCATGGAAATAACCCATGCGCCGTGCGTCCCGGTCGAAGGCATTGACCGCTACCGTGGATTTGACATGGGCCAGTCCGTAGGCCGAACCCTCGGTATCCGGCAGGTGCCAGGAATCCAGCTCGACCAAGACTGGCTTGCCGTGGCGCAACTGCTCCTCGATGTGCTCGGTGAGCGGTCGCCACAGGGCCAGTTCCTGCACTTCCAGGCCGTAGAGGTCGAACAGGTCGCCCAGCGGCGGCTTGAAAAAGGTCCACTGATCGTCCTCGAAATCGATGGCCAGGGTGAAGGGCATCACCGCCAGGGGTTCATGACCGAGCGCGTGCAGCAGTTCGATCCAGATGTCCACATAGCAGTTGGTCTCGGCCCAGTCGCGCTGCTGGCTGTGCAGGCGGTGGGGGGCGTAGTCCCGCGGATCGATGTCGATCAGCTGGAGCATGGCCTCAGCGGTCCTTGTGCATCAGCAACAGGGTGGAGTTGTGCAGCATGATGCGGTCATTGTTGACCATCAGCGCCGCGCCATAGGCGTCGCGGATGTGGCGCGCCAGGCTGTACTCGGAGTGATTCAGGTAGCCCTGGATGCCGCAGATCAGCATCGCCTTGCCGACCACATCGACGATCAGTTCGGAACTGGCGATCTTCAGGTTATTGATGCGGATGCCGAAACCGAACTGGGTGAAGGCGTTGAAATCATCCCGGTCGAGCAGACCCTGGTATTCCTGCATCGCCTGCTGGATGTTGCTGCGCATCGTTTGCAGAACGGAGTCCACCTCGCCCAGGCGGATTGCCGAGATGGGCGGCATGTCGAGGTTGCGCTTTGCCTCTTTCTTGACGAAACGACGCGCCTTGTCCACCGCATCGGCAGCGATGCCGGACCACAACGACGACCAGGTGATGTGGGCATAGGGATGCATGGTCTGGCTGAGGATGTCGGCGAAGGGCACGGGCAGGATCTGCTCGGCCGGCGCTTCGCCAGTGACCACATAGCCGTCGCTGCGGGTTCCGCGAAAGCCCAGCGCATCCCAGGTGGCAATCTGTTCCAGTTGATACTGGCCTTCGAGCAGCAGCACATGGACCTGGTCGCTTTTCGGCGCATCCGGATCGCGGCGCGCGGTCAGAATCAGGTCGTCGGCATCCTCGCCGTAGGAGATCACCGGTGCCTTCTTGGTGATGCGGAAACCGTCGCCGTCCTGTTCCACCGCGCAGATGCTGCTGCGCAGGTCACCGCCGACACCGATCTCGGTGGTGGCCGAGGCGATCAGCCGCTGTTCCTCGACCAGGCGGCGCAGGTACCCGGTGAAGAAAGGCTGCTGCCGGTGGTGATGAGCGATGCAGGCGACCTGGATCTGGTGCATCGCAAAAATCATCGCGGTGGAGCCGCAATAGTGGCCGAGAATCTCGCAGATTTCTGCGATCTGAGGCAGGTTGAGCCCCATGCCGCCGAAGGCCTCGGGGACATAGGCGCTGAGCAGGCTGGCCTCTCTCAACGCATCCATGCTCTCCTTCGGGAAGCGGGAATGCTGATCGACATCGTCGGCATGGACGGCGAGTACCTCACGGCCGATGCGGTGCGCCTGCTCGCGCAGGGCTTCTGACAAGTGGTGCATGGGAACCCCTCCTGGGAGTATGAAGATTCGGTTCAGCCCTGCAGTTCCTCAACGGCCTCCTGGATGGCCTCGATGCTGCTGAAGGTCTGGCGGCCGAGCATGGCGTCGGGAAATTCGATATCGAATTCGTCTTCCAGTGCCAGCATCAGGCCCACCGTGGCCAGCGAGGTCAGGCCGGCGTTGTAGAGGTCACTGGCGGCATCGAGCTCGGAAACCGGGGTCGACAACCGGCCGTGTTGTTCGAGGATGGATCGGATGGCGGATTCGGACATGTGTGCGTTCCTGTAATCGTCTTTAATCGTATGCCGGCATTGTAATCATTGCCGACCGCGCAACAGTGACCGCTTTCGCAATGAGGGCATTTCCCTTCCACGGTTCCAGGGCCGCTCAGTCGCCGGAAAAGACCTGTGGCCGGATGCGTTTGCGGTCGTACTTGCCGTTGGGTGTGCGCGGAAATTCACCGCTGTGCAGACGCAGACGCGTGGGAATCATGTACGCGGGCAGCACGGCCTTGAGCTGCTCCTGCAAGCCGGCAATGTCACGCCCTTCCAGGCTGACCAGCGCACCGATCTCTGGCGGTCGTGCGCCACCCTCACCGTCATCGAACACCACCACGCATTCCTCCACCCCATCGAGGCTGAGGATCCGAGACTCGATCTCGCCCAGTTCGATGCGGTAACCAAGGTACTTGATCTGGTCATCGGCGCGCCCCAGAAAATGGCAGTCGCCATTGCCATCGATCTCGACCCGATCTCCGGTGCAATAGAGTGGATCGTGAAACAGCGGATTCAGCGGATTCTGGATGAAGCTGGCGGCGGTCTTCTCGGCATCGCCCAGATACCCGTAGCTGACCGACAGGCCGCGCACCAACAGTTCGCCCTGGGCGCCCGGCTGCTGCGACAGCCGCCCTTCATCGTCACGGACGAACAGCTCCATGTTGGGCCGGGCCTTGCCGATGGGAATGCGCAGGGCATCCTCGGCCGGTACCTCACGGATCACATGGTAGCTGCAGTCCACGGTGATCTCGGTGGGGCCGTACATGTTGGTGTACTGGATGTGCGGGTAGTGCTGCATCATGTAGCGCACCGCTTCCGGTGGCAATGCCTCGCCGGCGCAGATCAGATGGCGCAAGCGGCTGAACTGGCCGGCCTTGAGGCGGCGAGACCGGATGAACAGGGTCAACACCGAGGGCACGCAGAAGAATACGGTGATGCCCTCGTCGTCGATCCAGCGGATCAGCCGAGGCAGCACGCTGTTGAGTTCGTCCGGCACCAGATGCAGGGTGGCCCCCGCCTTGAAGGCGGTGTACAGGTCGAAGGTGGAGTTGTCGAAATACAACGGCGCATGATTCGAGACATGGTCCCGTTCGTCGATGCCGTAGAAGTCCACGCACCAGTCGATGTAGTCGATGATCGCCTGATGCGGAATCATCACGCCCTTAGGCACGCCGGTGGAACCGGAGGTGAACAGCACATAGGCCAGGTCGATGGACAGGGTCGGGTCGTCCAGCGGGCCATCGTCCTCGCTGGACGGGTTGAAGGCCTCGATATCGATGACGGTCAAACCTTCTCGCTCGGGCAACAGATCACGCAGGCGCTCGGCCGACGCACGGTCGGTGACGATCAGATCCGTCTGCAGGCTGTCGAGTATGGACTCCAGCCGTGCGGCCGGAGAAGCGACATCGATCGGCACATAGGCGCAGCCGGCCTTGAGTATCGACACCAGCGCCTGGATGGCGGGTATGCCCTTGGGCATGAAAAAGGGCACGAAACGCCCGCGAACGGCGCCCTGCCTTATCAGAAAACGGGCGAAAGAATTGCCAAATGCGTCAAGTTTTTGATAGGATAGCGACGCGTTCCGACAGGTCACCGCAGTTCTGTCGGGAAATCGTCTTGCGGATTCCGAGATATAGTCCTGCACTCTGGTCGTCATGACCTACCCTTTTGTTTTATGAACGGACACGACAGCCTAGACTACCAGCGGGCACCGCGTCTGTGAAACAGCGCAAACCGGCGGCACAGCCGGTTCCACTCAGGCACAGGTATTCTTGAACCCACAAATGACACGCTCAGCAACGCAGTACCGGCATCACCCGCTTCTTGTCCTCATTGTTCTGCTCTCGCTGGCTCTCACCGCATGCGGTGGCGGAGGCGATGTTCTCCGCAGCGGCAGCGGCGAAGTGGTGGCGACCCTGACTTGGGTGCCGCCTGAGGAGAACACCGACAACACGCCACTGGAAGACCTCGAGGGCTACCGTCTGTACATGGGCGATTCACCGAACAGCCTGCAACCGGTGATCGACATTCCCGCTTCGACGACCCGCTTCGAGATCACCGATGACGATGTCTTCTCCGCCATCGGCAGCACCGCCACCGGGCGCAGCCTGACGGTCTACTTCGCCCTGACGGCCTACAATTCGCTGCGCATCGAGAGCAGCCTTTCGGAGATCGTCTCCAAGGCCTTCTGAACCGCTGCGCAGCGGTCGGCGATCTGCTAGTATCCGGCGCTTTGCTTGCCGGCACAGCCATGATCAAGCCATTCCTGATCCTTCAATTGCGCCCCGAGGACGATACCTCGGACGACGAATACGCCGCCATCTGCCGCTACGGCGGACTGCCGCCGGAACAGACCCGGCGCATCCGCATCGAGCGCGAGGGCATCCCGTCCGACCTGCGTCTCGAGGATTACTCCGGCGTCATCGTCGGGGGCAGCCCCTTCGACATCAGCACGCCCGATGCCGACAAATCATCCCTGCAAAAGAAAATCGAAAGCGATTTCTACCGGCTGTTCGATCGCCTGGTGCCGGCCGACTTCCCCTTTCTCGGTGCCTGCTCTGGCAACGGCCTGCTCGGCTCCTGGCTCGGCACCCCCATCACCCCCCGGTACGGCGAACCGGTGGGCTGTTTCGAGCTGGAACTGACCGCCGAGGGCCGCAAAGACCCACTGCTTGCCGGATGTCCGCCGCGCATCCCGGCCCTGCTCGGTCACAAGGAAGCCTGCGACCGCCTGCCCGACGGCGCCACCCTGTTGCTGCGCGGCGAAGCCTGCCCGGTGCAGATGTTCCGCGTCGGCGAGCATGTCTATGCCACCCAGTTCCATCCGGAAGGCGATGCCGAGGGCTTCATCCTGCGCATTCAGGCCTACCGGCACCACGGGTATTTCCAACCCGAGGAAGCCGATGCGCTGATCGAACGCATCCGCCCCGCCCGCACACCCGAGGCCAACGCGATTTTGCACCGTTTCGTCGAGCGCTACAGCCAGCAGCAATGAAAAGGCCCTGCGCCGAATGACGAGGCGCCCCGGCACTACACGCATCGACAGACTGCGGGAATCAATCCCCTTCCAGGGCCAGCCTCCGGTCTTCGCCACCGAGGACACGGGGATCCACCGGCGGCTGTTGTGACGCATAGCGGGAGGCCTCGACCTGCTCCTCGAAGGTTGCGATCATTTCCTGCTGCATGCGCTGCTCGATACGGTTTTCCAGTTGCTCGCTGGCGCGCGCTGTCCAGTCCATGAGCGGGGCCTGGGACGGCGGTTCGGCCAGAAGCGTCTGGCTGCTTCCGGCCATGGCCAAAAGGGCAAGGAGCAGTCCTTTCATGGGGAGGCTGGTGTGTTTCATGGTTGCATTGATCCTGAATTGTTGTGCCGAGTGGAACTATAGACGGCAATTCTCAGCCATCGGCGGTCTTCGACCGGCGGAGCCACCTCCGCGACAAGAGGCGCCAATTGACGGACCGGCTGTGCACCTTGCCGTCGCCGCAGGCCCCGGTTAGGCTAGGGTCATGGCGTTCTCCCCCCTGCGCATCCTGTTTCCAAAACAGTTCCGCGATCTGCCCCACCGCCGGCTGATCCTCAATCTGCTGCGCTCGGCCCACATCGTCTGTTTCAGCCTGCTGATCGGAGGACTGTTCCATGGCCTGCCCGAAGAACAGTGGCAACCCTGGCTGATCGGCACCCTCCTCTCCGGCTTCGGGCTGTTCGCGGTGGACCTCTACGGCAGTTTCCTCGCCCTGTTCGAGGTGCGCGGCGTCAGCGTGCTGTTCAAGCTGCTTCTGCTGTCGCTGCTGCCTCTGCTCGGCGAGCCGGCACGCATCGGCGGGTTGATCTTCATCATTGTCTTTTCATCGATGATCAGCCACTCTACGCGCCGCTTCCGCCACCGCAGCCTGGCTCCTGCCACCTTCTTGCACAAATACCGACCACGGGACGCATGGGAAGACCGCGACAGATGAAACTGAGTCAGGAATACCGCATGCTCGCGCGGCGCATCGCCAGCCATATCGAGTTGCCCGCAGTGCACGGACTGCATCTGCCGCACAGTGTCGAGGAGGCCGAGAAACCGGACGAATTCGGCTTCGTGTTTCTCGAGGACGGCAGCGTCGGCCCCTTCTACACCAGCCTCGATGACAGCCTGCCCAGGTTGTGGCACCGCTATCCGGATCCGTCGGCGCTGCGTACCGAGCCGCTGTCGCTCATCGAGCGTTTCGGTTCTGACGATCGGGCCGAAAGCGCACTGGCGCTGGGCGCCTGGAACGCGATCAGCCAGCACCTGATGAAACGCGCCGGATTCTCGCCCTCGGCAGCCAGTACCAGCACGGCCAGCACCGGCATTGGCCAGCCGGCAGCCGGCGAGCGTGTGGGCATGGTGGGTTATTTCTGCCCGCTGGTGGAACGACTGCTGGAGAAGGGCGTACAGGTACTGGTGGTGGAGAAAAAACCGGAGCGGGTGGAGATCGTCGAAGGGGTGGACCTGGCCGCCACCCCCGCCGAGCTGGCGCACTGCGATCAGGTGCTGTGCACCGCCTCGACACTGATCAACGACAGCCTTGAGGACATCCTCAAACACAGCCGCGGCTGTGGCCGCTTCAGCCTGATCGGCCCCAGTGGCAGCGGATTGCCGGATCTGTTGTTCGAGCGCGGCGTGGATTCGGTGGGCGGCATCGAATTCACCGACCTGGACGCCCTGCATGAGGCGCTGGCAGAACAGGTATCCTGGGGACATGCCGGCCACAAGTACCAGTTGACTCCGGACCGATATCCCGGTGTCGGCGAGCTGCTGCGCCGGGCGCGGCGGCGCTAGCCGGGGACCGGGCATGGTCGGCATCGGTCCCAAGGCTCCAGACCAGCGCGCCCTGCTGGAGCGCGCGCGCAGCAAGTCGATGCGGGTGCGGCCACGCAACGAGTTGGAGATTTTCAGCGGACTCTGCGTCGGCCGCGTGTTTTACCAGAGTGCCGAGCGCCGGCTGTTCTTCGTCGATTCGCACAACCTGTCGATTACCGACATCATCCATACCGTGTTCGCAGGCATGGCGCAGCGGCCGCGCATCCGGCAGTTGTACATGGACGAACATAACCTGATCAAGGCCGCATTCAGCATTGCGCTGACGCCGCGTCAGGCGCGGCGTCTGCTGGTGGCCTTGCGCCTCAACGGCATCGTCATCGACAGCGACGGCGAATTCTGCGATCATCTGCCACCGATCCCCGAATCCGGCACGGAACCGTCATGAAAGTCGCTTTGCTGTACGAGCACCCGAGCTGGTCGGAGCGGCTGATCGCGACACTGGTGGACGACGGCATCGACCTGCTGCCGATCAATTCCGCCGAACTGGCCTTCGATACCGGCGCAGTGGGGCCTCCCTACGACCTGCTGATCAATCGGGTCAACATCATGCCTCACGCATCGAGGCACCCGAGCCTGGCCTTCCATACCCTGCACTTTCTCGGCTGGCTGGAGCAGACCCAGGTACGCGTGCTCAACGGCTACCGCTCCCATGCCATTGGTGCTTCCAAGGCCATGCAGAACGGGCTGTTTGCCCGGCTGGGCCTCAACCATCCGGCCGCGATCGCCATTCACCACCCGGAGGACACCCTGGAGGCAGCCGAACGGATCGGCTTTCCGCTCATCATCAAGCCCAATCTGGGCGGATCCGGAAGCGGAGTGGCGCGTTACGACGATCTCGCAACACTGCAGCGGGATGTCAGGTTGAAGGCCATCGATCTCGGCATCGACCGCAGCGGCATCGTTCAGCGTTACATCGAGTCCGACGGTTTCGTCTACCGCGTCGAACTTCTGGGCGACGCGCTCTTCTACAGCATTCGCCAGCCTATCATGGACAACCGCTTCAATTACTGCGCCGCCGAGGGCTGTGCGCAGACGCCACATCAGGAGGGCGGTATCGAACTGCATCATCCGTCCCCGGCTGTCCTGGATCAGGTTCGCGCCATCCTGAAGGCTGCGCAGGCCGATTTCGGCGGCGTGGAGTACTTCATCGAAGCGGACAGCGGCGCTCCCTGTTTCTACGATTTCAATCCCTATTCCAATTTCGTCGCTGGCGGCGAAGACCTCCTCGGATTCTCGCCCGAACAGCGTTTCGCCGGCTTTGTGCGCACACACATGGAGACACTCTAGATGTACCGACCCGGCAGCAAACCCATCGGCCTGTGGTCGGCGGTATCGATGGGCATCGGCTCCATGGTCGGCGCCGGCATCTTCGCCCTGCTCGGCGAGGCCAGCGCCATTTCCGGCAGCGCGGTGTACCTGTCCTTCATCATCGGCGGCATCATCGCGCTGTTTTCAGGCTATTCCCTGGGCAAGCTCGGCGCCCGCTACCCTTCGGCCGGTGGCATCGTCGAATACCTGACTCAGGCCTTTGGCAGCGGCCTGTTCACCGGCGGCATGAGTATCCTGCTGTACCTGACCGCTGTGATCTCCCTGAGCCTCATCGCCAAGGCCTTCGGCAACTACGCCACCACCTTCATGGCCGACGAGACTTCGCCTCTATGGCGGCATGTGTTCAGTGTCGGCATCGTGCTGCTGTTCGTCGCCATCAACCTGCGCGGCGCCCGTGATGTGGCGGTGTGGGAGCGCATCATCGTGTTCGTCAAGTTCAGTGTGCTGGTGGCTTTTGCGGTGGCTGGCATCCTCTATCTCGACCCAGCACTGCTGTCGCCGAAGGACTATCCGCCGGTCAGGGACATCTTCTTCAGCCTGGCGATCACCTTCTTCGCCTATGAAGGCTTCCGTGTCATCACCAATACCGCCGAGGACATGCCGGACCCGGCACGCCAGTTGCCACGGGCCATGGTGATCTCGATCCTGCTGGTGATGCTGCTCTATGTGGGCATCGCCTTCGCCGTTTTTGGCAACCTGCCGACCGAACGGGTGATCGCGGCCAAGGATTTCGCACTGGCCGAAGCCGCCCTTCCGGTATTCGGCCATATCGGGTTCACCGTGGTGGCCATTACCGCACTGATCTCGACCGCATCCTCGATCAATGCCAACCTCTATGCGGTGACCAATGTCACCTACCAGCTGGCCAAGGACGGCGAATTGCCAGCCCTGTTCGGCAAGCCCATCGGGCACAGCCGTGAAGGGTTGCTGGTCAGCGGGATTCTGATCATCCTGCTGGCCCTGCTGTTCGACCTGTCGGAGATCGCCGCCATCGGATCCATTTCCATCCTGTTCGTGCACGCAATCACCCATATCGGCCACCTCAAGCTGCTGCGCGAGACCGGCGCATCCCGTGTGGTGATCCTGCTGGCCATCTTGGTGACCCTGACCGCCGCAGGCCTGGCCCTGGACTATGCCAGCCGCAGCTCGGACCGGGTGGCAGTGATTCTGGGCGCCTTTTTCGCCGTCTCCTTCTCGGCGGAATGGCTGCTGCACCGGCTCACCGGGCGACGCATTCTGCCACGCATCCCCGCCGGCTGGAGAACACCGAAATGAACTACGCCGTACTGTTGTTCTGGCTGGCCGCAACGAGCGTGAGCGCCGCCGCAAGCGAACCCGGAACCTGCCCGACCCAGGGCAACTGGCTGCAGGTACTGGGCTCCGGCGGGCCGGAAGTGCAGGACCGGCGCGCTTCAACCAGCTACCTGATCTGGATCGACGGCAAGGCGCGCCTGCTGGTGGATGCCGGTGGCGGGTCAGCGCTGCGCTTTGGCGAGGCGGGTGCAGGGGTGAAAACGCTGGACGCGGTGGTCTTCAGCCATTTCCATGTCGATCACAGCGCGGACTTTCCGGCGCTGGTCAAATCGTCCTTCTTCGAAGGGCGCGAGCGGGGGCTGCCGGTACTCGGCCCGTCGGGCAACCACTTTCTGCCTTCGGCGACCGAATTCGTTCAACGCCTGTTCGACGCTGAAAACGGAGTCTGGCCCTACCTGGCTCACTTCCTCCCGGGAGAGCGGCATTTTTCCTATGCCCTCGAGCCGCAGGACATCGACGCCGAGGCCGATGACATCCGGCAGGTATGGGAAAACGAACGCATGACGCTGAGCGCAGCCCGCGCCCACCACGGTCCGCTTCCGGCCCTGTCCTGGCGGGTGGATATCAAGGGCGGAGGATCCGTCACCTTCAGCGGCGACATGAGCGGCCGCTATGCGCAGCTGCCGGAGCTGGCCCATGGCAATGACCTCCTGGTGGCTCATCATGCGATTGCCGAGGACACCACCGGGGTCGGCCGCCTGCTGCACATGCCGCCTTCGCTGATCGGCGATTTCGCCGCCAGGGCCGGAGTTGGCCGCCTGATCCTCTCGCACCGCATGCTGCGCAGCCTCGGCCGCGAAGCCGAGAGCCTGGCGCTGATCCGCAAGCGCTACACGGGCCCGATCGACCTGGCCGAAGACCTGGACTGCTATCCCATCGTACCGGCAGCCACAAAAAAACCCGCCGCGGCGGGTTTTGTACACTGACCGCGTTCCGGCCGTCAGTCCTTGCGTGTCATGTCCTGACCACAGCACATCGGCGACTTGATCATGCCGTGTCCTTCCGGACATTTGGCCACATGGACCACCTCGCCTTCCTCGGTGGTGATGCTATCATGCACCAGTTGTTCATCGCAGGTGCCGCAGGTCATGGTGCCCAGGCTCATGCCACAGACTTCACAGACATAGATGGCCATTGTATTTCCTCCAGTGTAAGGCCGGACATGATCCGGCCGCATAATACCTGCTGAATACCGACCGACGGACCGGTGGTCATTCAGCGCCTTGCCTGAAGTGTGTCGCAACTCACATTTTTTGGCAACTCGATTTCTACAATGAGCTGTCCGCCACACCGCAGTACCGACACAGCATGACAACCGACGACACCGTTGTAGACCTCCACCCCGAACTCAACATCGACGACGACGCCACCCTGTGGCAGAGCGAGGAAGACAGGGAACGCCTGCTCGACCACGAGCTGGACGATGACGACACAACACTCGTCGATACCACCATCGGCCTGGTCGAGACCGCCGCCCGCCGCCAGCCCTTCTGGCGACTCGCGTTCGGCTAGCGGACTGGCAGCTGCCCGCCCGGCTTTCTTATCGAGCGCCGGGCGTGGCGTTCACGGGTTGACCCTCACCAGGGGGATGTTCCCCCGGTGGCTTTGCCGCAGCCGGCGGGCACACATTCGCCGCCCTGGACCATCAGGCCTGTCAGGTACGCCGACCGGCCGTATGTCTTTCTGCTCGCCCATACCGGCAGCGGGCAGGCGTCCCTCCCTCTCGATGGATGGCGCAACCCGACAATCCGCCCGGCAAAAACCTTTCTCCTGGTCTCTTTCACCTCATCCGGATACGAGCCTGCCGACAACCGGTAGGATACGCGGATGAAAAGCAGCGCATTCCCTTTATAATCCGACCATGGAACCGCCTTGTCTGCTCAGCAATGGAGATGCGACATCGGTCTCTGAACCCCCACTTACCGACCAGATACCGCAGGACTCACCCGCCATGAATCTATCACGCAGAACCTTCCTGTCCCTCCCCCTGCTGCTGGCAGCGAGGCCCGTCCCGGCTCAACAACCGGCACCTGGAAACGAACTCTGGATGATCCAGCCGCAACTGCCCACTCCGCCGCTGCGTTACCGCTACGCCTATCCTGGCATCGAATATGCCGTTCCCTTGGCCGCCAGTGGGTTGCCCCTCGAATAAACTGGACACAAATTTGGTCGTAGAGTGAAGTAGCGACAGGAGGTGTCCATGAGTGAGAAGAAGCAACCGAAACGGTGGTCGGCGAAGCGCAAGCAGGAAGTGGTGCT
>JALSKD010000007.1 GCA_026989015.1 Gammaproteobacteria bacterium
GCCCAGGGCGGCGTCAACGCGGCGCTGGCCAATGTGATGCCGGACAACTGGCATTGGCACATGTTCGATACGGTCAAGGGCAGTGACTACCTGGGCGATCAGGACGCCATCGAGTACATGTGCCGCGTGGCGCCGGAGCTGGTCTATGAGCTGGAACACTATGGCGTGCCCTTTTCCCGTCTCGACAACGGCAAGATCTATCAGCGGGCCTTTGGCGGGCAGAGCCAGAACTTTGGTGAAAAACAGGCCGCGCGCACCTGTGCGGCCGCCGACCGAACGGGCCATGCGATCCTTCATTCGCTCTACCAGCAGAATATCCGTGCGCAGACCCATTTCTTCGACGAGTATTTCGCCACCGACCTGATCCGCAACGAGGAGGGGGTGGTGCAGGGTGCGCTGATCGTCAGTATCCAGACCGGAGAGACCCTGCTGGTGGAAGCGCGTACCACGCTGCTGGCCACCGGCGGAGCCGGGCAGATCTACCGCACCAATTCCAACGCGCTGATCAATACCGGCGACGGCCTGGGCATGGCGCTGCGCGCAGGTGTGCCGCTGCAGGACATGGAGTTCGTGCAGTTCCATCCCACCGGGCTGGCCGGCATCGGCATGCTGATTACCGAAGGCTGCCGGGGCGAGGGCGGCTACCTGGTCAACAGCGAGGGCGAGCGCTTCATGGAGCGCTATGCGCCCAATGCGAAGGATCTGGCCAGCCGCGATGTGGTCAGCCGCTCCATATACCTGGAGGTGAAGGAAGGGCGCGGCTGCGGACCCAACAAGGATCATGTGCTGCTCAAGCTGGACCACCTGGGAGCGGATACGATCATGAAGCGGCTGCCCGGCATCCGCCAGTCCAGCATCACCTTTGTCGGCATTGACCCGATCGAGCAGCCGATACCGGTATTCCCGACCGCCCATTATTTCATGGGCGGCATTCCCACCAACCGCAAGGGCGAGGTGGTGGCGCCCTACAAGGACACGCCGGAAGAGCCGGTGCCGGGGCTCTACGCCGCCGGCGAGTGCGCCTGCGTGTCGGTGCACGGCGCCAATCGTCTGGGCGGCAATTCGTTGCTCGACATCATCGTTTTCGGCCGCGCCGCCGCCGATGAGATGATCCGCCACATCAAGGAAAACCCCTACCACGAGGCGATCGACGAACAGGCCGTGGAAAAGGCACTGGACCGGTTGCACCGCTGGGACCGCAAGGGAGAGGGCGAGACGGTGGACGGCCTTCGGGACGACCTCAAAAAGGCCATGGAAGACTACTGCGGCGTATACCGCACCCAGGAGTTGCTGGACCAGGGGGTCGAAGCCATCCGCAAGATCCGCGAACGGCTGCCGGATGTGTACATCAACGATTTCTCGCGCACCTTCAATACCGCCCGCATCGAGGCGCTGGAGCTGGAAAACCTGGTGGATGTAGCGATGGCGGTGGTCAAGTCCGCCTCGGTACGCCAGGAGAGCCGCGGCGCGCATTCGCGGGTCGATTACCCCAAGCGTGACGACCAGCAGTGGATGAAGCACAGCCTGTATTTTCTTGCCGATGACCGCATGGACTTCAAGCCGGTGCGCACCAGGCCGCTGACGGTCGACACCTTTCCGCCGAAAGAGCGGGTGTACTGATCATGAAATTCAACATCTACCGCTACAACCCGGAAACCGACAAGAAACCCTGGATCCAGAGCTACGAGCTGGATGTGCCGAAGGAAACCATGTTGCTCGAAGCCCTGTTGCAGATCCACCGGCAGGACCCGACGCTGGGGTTCCGCAAGTCCTGTCGCGAGGGCGTCTGCGGCTCCGACGGCATGAACGTCAATGGGGTCAACCGCCTGGCCTGCGTCACCCCGCTGTCGGAGCTGAAGGAGCCGATCGAGATCCGCCCGCTGCCCGGTCTGGCGGTGATCCGCGATCTGATCGTGGACATGGAGCAGTTCTATACCCAGTACCGCACCGTCAAGCCCTATCTGGTTGGCGCCGAGCCGGAACCCGAGGTCGAACGCCTGCAGACGCCAGAGCAGCGCGACCGCCTCGACGGCCTCTACGAATGCATTCTCTGTGGTTGCTGCTCCACCGCCTGTCCGTCCTTCTGGTGGAACCCGGACAAGTTCCTCGGCCCCGCCGCGTTGCTGCAGGCCGCCCGCTTCATCGAGGACAGCCGTGACGAGGCGACGGTGGAACGGCTGGAACAGCTGGATGACGCCTACAAGCTCTACCGCTGCCACAGCATCATGAACTGCGTGCAGGTCTGTCCCAAGGACCTCAACCCCACCCGCGCCATCGGCAAGATCAAGGAACGCATGGTGCAGAAGAAGCTGTGAGCGCAGAAGGGGACAGCGAAGTCACGCTGGCGGAGCTGCAATGGCGCTGCCGGCGCGGCATGCTGGAACTGGACGTGTTTCTGCAGCGCTTTTTGCAGCAGGGGTATGGCCAACTCGATGCCGCCCAGCGGGCCAGTTTTTTCGAGCTCCTCGACTACCCGGACCAGGAACTGCTTGAACTGCTGCTCGGGCAGATCCACGCCCTCGATCCGGCCCACAACGCACTGGCCGAACGCATCCGCGCCAGCGCGCGCGACGCCGCCGGATAAACCCCGCACAGCCTGCGGCTGAGTCGCCGGCCGCATGCTGCTACAATCGGCCCATGAACGCCCGCGCCGATACCGTTTCCGACGAGCTTGAGCAGCAGCGTCTGAGGCCGCTGTACCTGGCGGCGATGCGCCAGCGCTTCAAGAATCTGATCAACCGCCTGACTTCCGGTGGCGATATGCACCGCCAACTGGGCGATCACCCCGAGGCGGTGGACCTGGCCTTTCTGATGAGCTATGTCCAGGCCTGGCACTGGCTGCGCCTGCAGCTCAATGACGACTGGCGCGGGCCGATGCTCGACGCCTTCAAGGGCTCCGCGCGCGCCTTCCTGATGGAACTGCTGGAACACAGCGACAGCCCCGAAGCCTTCATCCGGGGCTATATCGACTTCTGGCGCGCCAGCCCGCCACCGGGACCGGTACAGCGCCAGCAACTGATGCGCCTGCTGGATGCACGCGGCGGCGATGCCGAACGGCTGGTGGAAGACATCATGGCAGTGTGGCGCGGCATGAATGTCTACCCCGCGCCCGACAAGCAACTCTATGTGGAAATTGCCCGCGACGAGCGCAATCGCTACGACGCCATGCTCGGTCCCGAGGACCGCGAACGGCTGGCGCTGGTAGATGCCTTGCCCGATACCGATGACCGTCCACCGCGCTTCGCCAAACTGGGAATGATTCCGCACATGGGCTGTCCGCAGACCTGCCGCCACTGCATGTTCATCTTCCGTCCCTTCGTAAAGGGCAAGGAACGGGCCGGTGAAATCTACGAGCTGGCGGACGGGCTGACGGACAGCCTGCTGTTCACCGGCGGCGATCTGACCCGTCACATGGAACATTTCTACCGCGCCATCCGCGAGATGAAGCACATCCGCAACTTCGCCATTCTGCTCAATGGCGATTTTGCCGACAGCCCCAAGGCCGTGCGTGAACTGCTCGGCGAAATGGAACGCGCCCTGGGCGCACGCCCGGCCGGCTGGCCGCAGGCGGGCGTGTTGCTGCAGATCAGCTTCGACGAGTTCCATCAGGAAGTGATGCTCGACAAGCACGGCCGCCTCAAGGAACGGATTCCGGTAGAAAAAATCGCCAACATCGTCGAACAGGCGCCCAAATTCCCCAAAATACAGCTGGCGCTGCTGCACAAGCAGAACGCCCTCAATTTCTCCATGGACCTGTTCCAGAAGGGCGTGTTTGGCCGCCTGGCGGCCGAACTGGGTGCGCGAGGGCATCAGGTCCGCGTGTTGTCCTCGGCGCCCGCCGAGCGGCAGAAGGCACACCCGCTGACCGGCGAGCACGGTCAGGTAGTCAAGGACGCCACCTTTGTGCTGGCCAAATACCCGGATTCCCCGATTCTGCTGACCAGCTCCACCATCGATAGCTACGGCCGCGCCGAACTGCTGGAGCCCGGCGAAGCGGTTCAGGAACGGGACTACCTGATGCAGGTGCTGGAGCGCGGCCGCTCACCTGGCGAAGGCTTCGATACCGACCTGATGTTCTGGTTCAACGGCTGGGCGACCCTGTTCTCGGCGGTGCATGTCTGCCTGGGCAATGTCTATGACGAGGGCGCGGATACCGTGCTGGCTCGGCAGCGCAAGGACCCATTGAGCCGGGCGCTGGCCGATTTCGATACCCGGCTGCTCGAATTCTATGCGGAACGCCGGGACGATCTGCCTCGGCGCATCGAACGGGCTTCCAGTCCGCACCAGCTGTTCCACGCCATCACCGAAGACGCTGCGATGCGCCTGCACATGACGCAGCGCCTGCTCGATTGAACCGGCCTTGGGCGACTGCCGCGACGATCGTCCATTCCGTCTGCGCCCCTCGGCCAGCCTCACCCGCATCGAATACGCCGCCCTGGGGCTGATGGCGACCGTGCCGGCCCTGGCCTGGCCGTCGGGTTTCGGACCGGCGATGGCGTTGCTCATCCTGCTGCTGGCCTTGCGCTGGCGGCTGCAGGGCCAATTGCTGCTGCCGCACCGCTTCAGGGGACAGCTGAAACTGGCGGACCAGCCACCGCGCCTGATCTGCTATGCTTGTCTGTTCGGGGACGGGGAGGGCGCATGGCCGCTGGCGTCGTGCCGGATGTACCGCTCCCGCTATTTTCTGCTGATCCGCCGCCGCCATGAGGCGCTGCTGCTGGTGGCCGACCGTTTCGACTCGGCGGCCGAACACGCCCGTTTCCGCCGACGGCTGTTTGAACTGATGGAGAACCATGCTCGCTGATACCGAATCCGTCCGCTGTGGCCAGATCGTCACCCCGCGCAGCTTTGCCGGGCTGATGGAGCTGTACGAGCAGAACTACCTGCGCCTGCGGCGCATCGCCCCGGATCTGGACTTTGCCGACGAGATGATCTCCATCGCCCCCGGCCATCTGGATCTCTACCTGTCGGTCGTGGAACGCTGCAAATACACCACCTTTCTGCGCATGACCTACCGGTTCCGTCATCAGGACCGGCTCATCTGCGAACCCGATCTGCACCTGCGCATCTACCACGATGCCCGCACCGCCGAGGCTCAGGACCGTCTCGACCGCCAGCATCACCGCATCCGCAACGGAGAGACACTCGAAGAGAAGTGGCGTCTCAACCGCTTTCTGTACAAGTGGCTGGGCTTCTCGTTGCACCAGGGCCACCGATTCGAACCCATCGCCGGGCTGAAAAAAACCGTGAATCAGGATTAATAATCGTACATAAGTTACTGAAATAAAATCAGTTGGTTAAATACTTAGTAAATCAGTCAGGAATAGATCTTGACCTTGGCGGCGGCTTGCGATAGATTCCTGAGCATAATAGTCAGGAATTAACGGAAGGCACCATGAAACTGTCAACCAAGGGCCGCTACGCGGTCACCGCGATGATGGATATCGCTTTGCACGAGAAGGTCGGTCCGGTCACCCTGGCCGATATCTCCCAGTGTCAGGGCATTTCGCTGTCCTACCTTGAACAGCTGTTCTCCAAGTTGCGGCGCAATGGCCTGGTGCAGGGCGTGCGCGGCCCGGGCGGTGGCTACCGGCTGGCCAAGCCCGCCAGCGAGATCTCCGTCGCCGACATCATCGATGCGGTGGACGAGAAGATGGATCTGACCAAGTGCGGCGGCAAGGGCAACTGTGACGGTGGCTCGAAATGCCTGACCCACAAACTCTGGTACGATCTGACCTGCGATCTGCACCGCTTCCTGAGCGGGATTACGCTTGATCAGTACCTGAACCGACCCCATATCAACGAACTGGTAAAAAAACAGGACGAGCAGTATGGGCGATTCATCAATCGCCGTACCGCTGCCTGACGGAGACATAAAACCCATGAGCGACATGAGACTGCCCATTTATCTGGACTACAGTGCCACCACCCCGGTGGACGAGCGTGTTGCCGAAAAGATGGCCGGCTACCTGACCATCGACGGCAAGTTCGGTAACCCTGCCTCACGCAGCCACAAGTACGGCTGGGAAGCGGAAGAGGCGGTCGAGAATGCCCGCCAGCAGGTTGCCGACCTGATCAACGCCGACCCGCGCGAAATCGTCTGGACCAGCGGAGCGACCGAATCCGACAACCTGGCGATCAAGGGTGCCGCCCACTTCTATCACAAGAAGGGCAAGCACATCGTGACCGTCAAGACCGAGCACAAGGCGGTGCTGGACACCTGCCGCCAGCTCGAGCGCGAAGGTTTCGAAGTGACCTACCTCGATCCCATGGAAAACGGCCTGCTGGATCTGGATGCCTTGCGCGACGCCTTGCGCGACGACACCATTCTGGTCTCGGTGATGCATGTCAACAACGAGATCGGCGTGATTCAGGACATTGCACAGATCGGCGAGATTTGCCGTGAACGCAAGATCCTGTTCCATGTGGATGCGGCCCAGTCCGCCGGCAAGGTCGAGATCGACCTGCAGCAGCTCAAGGTGGACCTGATGTCCTTCTCCGGCCACAAAATCTACGGACCCAAGGGGATCGGCGCACTGTATGTACGCCGCAAGCCGCGGGTGCGCCTGGAAGCCCAGATGCACGGAGGCGGTCACGAGCGCGGCATGCGCTCCGGCACTCTGGCCACCCACCAGATCGTCGGCATGGGCGAGGCCTTCCGCATCGCTCGCGAGGAAATGGCCACCGAGAACGAGCGTATCCGCATGCTGCGCGACCGGCTCTATGAAGGCCTCAAGGACATCGAGGAAGTCTATGTCAACGGCGACATGGAACACCGCATCGCCGGCAACCTGAACATCAGCTTCAACTATGTGGAAGGCGAATCGCTGATCATGGCGCTGCGCGATCTTGCGGTCTCCTCCGGTTCTGCCTGCACCTCGGCCAGCCTCGAGCCCTCCTATGTGCTGCGTGCGCTGGGCCGCAACGACGAATTGGCGCACAGCTCGATCCGCTTTACGCTGGGCCGCTACACCACCATCGAGGAAGTGGACTACACCGTCGACCTGGTGAAGAAGGCAGTCGCCAAGCTGCGCGAACTCTCCCCGCTGTGGGACATGTACAAGGCCGGAATCGATCTGAATTCCGTCGAATGGGTCGCTCACTGAGCGCCCCGCAACCAGACAACAGAGGTAATACACCATGGCTTACAGTGAAAAAGTACTCGACCATTACGAAAACCCGCGCAATGTCGGCACCATCGAGGAAGACGAGAATGTCGGCACCGGCATGGTCGGCGCACCGGCCTGCGGCGATGTCATGAAGCTGCAGATCAAGGTGGGTGACAACGGCGTCATCGAAGACGCCAAGTTCAAGACCTACGGCTGTGGCAGCGCCATCGCCTCCAGCTCGCTGGTGACCGAATGGGTCAAGGGCAAGACCCTCGACGAAGCGGCGCAGATCAAGAACACCCAGATCGCCGAGGAACTGGCCCTGCCGCCGGTCAAGATCCACTGCTCGGTATTGGCCGAAGACGCCATTGCCGCCGCGATCGAAGACTACAAGAAAAAACAGGAACAGGGTCAGCAGAAGAAGGCCTCCTGACGCCGCCTGCATCGCCCGTCAAAACCAGCCCGCCTTCCGGCGGGCTTTTTGTTGAATGAACGAAACACGCGACGACAACGCACTGCCACCCTGGGCGCGCTGGCTGGCGATGGATGCCGACGGACAGTGGTGGTGCTACGAAGCCGAGCCGCACCGCCACGAGCGCGGGTGGTACGAGAACGAGGTGGGGCGCTGCCGGCGCATCGATCGCTGTGAGGCGGTTGCCGACTGGACGAAGAGCCTCAGTCCGGCCCCACGGTAAGGGGGTAACGACGGGACGGGCAGGGCGTGCCCGACCCGTTCTGCGGCTACATGTAGCCGTCGGTCAGTGTCTTCAGGAACGCTTCGAGATCGGTGATTTCCTGGTCGCTCAGACCCAGTGCCGGGTTGAGGTTTGGGTCACCAAAATTCAGCTCGGCAGCGATGTTGCTGTCGATTTCCGGATAATCCTTGGCCGGTGTGAAACCGGCCTCGGCGCTGGAAACCGTGATGTCATAATGCAGAATGACCTCGCGCAATGTCTGGTAGCGCCCGTTGTGCATGTAGGGCGCGGTCAGTTCTACATTGCGCAGGGTCGGCACGCGGAACTTGCCGCGCTCGCCCTGGTAATCGCTGTCCGAGAAGATGGCCGCATACTGGCCGCCGTTGTTCTCCAGGCTTTCACCCAGCCCTCCGTCACGAAAGGCGGCGCCCGCCGGGTTGTCCGGGTTCGGCGGCGTGCCGATGTTGTAGTACTTGAAGTTGGTGAACAGTACCTTGTTGCCGAATTCCGGGTTGGCCTCGAGGCTGTGACAATTGTTGCATTTGCCCTTGTTCTGGAACACCAGCATTCCATTGGCTTCGGACGGCGTCATGGTATAGCTGCCCGCCAGCCAGGCATCGAACTTGGACGAGAAGGGACTGACGGTGGAGGATTTCTCGAATTCGGCGATGGCCTCGGCGATCTTGTCATAGACCTCATCGGTGGGCCGGGTGAAGATGTCGTCTCCGAACACTTCCTTGAAATGCTCCGCATGCATGCCGTTTCTGACCTTGCTGACCACATCCGCGGGGTCCGTGTTGTTCATTTCCACCGGATTCAGGAAGGGGTCCTTGGCCTGTTCCTTGAGGCTCGGCCGGCGGCCATCGAGAAACTGCCCGCCCTCAAACTTGGCAGTCGTTTCCGGTGAAGCGCCAAAGCTGGTTGCTGCGCGGAACGGAGGGATGAAGGCCGCATAGGCCGCCGTCGGCGCGTTGCGGTTGCCGAATGCGCCGCTGACCGAGCCTTCCGACACCGGTGCCGTGCTGCTGACATCCGGATCCGCGAAGCCGTGATCCGGTGCATGACAGCTGGCGCAGGCCTGGTTGCCTTCGCTGGACAGGCTTTGGTCCATGAACAGCATCATGCCCAGCCGCTCCTTGGTGATGCCGCTGCCGCCACCGCCGTTTGAGCCGCCGTTGTTGTTGGAGCCGCCGTTGTCGTCACTGCTGCCGCCGCCACAGGCGGCCAGCGAAAGTGTCAGGATGCCGGCGATTGCGATGGAGCGTCGGTGTTTCATGTTGAAGACCTCGAAATGAATGAAAAAAACCAGAAATTTTGTCCGGATTATAATCCTGCGGCCGCTCGACTGTAGCGGCCGGAGATAAGGGGCGGTGTTCCGGTGACAGACGGCTATACGGCGGAATCGGGGTCCACGGGACCGAAGTTCATGCCGATGGACAGCCGACGCTCAGATGAACGGTTGCGGGTAACCCGGTGCGGCGTGGTCGGATCGAAGAAGCGGTAGACCCCGGCCTCGGCCGATACCCGCAGATCACCCTGCGGGCACTCCAGTACCAGATCACCGGAATTCGGGGGCACGCGCAGATAGATGACGCCGGACAGCAACTCAAAGCCGTCATCATGCGTGTGGAGCGTGGTGATGTCGCCGGGCAGCATGCGGTTGAACCACCAGCCCGCGCGGAGGGACTCCGGTGGCATCCGCAGGAGTTCCGCGGCCAGGCCGGTGGCTTCATCGAGCAGTTGCTGGAGCACCGGCGGAGGCGCCTGGCGCAGGTAGAGGTTTTCGTACCGGCCGTGGAAGTAATGGGTCGTGTCGAGCCGGTCGCTGCCGGCGTCCAGCCAGGCTTCGAGATGTCGGTCGATCTCGATCAGCTGGCCGTTCCGCAGCGCGCTGCGGCGGCTGTAATGGCAGCACTCGGCAAACAGTTGCGGACTGTGCAGTTCCGTCATTGGAAGCGGGGAAAGGCAGGCACAAAAAAGGCGGGTACAGTACGCGACTGACCCGCCCGGAAGACGCTATGAAGCGCGAACCCCGATTACTTCTTGACCCACTTGTCGAAGTTGTCGGTGTTCTTGGCCAGGCCGTCTTCACGACCGGCGCTATAGGCTTCGGTCACGCGCTGCTCTTCACGCTCGGGGTGGTGCAGGTAACCGCCCTGCCAGCCAATGATGTACTCTTCGTCGACACCCATTGACTCCATCTTCTCGGTTGCATCGCGGTAAAACTGATCCATAACAATCTCCTCAAAATTCAGACAGTAAAGTTCGATTCAAAACGCGGCCGCTGCATCCGTGAAATGGCCACGAGGCGAAAAATTGTGCGTACTGTAATGAAAAACCCTCGGGGTTTTAATATCTCTATTGGGGGGATACGCCCATCGGGGATATACGCAAGAAGGTTGCAAATGCTTATGATTCAGGGCTTTCCAGACAACCGTGGAACCGCGAATGACCACCGACGCAGACATGAATTTTACCAGCGGCATGGCCGCCTTTGAAGCCAAGGAATTTGCCCGCGCGATGCAGTTCCTGCTGCCGTTCGCCGAAAAGGGCGACCCGGATGCCCAGCACAGGGTGGCCATCATGTATCAGAACGGCCTGGGGCATGCCCGCAACGAGGCCGAGGCCTTGCGCTGGATGACCGCCGCCGCCGAGCAGGGCCATGCAGTGGCCCAGCACGGGCTGGGTTTCATGTACATGGAGGGCGACTGCGTCGAGAAAAACGGCGAGAAGGCCATCGAATGGTTCAGCAAGGCCGCCGATCAGGGACTGGTCGGCTCGCTGACCACGCTGGCGATGATCTACGACGAAGGCACGCTGGTGCCGCAGGACAAGGAAAAGGCTCAGGAGCTCTACAAGAGGGCCGGTTTCTGATGCGTCCGCTGCACCTGAGCCGTGTGCTCAACGAAGAACTCCAGGGCACGCTCAAGGGCCACCACACTCCGGTCATGCTGTGGGGACCGCCCGGTGTCGGCAAGTCGCAGATCGTCATGCAGATCGGCGAGCAGCACGACATTCCGGTGATCGACATCCGTTTGTCGCAGATGGAACCTTCGGACCTGCGCGGCATCCCCTTCAAGCAGGACGGGCGGGTTGAATGGGCGACGCCGTCGATCCTGCCCGATGCCGGCCGCCACGGCGAGACTGGCATTCTGTTTCTCGACGAAATCAATTCCGCCGCGCCCTCGGTATCGGCCGCCGCCTACCAGTTGATTCTCGATCGCCGCCTCGGCGACTATCAGGTGCCGGAAGGCTGGGCCATCTTCGCCGCCGGCAACCGCCAGGGCGACCGCGGCGTCACCTATGCCATGCCGGCCCCGCTGGCCAATCGCTTCTCCCATTACGAGATCGACCTCAATCTCGATGACTGGGTGGCCTGGGCCTATGCCCACGGCATCGACGAGCGGATCATCGGCTTTCTGCGTTTCCGGCCGGAACTGCTGTTCGATTTCGATCCGGCCCACAATCCGGTGGCCTTTCCGTCGCCCCGTTCCTGGGAATTCGCCCACCGTGCCCTGCAGAAATTCGGCGAACAGCCGGATCTGCTGCTCGGCTCCCTGCAGGCCTGTGTCGGCCCAGCCGCCGGCATCGAGTGTCATGCGTTTATCGAGAGCCTGGACCAGATGCCGGACCTGGACCGTATCCTGTCCGGAGAGGACATCAATGCGCCGGAGGAGATCGACCTGCAGTATGCCGTCGCCTCGGCACTGGTGGGCCGTGCCATCCGTGCCCAGGGCACGGCCGAGGCGGCCACCATCTACGGTCACATACTCAACTACGCGGGGCATTTCCCGCAGCGCGAGATGGGAGTGATGCTGGTCTCCGACATGCACCGTGCCATCGGCAATGACCTGTTCGAGGTGCCCGAATTCGCCGACTGGGCCGACTCCATCGCCGACCTGATTCTCTCCTGAAAACGGGGCGCGGCATGAGCGAAGAGACGCCGGATTTCGATCTCGAAGCCATCGAGAACAAGCTCAGCGCCGCGCGCACCCGGCTGATCCTCGACAAGCCCTTTCTCGGCGCGCTGGTGCTGCGCCTGCCGATGAAGGCCGCCGATCCGGCCTGGTGTGCCACGACCGGCACCGATGCCCGAAACTTCTACTACAACCCGGCCTACGCCGAGGAATTGCGTCCGGAGGAGGCGCAGTTCGTGCTGGCCCACGAGGCGTTGCATTGTGCGCTGTCCCATTTCGCGCGGCGCGGTCACCGCGTCAAACACCGCTGGGACATCGCCTGCGACTATGCCATCAACGGCATCCTCGTTGACGAAGGCCTGATTCCGCCGCCCGGCGCACTGATCCTCGAGGAATACAAGGGCATGACCGCCGAGGAGATCTACCCGATGATCGAGGACAACGATCATTCGGAGACCCTCGATCAGCACCTCTACGACAAGCAGGACGATCCGGCCGAGGGCGGGCAGGATCGGCAGCGCAACCCGCTGGACGAGCAGGACAATCCCTCCGGCAATCCCGGCGGCGAAGGCCAGCGTCAGTCGCCGCAGCAACAGGGGCAGGGCGAGGAGACGCCACCGCCCGATCAGCCACCCCAGCGCGAGGAGGACGGCGACGGCGGCCGCCGGCAACAGCCCGACCCAGAGCGCGAAGGTGCCCAGGGCAGCGAGGAGCGACCCGACAGCGGTCTGGCGCCGCCTCCCGAACCCCTGTCGGAAACGGAAAAGGAAGCGCTCAGCGTACAATGGCAGCAGCGTCTGGCGGGGGCCGCGCAACTGGCGCAGCAGGCCGGCAAGCTGGGCGAGGGCATGGCGCGGATGATCGACTTTTTCCTGCAGCCGACGCTGCCCTGGCGCGCCCTGCTGGCGCGTTTCATGAACAGCCTGTCGCGTGACGACTACAGCTACACCCGGCCTTCCGGCCGACGCGGTGATCCGGCCATCTTTCCCAGTCTGCGCAACCCGCAGATGGATCTGGTGGTCGCGGTCGATGTCAGTGGCTCCATTCATCAGGACGAGCTGAACGAATTCATCGGCGAGATCGATGCGCTCAAGGCACAGGTACGCGCTCGGGTGACCCTGCTCACCGTCGATGCAGAAATCACCGGCGACAGCCCCTGGCGTTTCGAAGCCTGGGAACACTGCCAGTTGCCGGAGCGCATCATCGGTGGCGGCGGCACCGACTTCCGCCCGGTGTTCGACTGGGTGACGCGGCACGACATGAACCCCGACCTGCTGATCTACTTTACCGATGCCGATGGCCCGTTCCCCGATCACCCGCCCGCCTGGCCGGTGGTGTGGCTGGTCAAGGGACGCAAGCCGGTGCCCTGGGGCCAGCGTATCCAGCTCAACTGACGACCACCCGACATGCCACTTTCCAACGAAGACAATCTGCGGCTCAATGTGCTGCTGGCGCAAGACCTCAAGGCCGTGCGCATCGATGAATCGAAAATGATCGTCCATGCGCTCACCGGCAAGGGGGAGGTCAGCATTCAGCTCAACCCGACACTGAAGGACGACAAGTACATACGCCTGGTCAAGGAACTGCTGTCGAACAAGATCATGGGCTCACCTGGCGGTTATCCGGTGTACATCAAGCGCTGGACGCGGATGGGGCAGGAACGCCGCGAGGAAAGCCTGGCGCAATTGTTGTTGCTGGGCGAGGAGGAAGCCGTGGTGGCGGTGGTCCATGCGCCGCAATTGACCCCGGACATCGCCCGTCATGCCTGGTGGGCCTACCCGTCGGCCGACAATGCACGGCGCCTGCTGGAGAAGCAGGAAGTCGCGGAATCGGATCTGGCCCGTGAACTGGCCGAGTTTCTGCTCGAATTCCTGCCCTTCGAAGTGGAACACCGCGACATGATCGATTCGGTACGCCTGTGCCTCGCTCCGCGCCTGCTCACCGACGATGAAATCGAAGACCTCTGGAAGCGTGCCCGGCGCAAGCAGAGCCTGTATGTGGGCTTTCTGCACAGCATGCCCGATGAGCTGCCGGAACAGGCGCCGCCCCACCCGGAGCATGCCGCACTCGAAGAGCGGTTGCGGCCGCTCGCCGACAACCCCTACGCACGGCAACTGCTGCGCCTGCTGTCGGCGCCGGGCCAGATGTATCTGACCACCGTCAATCGGGTCATCGACAAGGCCGCCAGCCAGGACAGCATCGTCTCGCTGTTTCAGGCGCTGGATGCCCACGCCGCCGATCTGCCACTCTGCGACTGCCATCCACGCGAGATTGCCGAAGCCGAGGCACGCGCCGATTACTGGCTGGAGCAGGGCGCCGACGCTCGGCTTCAGGCCCTGCTTGAAGCCGCTCCCGAACAGCGCGGCCGCATCCGCTCGATGCTGGTGCTGGCGCAAATGGGCGAACCGGCGCTGAACCCCATCTTCGGGCTGACCGATGCCATCGGCAGCGTGATGCGCAAGAAACTCAAGCCCCTCACCGACCCCTTGCAGGCGCACATCAAACGCTTGCAGACCTGATCGTGCGTGGCTTCGGTTTTTCCCATATAATGATTCGCTTATATTCAGACCACGCCAGGTAGATCCATGAATTATCTCCCCATCTTCTACGACCTCCGGGGCAAGAGCACCCGAGTCATCGGCGGCGGCGGCATCGCCGCGCGCAAGGCCGATCTGCTGCTCGAGGCGGGGGCACGGGTCGTCGTCATTGCGCCGCAGACCCATGGCGAGATGACCGAGATGGTCCGCGAGGGTCGGGTCGACTGGACGCAGCGGGAATACCGCGAAGGGGATCTGGACGACGCGGTGCTGGTCATCGCTGCCACCGATGATCGCCAAGTCAACGAACGCATCGCCGCCGTTGCGGCCAAGCAACATATTCCCTGCAATGTGGTGGACAACCCCGAACTGTGCAGTTTCATCATGCCCTCCATCATCAACCGCGATCCGGTGCAGATCGCCGTCTCCACCGGCGGTGCGTCGCCGGTACTGGCGCGGCTGATCCGCACCCGTCTCGAAAGCTGTACCCCTTCGGCCTACGGCAAGCTGGCCAGGCTGGTGGAGCAGTACCGGGATCGCGTCAAGGCCACCTTCGGCCGGGTGGAGGAACGGCGCAAGTTCTGGGAATCCATCCTTGAAGGCCCGGTGGCCGAGCATGTCTTTGCCGGCCGTGACGCCGACGCACGCGAGCTGCTGGAGCGGCTGATCGACGAGGCCGAAGCCGATCCCAAATACCAGGGCGAAGTCTATCTGGTCGGCGCCGGGCCGGGTGATCCGGACCTGCTGACCTTCCGCGCCCTGCGGCTGATGCAGAAAGCCGATGTCATCGTCTACGACCGGCTGGTCTCCAAACCGATCATGGACCTGGTGCGGCGCGATGCCGAACGCATCTACGCCGGCAAGGAGCGCGCCAACCACGCCATCCCACAGGAGAACATCAACCAGTTGCTGGTGCGTTTGGCGAAGGAAGGCAAGCGTGTGCTCCGGCTCAAGGGCGGCGACAATTTCATCTTCGGCCGCGGCGGTGAGGAAATCGCCGAACTGATCGACGAGGGCGTGCCGTTTCAGGTCGTCCCCGGCATCACCGCCGCCTCCGGTTGCACCACCTACGCCGGCATCCCGCTGACCCATCGAGACTATGCCCAGGCCTGCATCTTCGTTACCGGCCACCTCAAGGACGGTACCGCCGACCTCAACTGGGACATGCTCTCCCATGCCCATCAGACTGTCGTCTTCTACATGGGGCTGAACAATGTGGCCGCCATCTGCGACAACCTCAAGGCCCACGGCCGCGACGCATCCACCCCCGCCGCGCTGATTGAAAAGGGCACCACGCCGGAGCAGCGGGTGTTCATCGGCAACCTCGACAACCTCGCCGATCTGGTGGCCGAAAACCGGGTCAAGGCGCCGACCCTGATCGTCGTTGGCGAGGTGGTCGAACTGCACAAGAAACTGGCCTGGTTCAAGCCGGGCGAGGAAATCAAGTAACGGCCGTCAGAAGATATCCGGGCTTATGCACCGTGGGGTACAGCGTCAATTTCCTGCTGTTGCCACGGCCTGGTGAGCGAGCTGGACACGGGGGATTGTGCGTTTCAACCCCGGTCGGGAAGCGCGGTCTCACCGAAGCGGGCGAGTGTCATCGTTTGATTGTGCAGCCCCTCATCGGCGTCATTTTCCACGGAACAGATCTCACCATAGGAATAGAAGCCGGAGATCCTGGCTGCGGAAGGCAGATTTCTGGCCACCGACAGGACTTCGTTTCTGGTGTTGTCTTCCAGCACCAGCCGGCGTCCCACGCAGCTGACACATAGGGTGAATTCGTCTCCATCCACAATTGTGTCCGAAGCAAGACCGGCAGCGGCTTCACCGGCGGATTCGACCAGTGAATCATCGATGGCCCTGGCAAAGGCTATTTTCGAGCCTTGCTCGATATCCCCGAAGAAGGTCATGCTTCCATCGGCCTCGTTGACCGAGGCAACCGTGCGAATCACCTTGATGGAACCGTCCTCATTGAGTACCGCGAAGGGAACATACAATCCGGAACCCGGGAGGTTGCTCGCGTGCTTCTCTCCGATATACATCTTGTAGAAAAACAATGCCTTCTCATCATTCAGGGTGTATACGACATTTTTCTTGGATCGTGTAACGATCTTGGGTGGGCCGTAGGGCTTCCATCCTGCTCCATAGCCGGTTTTGACATAAGCGTATTCCCCGTAAATTCCGATCGCCACGACCCGTCCGGAGCCTACGGTATCGTTGTGCATGACAACGCTTTCCTTGAAGTCGAAGCCATCACCGGCCAGACCGCCGGTCAAAACGGCATCAGGGGCCACTGACCGAATACCGCGGACGAACTCGGAGCCGTTCAATTTCAAGCCGTCACCCAGTATCAGCATGCCTTTGAGGTGAGGCAGTTCCGACAAGGTGCTGGCAACAGAAACGCCCACGGAATAAGACGCTTCCATGCTGGGCACGGCAAGGGAAAGAGCCTTTATCCGGCTTTTTCGCCAGTGCAGAGCGGCGATATGGATGCCGCTGTCATCCACTCCCCTGGGGTTGATCTGGCCGGATGTACTGCACCCTATGATTTCTGCGTGCGGATACCTCTTGCGCAGCACATCGTAGAGTTTTTTGCGGGTGAACTGTTTTCTCTGGGCAAAAACGAGAACCAGATCGGCGTCTTCGTTTTTGCTCTTGATCACGCCAGGCAATGACCATAACAACGGGTTTCCCGGCATCATCGTTTGCTCAACAATCACGATGCCTTCCTCATGAGTGATGCGCCCGTATGCGTCTCACGCAGGGTACCTTTCCGAAATCATCGGCAGTCATGCATCAGGCGCTACGGAAAGTGATCCGGGGAAGAACGGATACAGATTGGAGTCGGGTCGTATTCATATCCCTACTATGGTTCTGGAGAAGTGTCTAAGTCGCTGAGTCCCGCCGAGACGGGGAGATTGCTGAAATGCATCGGATCCCGCTATCGACATACATGATCCGGTTACACGCACCCATGCATCAACTCGACCCGACATATGGGCCTCACAAACTCATGAAGGATAGAATGAATGTTCATTACGGTCAATGCCATGCCGTTTTGGGCGCACCGGATGCAGCAGGGTTCGCTTCAGAAGTTTCTTAAGTATGCGCAGCTGCTGAGGTACACTTTAGCGCTTTGTCACCTGGACGATTTCGGAGTATTCATGGCCCGTATCCACATCATGGCGCTGCGCCACAGCGCGTTCTACGCCCCCCTGCTGCTGACCGTGCACGGCGATTATCTGACACGGCGGGGTTTGCAGCCGGAGTACCGGCTGCAGACGCTGGAGGACCCGATCGATGCCGCGTTGCGTTCCGGCAGCGCGCACCTTTCGCAATCGGCTCCGGCCGTTTCCTTCGCCAGCCTCGAACGCGGTGAGGAGCAGGATCTGCTGCATTTCGCGGCGATTAACGACCGCGACGGCTTTTACCTGACCGCCCGCGTACCGATGCCGGATTTCCGCTGGAGCGATCTACACGGACGGGAGGTGCTGGTGGACCACCTGTTCCAGCCAATGGCGACACTGCGCTATGTGATGCACCTGAACGAGGCCGATTTCGATGCCATAGAGGTGATCGACGCCGGCGGTGTGGAGGCGATGGATGCGGCCTTCCGCGCGGGGCAGGGCGAGCTGGTGCATCAGCAGGGTCCCGCGCCGCAACAACTGGAGCAGGACGGTGTTGGCCATTGCGTGGCCAGCATCGGCGAGGCCCTGGGCCCGATCGCGTTCAGCAGCCTCTACGCCTCCCGCGACTGGCTGCGCAGCGATATGGCTCTTGAATTCCTCGATGCCTATGAAGAGGCCTTGTCCGATCTGGCTGAAATGACTGCACAGCGTGTTGCCCGTATCATCGGCCCGGCGCTGCCCGGAATCGATGAGACCGTACTGGTGCACACCCTGGATGATTACAAGAAACTGGGCACATGGAGCACTGAAAGACGCATAAAATCCGAAAGTTATGAAACCTTGTTAAAGGTATTTCGACATTCTGGACTGGTCACCCGCGATCATCCGATGTCGGCGCTGATCGTCGATCTGCACACGGCACGGCCCGATTGATGCCGCTGCGCACCTGGCTGCACCGCATGCGTGGCCCGGGCGAATGCGCCGCCCGGCATTCCGTTGCCTGGATGCTCTGGTCCTGGATCGGGGCTTTCTGCGGCATCTTTCTGGTCGCTCTGCTCAATCGTTTGTGGCCGGTGTCCGCCACCGATCACATCTTCCTGATCGGCTCCTTCGGCGCTTCGGCGGTGCTGATCTACGGCACACCTCATGTGCCCTATGCCCAGCCGCGCAATCTGGTCGGCGGGCATCTTGTGTCGGCACTGATCGGCGTGGGCATTGTCCAGTATCTGCCGGTGATGATGGAACTGCAGGCTGCACTGGCGGTATCGACCGCCATCTTTGCCATGCACCTGACGCGCACCCTGCACCCGCCTGGCGGCGCCAGTGCGCTGATCGCCGTCATCGGCAGCGAGCAGGTACATGCCCTGGGCTTCGAATATGTGCTGCGGCCGGTGCTGGGTGGCGTGTTGGTGATGCTGCTGGTCGCCCTTGTCGTCAACAACCTGCGCGACGATGAAGAGCGGCATTACCCCAAGTGCTGGTTCTGACACGGCTGAGACGCAGCCCTAAGCACAGGGCGGCTTAGGCTTATCGGCGTGAGCCAGCTTGCCATCCCGCTGTGGATGATAAGCATCCACAGTAGCGACTGTCGTTGGCGATCGTTGCTGTCATCCTGTTCGCGGCGCGGCCATCGCTGCACGGTGCCAGACATGCCGAGGCCATTTATATTAGCGAAAGCTAATTCAATCCGCTAGAATGCGCGGCCGCTTCACCCCTGATGGATCCCCACCCCAATGTTTGAACTGACCTGTCCCGGTCGCCAGTGCGTCAAGAATGACGTGCTTTCAGGCCTGACCGTCGCCCTGGCCCTGGTGCCGGAAGCCGTGGCCTTTGCCTTCGTCGCCGGAGTCGAGCCGCTGGTAGGCCTCTATGGCGCCTTCATGATGGGGTTGATCACTGCGCTCATCGGCGGCCGCCCGGGCATGATATCCGGGGCCACCGGCGCCATGGCGGTGGTGATGGTATCGCTGGTCACTGCCTACGGCGTAGAGTATCTGTTCGCGGCAGTGATCCTCACCGGGGTGATCCAGATCGGCGCCGGCCTGCTGCGCCTGGGCAAGTTCATCCGGCTGGTGCCCTATCCGGTGATGCTCGGCTTCGTCAACGGACTGGCGATCGTCATCTTTCTTGCACAGCTGGGGCAGTTTCAGACCACCGACGCCGCGGGCCAGACGGTGTGGCTGAACGGTCAACAACTGGGCGTGATGCTGGCGCTGATCGCCTTGACGATGGCCATCATCCAGTTTCTGCCGCGCTTTACCACGGCCATACCGGCTTCGCTGGCCGCGATCGGAACGGTGACGCTGGTGGCCATCGGTCTCGATGCCGTATTCGATTTCGGCACCCGCTCGGTGGTCGATGTGTTGCGCGACATGGCCCAGGATCCGCAGGCCACCATTGCCGGCGGCCTTCCGGAATTCCGTTTGCCACAGATTCCCTGGACCTGGCAGACGCTGGAAATCATCCTGCCCTACAGCCTGGTGCTTGCCGGTGTCGGGCTGATCGAGTCGCTGCTGACCCTGAACCTGATCGACGAGCTGACCGAAACCCGCGGCCACGGCAACCGTGAATGCGTGGGGCAGGGTGTGGCCAACAGTGTCAATGGCCTGTTTGGCGGCATGGGGGGCTGTGCGATGATCGGCCAGTCGCTGATCAACATCAATTCCGGCGGCCGCGGCCGGCTGTCGGGGATCAGCGCCGCGCTGTTCCTGCTCGCCTTCATCCTCTTCGGCTCGGGGCTGATCGAGCGGATTCCGGTGGCGGCGCTGGTCGGGGTGATGTTCATGGTGGTGCTCGGCACCTTCGAATGGGCCACCTTCCGCATGATCGGCAAGGTGCCGAAATCGGATATCCTGATCACCGTGCTGGTGGCGGCGGTGACGGTGATTTCCGATCTGGCGATCGCGGTCATCGTCGGTGTCATCGTCTCCGCGCTGGTGTTCGCCTGGGAGCATGCCAAGCAGATGAGGGCGCACAGCCACATCGACGAGAACGGCTGGAAGGTCTACGAACTCAACGGCCCGCTGTTCTTCGGTTCGGTGCATGCCTTCAACCGTCTGTTCGACCCGAAGAATGATCCGCAGGATGTGGTCATCGATTTCTACGATTCGCGGGTGGCGGATCACTCCGGCATCGAGGCCATCGACAGCCTGGCGGAGCGCTATCAGCGCGCCGGAAAACGCTTGCATCTGAAGCACCTGAGCGAGGAATGCAAGCAGTTGCTGGACAAGGCAGGGGACTTGGTGGAGGTCAACCGCCTGGAAGACCCCACCTACCATGTCGCCGACGACCGGCTGGACTGATTTCAGGTTGCGGTCCAGCGGCCCTCGGCCAGGATCCTGCCTTCGGTCAGCACCCGGCCGTGGAAGCGGTCGCCGGGTCGTACTTCACCGACACCGGACGGGGTGCCGGTCATCACGATGTCGCCGGGCTGCAGACTCATGAAGCCACGGATCTCCTCGATGATGCGTGCGGGCGGGTAGAGCATCGATTCCGTACCGCCGTGTTGACGGGCTTCTCCATTGACCTCCAGCACCAGATCCAGTTGGCAGGGCAGGGCGTCCACTTCGGCAAACCGGCTGAACAGCGCCGCGCCGTCGAAGGCCTTGGCACGCTCCCAAGGCAGGCCTTTTGCCTTCAGCTCGGACTGCAGGCCGCGGCGGGTGAGGTCGAGACCGAAACCCGCCCCCCGTACTGTGCCCTGCTCACCCATCATCAGACAGATCTCGCCCTCGTAGTGCAGGGTTTCGCCGCCGCTGTGGCTGATCAGACGGTCGCCGACGGCCGAGGCAGGCTTGCAGAACACCACCATCTCGTCGGGGACCGGATTGCCCAGCTCCTCGGCATGGGCGGCATAATTGCGCCCGATGCAGACAATCTTGCCCGGAATGACGGGGCGTTCGCCAAGCCATACCGGGGTCATGTGCGGGCGTTCCTGGCCAGCCAGCGGTCGAGGCAATTGGCGAACGCCTGCCGGTCCCTCGGGCCGAAGGCGGACTGGCCGCCGCCATGAATGCCACTGGAACGCAGGCTGTCCATGAAATCACGCATGTTGAGGCGAGGACGGATGTTGTCACGGGGCAGCTGCTCTCCGCGCGGGGTGACCACCTCGGCGCCTTTCGCCACCAGTTCGGCGGCCAGCGGGATGTCCTGGGTGATCACCAGGTCGCCGGGTTCGGCGCGGCGCAGGATTTCGTTGTCGGCGACATCGTAACCGGCGCTGACCTGCAGCGAGCGGATCTGGCGTGCGGATGGGGTGTCGATGTGCCGGTTTGCCACCAGGGTCAGCGGGACCCCGGTGCGCAGTGCGGCCTTGTACAGAGTGTCGCGAATGACGGCGGGCAGTGCATCGGCATCGACCCAGATACCGGGTTGCGGCTCAGACATCCTCGAGCACGAAGACGCGGTTGCCGCCCAGTTCACGGGCGCGGCTGAGCGCATCGCGGGCACGCAGGTAAAGCTGCGAAAAGTCGTCGTCCCCGGGTACCACCGGCGCCACGCCGACGCTGGCGGTGAGCCGGATCGCTTCCGGGTCGTCGCCGGCGGGGAACTGGCTGCGTTCGATCAGTGCGCGCATGCGTTCGGCGCTCTTTTCGGCCTGTTCGATGCTGCAATCGGTGAGCAACACGCAGAATTCGTCGTCGCCGAGCCGAGCCACACGGTCATAGGCACGGAACAGCAGGTCGAACAAATCGGCAAAATACTGCAATACCTGGTCACCCACCGGCTTGCCGTATTCCTCGTTGACGCGGGCAAAGCCGTCGATATCGATGAGCAGGATGGCAAAGGGATTCTGGGTGCGCTGGTGGCGTTGCAGTTCCACATCGACGCTCTCGACGAAGGCACGGCGGTTGAGGAGGCCGGTCAGCGGATCTCGCTTGGCCAGCTCGGCGACGCGCGCCTCGATCTCCTGCTGATCGCTGACATCGCGCAGGATCGCGGCAAAATACTGCAGTTCGCCCTGTGTGTCCTTGAGCGGCAGGACATTGAGGTCCACCCAGTAGTCGTCACCGGCCTTGCTGCGGTTGAGGGTACGCACGCGCTGACCTTCGCCGCGTTCCAGTGCCTGGCGCAGGCTGTGCCGGGTTTCCGCATCGCCCTCGGGCGATATCAGGAAACGCGGGTCACGGCCCAGAGCCTCGTCGGCGGTGTAGCCCGTCAGCGCGGTAAAGGCCTTGTTGACATAGACGATTTCGGGGCCAGGGGCATCGAGGGGTGCGGCGCGGGTGACGATCACCGCATCGTTGCAGGCGTCAACGATGGTCTGGAAAGGAATGGGAGGATTCATGTCGCGAAACTACCGGTTGTTGTTGTACAGCCGTAACTGTAGCACCTGGGCGGGTAGTGTGGCGAATCGCGATGCCGTGATCCGGCCGCAGGCCGGGCGCCCGAGCGCCGCGGCCGTGCAACGGATCAGTCGAGGTCGTTGACGAGGGACTGGCGTACCGCTTCGTCGACCTGGGTGCTGTAGGTGTAGATGCTGTGCTCCACGCCGATGGTGAGGCCGGCGCCTTTCTTCAGCGCGTCGATCATTTCGTCGCTCAGTTCGAAGCGCATGAAGTGCACCGATGAGGTCTTTTCCTCGTTGGCGCGGTCCAGGTCTTCATCCGGAATGGCCCAGACCTTGTCGAAACCATCGACCTGCACCCAGACCAGATCCTCGATGCCGATCATCTTGCGCAACTGGGCGTCGCGCACCTCGGGATCGGCGTACTCGATCATGAAGGTGGCTTTCCAGTTCTTGCCATCGGGGATCAGCGGGTTGTAGGCATTCAGCTCGTCCTCGATGCCCTCGGCTTCGAAGACCTTCTCGATGCGCAGCATTTCCTGGATCTGGTACTGGATGGTGAGGCGGTCCTCGAAATACAGTGTGGCGTTGGGGCCGAGGGCAACCTGACGGGTCTTCTTGTGCTCCATCACCTGGCTGCGGAACTCGGGGCGTTTTTCCGAATATTCTTCCAGGGACCACAGGTCCTGACGGGAAAGATGATGCTGGCTCATGGCGGTAACCTCGTTCATGTCTTCTGTTCTCGTTCAGATGCCGTAGGCACGGCGCAACAGGGTGATCGGGTGCTGGGCGTCGCTGCCGTCGTCCAGACCCTCGGCAATGTGGTGGCCGGCCATCGGGCAATCACTGGTATAGACATCCGGCTCGGCCTTTTTCACCCGGTTGGCGACCGGGCGCAGAATCTTCATCGACACATCGTGGAATTCCTTCTTGACCGCGTAGGTGCCATCGTGGCCAGAGCAGCGTTCGATGGCCTCGACCTCGGTATCGGCGATCAACTGCAGCAGTTCCCGGGTCTTCATGCCGATGCGCTGCACTCGCTGGTGACAGGCCACATGGTAGGCGACCTTGCCGAGGCTGTTGCGGAAATCGGTGTTCAGTTCGCCGGCCTTGTGGCGCAGCATCAGGTACTCGAAGGGATCGAACATCGCATCGCGGACCCGTGCCACCTGGGGATCGTCGGGGAACATCAGAGGCAGCTCCTGCTTGAACTGCAGGGTGCAGGAGGGCACCGGGGATATGATGTCCCAGCCTTCGTCCACCAGCTTTGCCATCAGCGGAATGTTGTGGTTCTTGAGTTCCTCGACTGCATCGAGGTTGCCCAGTTCAAGCTTGGGCATGCCGCAGCAGCGGGTGTTCGGAATCACCATGGTCGGGATGCCGTTGTGCTCGAACACGGCGATCAGGTCTTCGCCCAGATGCGGCTCATTGTATTCGCCGTAGCAGGTGCCGAAGATGGCGACCTTGCCGGTGGTGGCGTCGGTCGGCCTGGCCCGGGTTGGATCCGGTCGGTGGCTCCGTGTTCGCTTGCTGAGGGTCTTGCTGTGGTATTCCGGCAGGCGGGCGCGGGCATCGATGCCGAGGCTGTCTTCCATCAGCGCACGTGTGTGCGTGTTGCGGTTGACCGCATTGACCGCGTTGACCACGATCGGGATGCTCGCCAGCTTGCCGACCGCGTCGGTGGAGGTGATCAGCTTGTCGCGCAGCTTGACCTGGCCCTGCTTGTAGAAAAAGGCCTTGGCCCGCAACATCAGGTGCGGGAAATCGACATTCCACTCGTGTGGCGGCACATAGGGGCACTTGGTCAGGTAGCAGAGGTCGCAGAGGTAGCAGTGCTCGACGACCTTGATGTAATCCTCCTTCGCCACCCCGTCAACTTCCATGGTGTCGGATTCATCCACCAGATCGAACAGGGTGGGAAAGGCATTGCACAGGCTGACGCAGCGCCGGCAGCCATGGCAAATATCGAAGACCCGCTCCAGCTCGCCGTAGAGCTTGCCTTCATCGTAGAAATCGGGATCGTTCTGACCCAGCGGATGCCGCGTGGGTGCTTCGAGGCTGCCTTCTCTGGGTGTTGTCGCCATGGTTTTTTCCGTCGGTTCGTGTTGGAGTTTGAATCAATGGGAACGGATTTCCGAAAGCGCCAGCGGGCGCTTGCGGAAATCCGGCTGCGCGAACGCAGCCGGAACGGTGCAAACCGATCAGCCTTCGAGGCTGTCCAGAGCCTTCTGGAAACGGTTGGCGTGAGAACGCTCGGCCTTGGCCAGGGTCTCGAACCAGTCCGCGATCTCGTCGAAGCCTTCCTCGCGGGCGGTCTTGGCCATGCCCGGGTACATGTCGGTGTACTCATGGGTCTCGCCGGCGATGGCCGCCTTCAGGTTGTCGGCGGTAGAACCGATCGGCAGGCCGGTGGCCGGATCGCCGACTTCCTCGAGGTATTCCAGATGGCCGTGGGCGTGGCCGGTCTCACCTTCAGCGGTGGAACGGAACACAGCGGACACATCGTTGTAGCCTTCGACATCCGCCTTGGCGGCGAAGTACAGGTAACGGCGGTTGGCCTGGGATTCGCCGGAAAAAGCGTCTTTCAGGTTCTGTTCGGTCTTGGATCCTTTCAGGGACATGGATTGCCTCCTCTATGTATCGATGGGTTGAATGATCATTTTTGCCATGAGGCAGAGCCGCTCGGGCTCCGCAGCTATAGCTGTGTCTGTGTCGACACGGTTTCAAGTGTACTCCCCGTGGAGCGGCTGTGAATTTGAATTTCACAATGCGCCCGATAGGAACATTCAATTGAAACAAATGCTGTGATAAATATTTTATTGAAGTCCCGGCCTCACAGGCAAAAAGAAAGCCACACGATGGTGGCCTGACAAACCGGGTATCCGGATCGGGCTTCAGTGGCTGGCGATCTGCGGTGAACCGGGATGGGTGGTATAATGCTCGAGCGGGTGTCGCTCGGGGTTGCGCAGATAGATTTCGCGGGTTTCCTCGGACTCGAAGTAGATCACGAGGCTTTCGTTGTCGTTGCTCTCGATGACGAAGGGCATGTCCATCAACTGCTTGAGAGAAGTGCCGGTCACGGGATCTGTCGTTTCGATACGATAGGTCATGCGTTCTCCTCCTTCCGTTGCGGATCGTAAAGTGCAGGGTTGAGGTTCCGGAACAGGCCGGGCTGTTCAGCGCCTGTTCAGGGTTCCATTAAACCCTGTTTGGACCGGTTTGTATAGAAAAATGTGATGTGCTTATAACTTTTTTCCGCATCTTCCCGACGGATCAACGGGTTAACGAAATTCATCAATTAAATACATCAAGTATTCCTTGTAACCTATTGAATATTAAATATATATGAAGAAGTATGATGTGTACGCGCTGGGCAACGCACTGGTCGATATCGAATACCATGTGGAGCCGGCGGTATTGACCTCGCTCGGCATCCAGAAGGGCGTAATGACGTTGATCGACGAGCACCGCCAGATCCAGCTGCAGGCGTTTCTCGGTGACAGCCACGAGAAGATGGCCTGTGGAGGCAGTGCCGCCAACACCCAGATCGCATTGGCCCAACTCGGTGGCGATGCCTTCTTCTCCTGCCGTGTCGCGGACGACATCGCGGGCGCGTTCTATGTCGAGGATCTGCGTGAGAACGGCGTCGACAGCAATGCCGACGAGTCGATGGACCCGGCCGGGCACACCGGCAAATGCCTGGTCTTCGTCACCCCGGACGCAGACCGGACCATGAACACCTTTCTCGGCGTTTCGGCCCACTTCGACGCTTCGCATGTATCGGAGATCGTCATCGCCGAATCCGAATGGGTGTATCTGGAAGGTTACCTGGTCACCGCCCCGGACAGTCTGCAGGCCGTTCAGGAGGCACGCCGGCTGGCTCGGGAACAGGGGGCGCGCTGTGCGCTGACGCTGTCCGACCCCTTTCTTCTTCAGTCCTTCCGCGACGAGATCCTAGGCATCATTGGCGACGGTGTCGATCTGCTGTTTGCCAACGAAGAGGAGGCCTGTCAGCTGGCAGGCACCGATCACCTGGAGGCGGCGATCGAACCTCTGAAGGCCCTCGCACGAAGTTTTGCGGTTACCCGCGGCGCCGCGGGCGCGCTGGTCTTCGACGGCGAGTGTCTGATCGAGATCGAGGGTTTTCCGGTCGAGGCGGTCGATACCCTGGGTGCCGGTGACCTGTTTGCAGGCAGCTTTCTCTACGGCATCACCCACGGCATGGATCCTGCCGATGCCGGCCGCCTGGCGGTGTGGACCTCGTCGCGTATCGTCACCCGTTTCGGTCCTCGCCTCGAAGGCGCCGAGTTGCAGGAACTGCTGCGCCGTTTCAGGGCTGGCAATTTCACTGACGATACGAAAGAATAGCCGCCCTCCCATTCCAGTCCAACCCCGACACTCCGATGCATCAAACCGACGACCTGCGTATTTCCGCCATCAAGGAACTCTCCTCGCCACTGACCGTGCACGAGGAGTTTCCGCTGACCGAACAGGCCTCGCGCACCGTTCATGAAACCCGCGAGGCCATCTACCGGCGCCTGCGCAAGGAAGACGACCGCCTGCTGGTCATCGTCGGTCCCTGTTCGATCCACGATCCCGCCGCGGCGCTTGACTATGCCGCCCGGCTCAAGCCGCTGGCCGACCGGCTTTCAGAGCACTTGATCGTGGTCATGCGGGTTTACTTCGAGAAACCGCGGACCACGGTGGGCTGGAAAGGACTGATCAACGACCCGGACCTGGACGACAGTTTTCACATCAATCGTGGCGTGCGTCTGGCCCGCAAGCTGCTGCTGGATCTGGCCGAACTGGGCCTGCCGGCCGGCACCGAATTCCTCGACCTGATCAGCCCGCAGTACATCTCCGATCTGGTGTCCTGGGGCGCCATCGGCGCGCGCACCACCGAAAGCCAGGGGCATCGCGAGCTGGCATCCGGGTTGTCCTGTCCGGTGGGGTTCAAGAACGGTACCGACGGGCGTATCCAGATCGCCATCGACGCCATGCGCAGCGCGGCACGGCCCCACAGCTTCCTGTCGGTGACCAAGGAGGGGCACTCCGCCATCTTCACCACCACCGGCAATCGCTACACCCATGTCATCCTGCGGGGCGGGGCACGCCCCAACTATGACCGCGAGAGCGTCAATGCGGCGGCGCGGCAGCTGCGCGACGCGGGCCTGTTCGACCAGCTGATGGTGGACTGTAGTCACGCCAACAGCCAGAAGCAATACGCCAGGCAGGTCGAGGTGGCCGAAGACATCGCGCATCAGCTCACTACCGGTCAGGATGCGATCTTCGGGGTGATGATCGAATCCCATCTGGTGGAAGGGCGGCAAGACCTGCGCCCCGGCATCGAGCTCAAATACGGGCAGAGCATTACCGACGCCTGCATCGGCTGGGAAGCCACGGAAGCGGTGCTGCAGCAACTGGCCGAGGCCGTCGCCCGGCGCCGCGAGCTGTCACAGTAACGGGGTGCTGCTGGGGCTGTAGCCCGGCGGGATGCGTAACGCGGATGGCGGTATCGGCGCGCGAGACAGGCGCCCCAGCTTCCAGTGTTCGGCAATCCGTCCCTGGGTGTCACGGCTGAGAACCTCCAGCGGCAGCCCCTGCAAGCCCTGCCAGGCCCCGGCTACGCCATTGAACCAGCGGCTCAGGCCCGTCTGCTGCAGCTTGCGTGTCAATGCCTCGATCCTGTCGATGTTGGCGCGGTCGGCACCATCGATGCCCAGATCCCGATAGCGGCCGACGCAGACTTCGCGCGGCGCGGTGCCCGGCTGCAGGACGGCCACCGAATCACAGACCACGCCCAGCACCTCGCCCTTGCGGTTCAGCGCTTGCAGGCGGATGCGCGCACGCTGCGGGTGCTTGAGCTGGTCGAGAAAGCCTTCGGCCTGCTGGCGTTGTCGCGCATCCAGCTGCCTCAGCCCCTGATCGATCAGCCCCTGAAACACGCTGCGGTTGTTTTCGTAGAGCCCGCTGTACTGCAGCAGCGTGGACAAGGGGACCGAGAAATAGCGTTTCAGGTCATGGCGCAGTTGGATCAGCTGCCCCTGATTCAGATCCAGCAACAGGCTCATCCGTGACTGCCCCGGCGCATCGACGCGCAGCATGCCGTTGCCGATCAGTATCCGCTGAGCCGGGCGCTGTCGGGAACCGTCAATGGCATCGTAGCGCAGGGTCAGATCGGCCTGCGAAGGCGCGCTGAAAATCAGCCACAGGACCGGTATAATCGCGCATCGCTTGAGCAGGGGGATGGCCGTCATCTTCATATCCAGTTTCATCACCGTCCAGTCTAACCGATGACTGCCGGCCGCAGCAAAAAGCCGCCGGTCCGCAGGCGGAGATCCAGCGCTACACGACGCGGCAACGGCAAACGCCGATCCTCCCGCAAAAACGGCACTACCCGCCCGCGGCGTTTCACCGCGCGGCGCATCCTGCTGGTGCTGGCGGCCGTTCTCGTGGTGCTGCTGGCGATTCAGATCGCCTATCTGCAGCACCTCATCAATCAGCGGTTCGATGGCGAGACCTGGGCCCGCCCGTCACGCGTATATGCCCGTCCGCTCGAGCTGTTCAATGGCCTGCAGGCCACACCGCAGCAACTGATGCGCGAACTGGAACTGGCCGATTACCGCCCGGTACAGCGGTTGAGCCAGCCTGGAGAGTTCCGCTTTTCCGGAAACCGACTCGACATTCACTTGCGGGGCTTCGATTTCATCGACGAACGCCAACCGGCGCAACCGGTGAGGCTGCGCTTTGGCAAAGGTCGTTTGCTCGGGCTGACCGATCTGGAGACCGGCCTCGACATCGATGTGCTGCGGCTGACGCCGGCCCTGATCGGCAGTTTCATCCCGGGCAACGGCGAGGATCGGCGGGTCGTGGATTTCGAGGAAATCCCCCCCGAGCTGATTGGCATACTGCTCACCGTAGAGGACCGTACGTTCTATGAGCACCACGGCATCAACCCGTTGTCGATCCTGCGTGCGCTGTGGGCGAATCTGCGCGCCGGGCACACGGTGCAGGGCGGCAGCACGCTGACCCAGCAACTGGCGAAAAACCTGTTCCTGTCCTCCGAGCGTTCGCTGTGGCGCAAGGCCAACGAAGCCCTGCTGGCGCTGATGCTGGAGCTGCGCTTCGACAAGAACACGCTGCTCACCGCCTATGTCAACGAGGTCTTCCTGCTGCAGCACAAGCGGGTGGCGGTGCATGGCTTCGCACTGGCCAGCCGCCTGCTGTTCAAGAAACCCCTGTCGTCACTGGATACGGACCAGCTGGCCCTGCTGGTGGGCATGGTCAAGGGACCCGGGGTGTACAACCCGATCCTGCATCCCGACAGGGCACTGAAAAGGCGCAACCAGGTACTGGCCATCCTCCGTACAGCAGGCCGTATCGATGCCGAGCGCTACGCCACCCTGGCCGCGCGCCCGCTGGGGGTCACGCGGCAATTGCCACCGGTCAATCCCTTCCCGGCTTATCTTGATCTGGTCAAGAAGCAACTGGCCAGCAACTACTCGGCAAGGGATCTGTCGGAACAGGGGTTGAGGATTTTCACCGCCTTCGACCCGACGCGCCAGCTGGCCCTGGAAGCGGGACTCAGGCGCGGACTGCGCCGCTTTGACGACAACGAGATACAGGCGGCGGTGATATTGGCCGACTACCTGGCCGGCGAAGTGCTGGCGCTGACCGGCGACCGCCAGACCGACTTTCCCGGATTCAACCGGGCGCTGCTGGCGCAGCGTCCGATCGGCTCGCTGATCAAGCCGATGCTGCTCTACGGCCTGCTGCAGAAGGGCCTGACGCTGGCGACGGTGGTGGACGACCGGCCGATCCGCATCGAGCAGTCCGACGGCAAGGTCTGGGAACCGGCCAATTACGACAAACGCCTGCACGGCAAGATGACGCTGTACCAGGCCTTCATCAAATCCTACAACCTGCCGTTCGTGCGGCTCGGGGTGGAGCAGGGCGGCTTGAAGGCCTTGGCCGACAACCTGCAAAAACTGGGACTGCTGAAGCAATCGGTGGTGTATCCTTCCATGCTGCTGGGCACAACGGCAATGACGCCCTTCGAACTGGCGCAGCTGTACCAGCTCATCGCCAATGGCGGTTATTTCGCGCCGCTGACGACCCTGCGTGGCGTGGTCGACAAGGACGGCCAGCTGCTGACGCGGGTGCCCCTGTCGTCGCGTGAACTCTACGATCGCAGCGGCATGATTCAGGTACAGCGGGCGATGATCGGCGTTGCCGAGGAAGGTACCGCACGCTACCTGGCGCAGCGTTTCGCGGGCCAGACCCTGGCCGGCAAGACGGGCACGACCGACGATGCCAGGGACTCCTGGTTTGCCGGTTTTTCCGATCGGCTGCTGACCGTGGTGTGGCTGGGCCATGACGACAACCGCCCGGTCGGGCTGACCGGCTCATCGGGCGCGCTGAGGGTCTGGGCCGATGTCATGGCGCAGGTCGGTTTCGACCCGCTGCGCCTGGGCGATGACCCCAACCTGGAGTGGCAGTATGTGGACCGCTTCAGCGGCGGTCTTTCATCCGCGGGCTGCAAGGACAGCGTACTGCTGCCGTTTCGCAAGGGGCAGGCGCCGGATTACCGCGCGTCCTGCATCGAGAACAACCTGATTGAACGGGCCATTCGATGGTTACAAGGCTACTGACCCTGATGCTTTTATCGCTGGTGATTTCCGCCTGCGCGCTCAAACCGCCGCCGGTGGAGCGCACCGAAACCTATCACCGGCCGGCCAAACCGGCCAAGCCCCCGGCCAGCCGCTCGGCGGTCGATACCCTGCGGCGCAAGGCGATCCAGCTGATCAACGCGGAACGCTACGACGATGCCATCGGCTACCTGCAGCGGGCGATCAAGATCGACCCGCGCGATGCCCGCAGCTGGCACTATCTGGCACAAACCTACTGGCACATGCAGGATTACCCCCAGTGCCGTGCCATGGTGCGGCGTGCCATGAGCTACAGCCAGCAGGACGAAGATTTGCAAAAGGCCAACCGCACCCTGTTGCAGCAATGCTTCGAATAGAGAGCACGGCCGGGTGGTAAGGCTCGCCAGCGAACTGGATGTGGAGGCGGTACTCGGCGAGCAGGGCATCATCGCCGAGCACATACCGGGATTTCGTCCGCGCCAGGCACAGATCGACATGGCCCGGCGCATCGCCGAGGCCATCGACGCCGGCGAAAGCCGCATCATCGAGGCCAGCACCGGCATTGGCAAGTCCTTTGCCTATCTGGTGCCGGCTTTTCTTTGCGAGGGCAAGGCGGTCATTTCCACCGGCACCAAGACCCTGCAGGATCAACTGTTCCACAAGGACATCCCGCTGATCAACAAGACCCTGATCTCCGGCAAACAGGTGGCGCTGCTCAAGGGCCGATCCAATTACGCCTGCCCGTACCGCATCCGCAAGAGCCGTCAGCAGCGCCGCTTCCAGACTCGGGAACTGGCTCCGGTGTTCGATGCCCTCAGCGACTGGGTGGCCACCACCCGCGGCGGCGATATCAGCGAATTCTCCCGTCTGCCGGAGAATGACAGCCTGTGGTTCCACGCCACCTCCACTGCCGACAATTGCCTCGGTGCCGAATGCCCCGACATCGGCGACTGTTTCGTCGCCAAAGCCCGTCGCAAGGCGCAGGATGCGGATATTGTGGTCATCAACCACCACCTGTTCTTTTCCGATCAGGCGCTGAAGGAACAGGGATTTGGCGAGTTGTTGCCCAATGTGGATCTGCTGATCTTCGACGAGGCGCACCAGTTGCCGGATGTGGCCAGTCATTTCTACGGCCGCGGCATCACCCTGCGCCAGCTGGAGCTGTTGCTCAAGGACTGTGTCGATGCCCAGTTGCGCGAAGCCCCCGACGACCGGGCACTGCAACCGCTGTGCGACGCCAACCGGAAGGCGCTGGCCGATTTCCGGCTGTTGCTCGGCGGTTTCCCCGAGCGCGGGGAATGGCGACACATCGAGCATGCGCCCCGGCTGAAGGCGGGACTGGCCGAATGGCGGGAGCAATTGCACGCTCTGGAAGACGAACTGGAAGTTCTGAGCCCGCGTGGCCGCGAACTGGCGGCCTGCCACGGCCGGGCGGTCGGTTTCCGGGAAACGCTTGACGATTTTCTCGATCCAGCGGCCGCCTTCGTCAACTGGTACGAATGGAACGAACGCAGCTTCCGCCTGATGCTGTCGCCGGTGGATGTGTCCCGGCAGTTCAGCCAGCAGATCGATGCCAGTGCGTACCGCAGCATCATCTTTACCTCGGCAACCCTCAGCGCCAATGGCCGCTTCGATTATTTTTCGCGGCGCCTGGGCATCGAGGACATCCCGTCCTGCCGTTTCGACAGCCCCTTCGACTTTTCCCGTCAGGCACGGCTCTATCTGCCGGAAGACCTCCCGGCGCCCGCCGACGAGGCGTTTTTTCCGGCTTTCGCCGAACTCTGTGCCGAACTGATTGCCGCCAGCGAGGGCAATGCCTTTCTGCTGTTCACCAGTTACCGCATGCTGACCCTGACCGCGCACCGACTGCGCCAGAGCCTGCGCAACCCCCTGTTTGTCCAGGGCGAGCGCCAGCGCAGTGAGCTGCTGGAAGACTACATGCGCACCGATCATGCGGTGCTGCTCGGCACCAGCAGTTTCTGGGAGGGCATCGATGTCAAGGGGGACAAGCTGCGCCTGGTGATCATCGACAAGCTGCCGTTCCGCTCCCCGGGCGACCCGGTGTACAAGCGGCGGCTGCAGTATGCGGCGGAGCAGGGGCTCAACCCCTTCACCCAGGTACAGGTTCCGGAAGCGACCATCGCCCTGCGTCAGGGAGTGGGGCGGCTGATCCGTGATGCCTCGGATCAGGGGCTGGTGATGCTGGCCGACGAACGCCTGCGATCGAAACCCTATGGCCGTGGCATGCTCGACAGTCTGCCGCCGATGACCCGCATCCACCGGCTGCAGGAAGCCCTGGACTACCTGCGAGCGCTGAAGACGGGATAGCGGTGCAACGGGCCAATAACGCAGGCTCAACGAAAACGACCGCCACGAGGGCGGTCGTCATGAGCAGTCTGGAAGGTCGTGCTCAGCGGCCAAACAGCTTGCCGGCCATGCCCATCACGCCACCCAGTCCACCGATCGAATCGAGCAGGGCACCGCCGCTGCTGGCCTTGTCGATCATCTGCGGCACCGCTTCGGCGAGACCGCTGGCCGCATCATCGGGACTCATGCCCAGTTGGGAAGCGAAGTCGGCGATACGGTCGCCGCCGAGCATGTCGGCGAGTTGGTTCGGCGCAACCGGGGCGTTGCTGCCGTCGCCGAGCCAGGAAGAGACCAGATCGGCCATGCCGCCGCCCTGGAATTTACTGATCAGATCGCCAAAATCGAGACCGTCGCTGCCGCCAAGCAGCGAACCCAGCGCGCTGACCACGCTGCCCTGGTCAAGGTTGCCGCCCTTGTTTTGCATGAATGCCTGGGCGCCGATGGCGAGAATCTGTTGCATGTCCATAGTTGTGCTCCTTGTATGGGGATTGTTTCCGGAACCGTGATGATACGGGACTCGCGCACAGGCTGCAAAACCCGAGCCTTGGCAAGGCCACATGAACCCCGGGATCCCCGTGGACGGTGGTGTTGCTCCCCTGGAGGTTTTTATTAACCCGGCAAGTATCCACATCGTATTCAGGGCTTCAAGAATGGGCCGGATCAAGGCGCGGCGCGCAGGCAAGGGTCGTTCCCTTGGCAAGCGCCGCAAAGCTTAACGCATCCTGCTTTCGCCCCTTGCCCGCATCCCTGCAGGCGGGAACACCCTCTCCTCATATACGCCATCCCATAAACAGGGGATATCGTCCCGCTGCATCTTCATGCATCCTGCGGTGACTTGAAAAACCGCAAAAACAGGTCAGGAAGTCATGAACACATTCAATAAAAACGGCAAGAGCCGCATCG
>JALSKD010000008.1 GCA_026989015.1 Gammaproteobacteria bacterium
CACACGGTCCTGTCGCCATTGAGGGAATCACGGGACTGGTCCACATAGGCGATCTGCACGGTTTCGCCGACGCGCACCGTGCCTTCATCCAGCTGTTCCTCGCCGGTGAAGATGCGAAAGAGGGTGGATTTGCCGGCGCCATTGGGGCCGATGACGCCGACGATGCCGCCGCGCGGCAGCGTGAAGTTGAGGTTCTGGTAGAGCAGCTTGTCGCCATAGGCCTTCCTGCCGTTCTCCACCTCGATCACCACATCGCCAAGTCGCGGCCCCGGCGGGATGTAGAGCTCCTTGGTTTCGGAGCGTTTCTGGTATTCCTGGCTCGACAGCTCTTCGAAGCGCTTGAGCCGCGCCTTGCTCTTGGACTGACGGCCCTTGGGGTTGCTGCGCACCCATTCCAGTTCTTCCTTCATCGACTTGAGGCGGGCTTTCTCGGCGCGCTCCTCGTGTTCCAGCCGCTTTTCCTTCTGCTCCAGCCAGCTCGAATAGTTGCCCTGCCAGGGAATGCCGTGGCCGCGGTCCAGCTCGAGGATCCATCCGGCGACATTGTCGAGGAAGTAGCGGTCGTGGGTGACCGCAACCACGGTGCCCGGGAATTCCTTCAGGAAACGCTCCAGCCAGGCCACCGATTCGGCGTCCAGGTGGTTGGTCGGCTCGTCGAGGATCAGCATGTCGGGGTTGGAAAGCAGCAGCCGGCACAGGGCCACGCGGCGCTTCTCGCCGCCGGAGAGGTGTTCGACCTTGGCATCCCAGGGCGGCAGGCGCAATGCGTCGGCGGCGATCTCCAGCTTGCGGTCCAGCTCCCAGGCGCCGGCGGCATCGATCTTCTCCTGCAATTCGGCCTGCTCGGCCATCAGCGCATCGAAGTCGGCATCCGGATCGGCGAAGGCGGCACTGACGGCATTGAACCGGTCGAGCAGCGCCTTGGTCTCGGCCACGCCTTCCTCCACATTGCCGCGCACATCCTTGTCGGGGTCCAGCTGAGGTTCCTGCGGCAGATAGCCGATGTGGATGCCTTTCTGCGGGCGGGCTTCGCCGATGTAATCGGTATCAACGCCGGCCATGATGCGCAGCAGCGTGGATTTTCCGGCGCCGTTGTAGCCGAGCACGCCTATCTTGGCGCCGGGGAAGAAGTTGAGCGAAATGTCCTTGAGGATCTCGGTGTTGGGCGGCACGACCTTGCCGACACCGTTCATGGTGTAGATGTATTGAGCCATGGTTGCGACTGTAAGGAATGGGGCGCGTATTCTAGCAGTTCGGGGCACGGATTTCCCGTTAGAAGCCGCCTCTATAAAGATAGTGACAATCCGTCTGATTGCATTTTCGAGGCTCTGGTATTTTACCTTGAAACGGCATGCGGGCGCGTATTTCGACCGCTGTTGAGACGAAGTTCAAGCCATTTTCCAACCGATCGACTATAACCTTCAATCAGAGGATATCCGTGAACCCTGACGGACAACCTGAACCTCCACTCCGACGCTTTTCGGGACCGCAATCATGTCGATGACCAAGCAGCAGCAGGAAAGCTACCTCTACGGAGGCAATGCGGCCTATTTCGAAGAGATCTATCACCAGTACCTGCAGGATCCTGACAGCGTCGACGCCCGCTGGCGCGACTGGTTCGAGTCGCTGAAAAACGGCTCCGAAGTGCTGGATCCCGATCATGTCAGCATCCGGGCGCAGATGCTCGAAGCGGTGCGTCACAAGCGCCCCGGCAGTTGCGAGGGCATCGGCGAGGCGGAGAAGGAGCACCTGCTCAAGCAGGTGCGCGTACTGCAGCTGATCAACGCCTATCGCTTCCGCGGATTTCAGAAGGCAAAGGTGGATCCGCTGGGGCTGACCCGCAACGATGTGGGGGACGAGCTGTCATTGCAGGCGCACCAACTGTCGGAAGAAGACCTGGATACCGTGTTCAGCACCGGTTCGCTGTTCGGCATGGACGAGGCTCCGCTGCGCGACATCATCGAGCATGTACAGAAGACTTACTGCGGTCCGATCGGCTCCGAGTTCATGTACATTGCCGACACGGATCAGAAGCGCTGGATCCAGGAACGGCTGGAGACGACCCAGGCGCGACCCAGTTTCCGCACCGGCCGCCGCATGCGCATACTCGACCGCATCATCGCCGCCGAAAACCTGGAGAAATTCCTTCATACCCGCTATGTGGGGCAGAAGCGCTTTTCGCTGGAGGGCGCGGAATCGCTGATCCCGCTGCTCGACCGGGTGATTCAGCAGGCCGGCAAGGAAGGCACCCGCGAGACCGTCATCGGCATGGCCCATCGAGGGCGGCTGAATGTGCTGACCAACATCCTCGGCAAGACACCGAAACAGCTGTTCGACGAGTTCGAGGGCAACATCGACATCGACGAACGCTATACCTATGACGTCAAGTACCACCAGGGCTTCTCATCCGATGTGAATACCGCCGGCGGTCCGATGCATCTGGCGCTGGCCTTCAATCCTTCGCATCTGGAAATCGTCGATCCGGTGGTCGAGGGTTCGGTGCGGGCGCGGCAGCGGCTCTACAACAAGCAGTCGATCAGCACCACCGATGTGATGCCGGTGCTGATCCACGGCGACTCCGCCTTCGCCGGTCAGGGCGTGGTGATGGAGAATTTCAACATGTGCCAGACCCGGGGTTACCACACCGGCGGCACCATCCACATCATCGTCAACAACCAGATCGGCTTCACCACCAGCCATCCGAAAGACATGCGCTCCACGCTCTACTGCACCGAGGTGGCGCGCACCGTGCAGGCACCGATCTTCCATGTCAACGGCGACGACCCGGAAGCCTGCGTATTCGTGGCCGAACTGGCGGTGCAGTACCGCAAGAAATACCGCCGTGATGTGGTCATCGATCTGGTCTGTTACCGCCGATACGGTCACAACGAAGCCGACGAACCGGCCGCCACCCAGCCCAAGATGTATGCGGCCATCCGCAATCATCCGCGGCTGGTGGAACTGCACGCCCAGCGCCTCATCGAGCAGGGCGTGGTCGACCGCGAGGCGGTGGATGCGATGATCCGCGATTACCGCAAGGCACTGGAGCAGGGTGGCACCGTGGCGCTCAATGTGATCTCCGGTCTGGAACAGGAAAACCGCCGCAACTGGTTGCGCTATCTGGGCGGCGATATCGACCAGCTGCCACAGACCGCCGTGGACAAGGACACGATCAAGACCCTGGGGCGCGAGCTGCTCAAGCTGCCCGAGGGCTTCGAGTTGCACCACCGGGTGAAAAAAATCATGGAAGCCCGGCAGAAGATGCTGGATGAAGACATCTTCTGTGACTGGGGCTTTTGCGAAACCATGGCCTACGCCACACTGTTGCAGGACGGTAATTCGGTGCGGTTGTCGGGACAGGATTCCGAGCGCGGTACCTTCTTCCACCGTCATGCGGTGCTCCACGACCAGCGCCTTGAAGGGGGCATTCATGTGCCGCTCAAGCAGCTGCAGCGGGGCGATGCCCGTTTCGAGGTCATCAACTCCGTGCTGTCCGAGGAAGCCGTGCTCGGCTTCGAATACGGCTATGCCTCCACCGATCCCGACAGCCTGGTGATCTGGGAGGCCCAGTTCGGTGATTTCGCCAACGGCGCCCAGGTGGTCATCGATCAGTTCATCAGTTCCGGGGAAGTCAAGTGGGGCCGGCTCTGCCACCTGGTATTGATGCTGCCTCACGGCTATGAGGGGCAGGGACCCGAGCACAGTTCGGCGCGGTTGGAACGCTATCTGCAACTGTCGGCCCAGAACAACATGCGGGTGGTGATGCCGACCCTCCCGGCGCAGATGTTCCACCTGCTGCGGATGCAGGTGAAGGCGGATTTTCGCAAGCCGCTGGTGATCATGTCGCCGAAGAGCCTGTTGCGTCACGAAGCGTCCACCTCGCCACTGGACGCCCTGTCCGAAGGCGGTTTCCAGAAGGTCATCGGCGAAACCGAGGATCTGGATGCCAGCCAGGTACGGCGGCTGATCATCACCACCGGCAAGATCTATTTCAAGCTGCGCGAGACCCGCAGTGCGCGTTACGACAACACTACCGCCATCGTGCGCGTGGAACAGCTTTACCCCTATCCGGCCGCCGAGATCGCGGCCGTGCTCGAACAGTACCCCAACCTCGAACAGGTGGTATGGTGTCAGGATGAGCCACGCAACCAGGGCGCCTGGTGGTACATCAAGTCGCTATTGCTGGATTCCATCCAGGGCCTGCCGCTGGTCTATGCCGGTCGGCCGTCCTCGGCCTCGCCGGCCGTCGGCTACATGGCGCTGCACCTGAAACAGGAAAACCAGCTCGTCACCGACGCCTTCGAACTCGTCTGACCCAACCGCTATCCGGAGATTCTTCAACCGATGATCGTAGAAATCAAAGTCCCCGTTCTCCCCGAATCCGTGTCCGAAGGCACGCTCGGTGCCTGGCACAAGAAGGTCGGCGACCCGGTGCAGCAGGACGAACTGCTGGTGGAGCTGGAGACCGACAAGGTGGTGCTGGAGATCGTCGCCACCGAATCCGGCGTGCTGCGCTCCATCGATGTGGAAGAGGGTGCCACCGTGGTCAGCAACCAGGTAATCGGCAGCATCGATACCGAAGCCGCTGCAGCCGAGGCTCCGTCCGCTCCGGTTGTGCCGGCCCACAGGCCCGAGGCGGAAACACCCACCGCGGCCCCCGCACCGGAGGCTGCAGACAGGCCGGCGGCCGAAGCCCCCGCGGAAGGCAGGGAGGGCAAGGCCGGACCGGCCGCGCGCAAGCTGATGAAGCAGCACGGCATCGATCCATCACAAATCAGGGGCAGCGGCAGCAAGGGCAGCATCACCCGTCAGGATGTCGAACAGCATATCCGCATCACTGCCGACAGCCGACCCAGCGCCACAGCGGCATCCACTCCGGTAGCGGCTGCCGCGTCGCAGCCCGAGGTGGAAGGTGAAGAGGGCCGCAACGACCGCCGGGTGCCCATGTCACGCCTGCGCCAGCGCATTGCCGAGCGCCTGAAGGAGGCCCAGAACACGGCAGCCATGCTCACCACCTTCAACGAGGTGGACCTGAAACCGATGATGGACATCCGCGCCCGTTACAAGGAACAGTTCGAGAAGACCCACGGCGTCAAGCTGGGCATGATGTCCTTCTTCACCAAGGCCTCTGTCGAAGCGCTGAAGCGCTTCCCGGCGGTCAATGCCTCCATCGACGGCAGCGACATCGTCTATCACGACTACTTCGACATCGGCATCGCGGTCAGCTCCGACCGCGGTCTGGTGGTGCCGATCCTGCGCGATGTGGACCGCATGAGCTATGCCGACATCGAGCAGGCAATCCGCGACCTGGCCGGCCGCGCCCGTGATGGCAAACTGACCCTGGACGAACTCACCGGCGGCACCTTCAGCATCACCAATGGTGGCGTGTTCGGTTCGATGCTCTCCACACCCATTCTCAATCCGCCGCAGAGCGCCATCCTGGGCATGCACACCATCCAGCAACGGCCGGTGGCAGTGGAGGGCGAGGTGATGATCCGCCCGATGATGTACCTGGCGCTGACCTACGACCACCGCATCATCGACGGCCGTGAGGCCGTGCAGTTCCTGGTCACCATCAAGCAATTGCTGGAAGACCCGGCGCGGCTGCTGCTGGATCTGTGACGGGGTTTTCAGGCCCTCTGCAGCAGGGCCGTATCAGCGGTAGATGCGGAACCCGCTGCCGAGGCTGCCGCCGAGGCCGGTGCTGGAGAAGGGCTTGAGCAGGCTGGCTTCGCCGCGAGCGAACAGCCGGTTGAGTCCGTCGGCATCCGTCTCCAGGATGATCGAGCCGCGCTGGTTGAAGAAACGGTAGACGCCGTCGGTGGATTGCCAGCGCAGCTTGCCCCGTTGCGGGTTGCGCCAGCCGCTGCCGGGTTGCGGCTTGACCTCGATCCAGTCACCGATCTGCAACAACGATGCCATGTCCGGATACAGTTCGGGCTGCTCGGGCTTTGGACGCGCGGCCCAGGGCGGCCGCTTCTCCCCCAGACGACCGAAAAAGGGTTGCACGGCCGTCGAGGCCGGTTGCAGCGGCTGAACCGCATAGATGGCGGTGGGGCGGCTGGCGCGGCGGAACTGACGCACCAGGATGCGCCGCAGGCGTTGCCGGTGCTGGGGCGGATAGTCCAGTGAGCGCAGGGCGCGGTCGATCTCCCGCAGCAGTACGGTGAAACGCTGGCTCGCGTAGTGGGGGTTTTCCGGGCGGTTGGGGTCCAGGCTCCAGGCCAGCATGCGCGCCAGTTCACGGGCATCCTGGAGTTCGTTGGAATCCTCCCCGTACTGGCGGGCGATCTGCAGCAGGTAGAGCAGCCAGTCGTCATAGAAAAAGCCGAGTGCTTCCTTGGCGATGTCGAGGTGACCGGTCAGTTCGTGGATCCATTCGAGCAGTTGTTCCTTGAGCCGTTCTGCGGAACGCTCAGCGGTTTTTTTTTCCGCTTGCAGACGCTCCAGTTCAAGGCGTTTGAAGACCTCATAGCCCTGGGTGATGGGCTGGAAATCGCTGAGTACCGGCACCTCCAGCTGCAGCAGGTTGTCGATCAGCAGGGTCAGTACCTTGAGGTTGCGCGGTTCGTGGCCGTGACGGATCTCGAAATCGATCAGCGAATGCAGAAAATCATTGACCGGATGCGCGCTGGAACGGAAGAAGAAGGGGTCGCTGAGCACCAGATAGAGCAGCGGAGCCGAAAGGCGCAACAGCTGTTGTCGCAGCGGGTCGCAGACATGCGGGTTGGTGATCAGCCCGCTATGGAAATGGGCGAATTTTTCCAGGTCGTCCCGGCGTTTGTCATCGACCTGGGCACAGAGTTGCTCGACGCAGGCGCGGAAGGTATCTGTGGCGGCCTCCGGCGATTCGCACTGCTGTTTGAGGGCATCGATGAT
>JALSKD010000009.1 GCA_026989015.1 Gammaproteobacteria bacterium
CGCCGCGCCGTTGACATAGATGCGCCGGATCTTGCCCGCCGCGTCATGCACCGCCGCCACATGGGTCCACCGCCCCGCCGGCACCACCGGCGACTGGCTGTCGACGACTACCGGACTGACATTTCGCGAGAAAAAGCGCAGGCGGCCAGCGCCGCCATCGCCGAGGCTGAAGGCATAGCCGCCCGAATTGCTGCGGTCATCGACGAAGATACGCTGGTCCTTGTCGACCCGGTTGGGCCGAATCCAGGCGGTGATGGTGAAGCTGCCGGTCAGATCCGGAAAACCCGGCAATTCGATATAGTCGTCACTGCCATCGAAACCCGCGTAGCGGCAGGTACCCGGGCTGCCGGACACAGCGGGGGTCAGGCTGGCGGTCAGGGCGCCGTTGCGCGCCGTGCCCGGATAGGAACCGGTCTCGTCGATCACCTCCCCGCTGTTGCCGCTCCAGGTCAGGGCTTCCATCCTCCATTCCGCAAGCAACGCCGTGCAGGGATGCGTGGCGTTCATGTCGGCGGTGATTTCCGCCGTGCTCTGCACATGGTTGTAGACGCGCAGTTCGTCGAACAGGCCATTGGCCGACGCCGCGCTGCCGCCCGGATGGTAATTGCCCCGGTTGTCGCCGACAAACAGGCTGAGCATGTTGCCCAACACTCCGTTACTGGAAAAGCTGGCGCTGCCGTCGAGGACACCATCGATGTAGCTGCGCATGCGGCCGGCCGTCATGTCCCAGGTGACGGCGATGTGGTGCCATTCTCCGGCATTGAAGCTGCGTCTGGCCCCATTGGACTGAAAGTCGGCATCGTTGCTGTCTTCGAGCCTGAAACGCAAACGGCCGTTATTGCGCAACATCAGAAAGAAATATTTGCCGCTGGCATCATTTGAGGCATCGAGCAGCATGCGGTCGCCATTGCCCCGCCAGTCCACGGCGGACTGGAACCAGAAGCTGATGGTACCGCGGTTGCCCACCTGGCTGTCCAGGTCGATGCCGGTATCGACGGCATCCTGAGTGGCATTGGTGGTATTGGGTGGAATCGATCCGCCTCGACAGACACGCCCGCCCGCCACGCTGACCGCGGCGCCCACGGCCCGCCCGTCATGGCCGTTGCCTGAGGCATCGATGACTTCACCGGGGCTGCCGGTCCAGGCGCTTTCGTCCAGCGGGTACCAGGCCACCCTGGCCGCCCCTGCGGGCAACGCCAGCAACAGACCGCAGAGCAGCGCAAGTATTCGAATCAACGGCATGGCAGGCCTTGTGTGGGAGGCGACATTGGAGGAGTATAGCCAAACCTGTCCCCATTTCTCAGCCGAGGAGGCCCGGAATGACCCAGTATCACGGCAGCTGCCATTGTGGCGCGGTGAAGTTCAGTTATGAGGGCGAAGCCATCGAAAGCGGCCTGCGCTGCAATTGTTCGTTGTGCGCGCGCCGAGGGGCGATCATGACCCCCGAGACGATTCCCGCTGAACGGCTGAAGATCGATGCCGCACCCGATGCCCTGGGCCTGTACCGGTTCGGAGCCGGAACGGCGAAGCATTACTTCTGCCGCCACTGCGGCATCTACCCCTTCCACGAAACCGCGCGCGCTCCGGGACATTTCCGTGTCAATGTGGCCTGCCTCGACGAAATCGAGGATCCCTACGCGCTGGATGTCAGCGTGTTCGACGGCAAGCACCTGCTGTAGGCACCCGCATTGATCATCATCGAACTGACGGACCTGGCCTGGGGCCTGATTCCGGTTGCGATCACTCTGTGGCTGGTCCGTCGCTGGTCGCTGTCACCCCGTCGGGCGCTGCTGGCGATCGCGCGCATGCTGCTGCAGCTGCTGCTGATCGGTTATGTGCTGGCCTTCATCTTCAACAGCGACAGCCCGCTGCTGATCAGCGGGGTGCTGTCGGTGATGCTGTTCGCCGCCAGCTGGATCGCGCTGGATTCGCTGCCCGGCCGTTCGCTGCCCCTGTTTGGCCTCAGTCTGACGGCGGTGGCCGGCGGCGGGCTGTTCACCCTGCTGGTGATCTCCCAGGGGGTGATGCACCTGCAACCCTGGTACACGCCGCAGGTGCTGATTCCTATCGCCGGCATGATCTTCTCCAACTCGATGAACACCATCAGCCTCGCCGGCGAGCGCTTCTTCAGCGAATTCGGCCGCGATCAGGATTACTGCCGCGCGCGCAACACGGCCTATCAGGCGGCACTGATTCCGATCACCAATGCACTGATGGCGGTGGGGCTGGTGTCGCTTCCGGGAATGATGACCGGACAGATCCTCTCCGGCGTGTCACCGCTGATCGCGGCACGCTACCAGATCATGGTGATGCTGATGATCTTCGGTTCCGCGGGCATATCGGCGGCCCTGTTTCTGATGCTGCTGCGCCGCCATGTACAGCCGGAGCACGCGGGGCGGGAAGTGGAACAGGGCGACTGAAGGCGCTCCCGGCGGCTCAGCCGCCGGCCTTGCTCATCTTCTTGCGCAAGGCCACCGCCGGACGCTTGCCCTTGCTCTTCTTGTCCTTGCGCCCCTTCTTCTTGCCGGCCTTGTCCTGCCCCGGCGCGGGACGCGGCCTGGGCGGCCGTTGCGGCACATCCGCTGCCTTGCCGGCCTGATCGCCGCTGACCGGTCGGATGTTCAGCGGCTTGCCGGCCACCCGCGCCCGGCGCAGGATCTGCATCACCTCCTTTGGCATGCCGTCGGGGAGATCGACCAGCGAGAAACGATCATGGATGTCGATGTTGCCGATGTACTGACTGTCCAGCTCGGCCTCGTTGGCGATCGCGCCGACGATGTTGCCCGGCTTGACGCCATCGGCATGGCCCACCTCGATGCGGTAGCGGCACATCTCGACGCCCGGATGGTCCTTCAGAGGACGCGGCTGCAGGTCCACCGGCTTGTCGCGGTGGCTTTCACCCTGTTTCGCCGGCACGCGCTCGCGAGGCTGTGCCGACGGGGCAGGCCCCCGCTCGTCGAGCAGCAACGGGGTTTCGCCCTGCTGCAGCTTCATCAGCGCGGCGGCCAGCTCCAGCGGATCGGCGTCGCTCTCGTCCACCAGCTCGCGCACGATCGGCAGACAGCCGGTCAGATCTTCCTGTTGCAGGGCCTGCAGCACCTTCTGCTTGAAGCGGCCCACACGCTGCTGGTTGATCTCGGCATTGCTCGGCAATACCAGCGGCTCGATCTTCTGCTGCGTCATCTTCTCGATGCTGCGCAGCAGATGGCGTTCCTTCGGAGTGACGAACAGGATCGCCCGGCCCTCGCGGCCGGCGCGGCCGGTACGGCCGATGCGGTGCACATAGGATTCGGCGTCGTAGGGGATGTCGTAGTTGATGACCAGGCTGATGCGATCCACATCCAGCCCCCGCGCCGCCACATCGGTGGCGATGACGATGTCGATCTTGCCGCTCTTTATGCGGGCAATGGTTCGCTCCCGGCTCTTCTGCGGGATGTCGCCGTTGAGTGCCTCGCAGCTGTAACCGCGGGCTTCCAGCTTCTCCATCAGTTCCAGGGTGGCCGTCTTGGTGCGCACGAAAACCAGCGCCGCCTCGAACTCGCTGACTTCGAGGATGCGCGTCATCGCATCCAGCTTCTGGTGACCCTTGACGGTGACGAACTTCTGCTCGATGGTCGCCGCGGTCCGGGTGCGGCTCTTGATCTGGATGTGTTGCGGATCGCGCAGGTATTTCTGCGCCACCTTGCGAATCACCGACGGCATGGTGGCGGAGAACAGCGCGATCTGGCGTTGCTGCGGCGTGCGTTCGAGGATCCACTCGACATCGTCGATGAAGCCCATGCGCAGCATCTCGTCGGCCTCGTCCAGCACCAGGGCCTTCAGACGATCCAGTTTCAGGGTCTTGCGGTTGATGTGGTCCATCACCCGTCCGGGCGTTCCGACCACCACATGCACGCCGCGCTTGAGCTGGCGCAGCTGGATGTCATAGGACTGGCCGCCGTAAATGGGCAGCACATGGAAACCCTTGATGCCGGAGGCATAGGACTTGAAGGCTTCGGCCACCTGGATGGCCAGCTCGCGGGTCGGCGCCAGTACCAGCAATTGTGGGCTCAGGTCCTGCACATCGACATTGGACAGCAGCGGCAACGCGAAGGCAGCGGTCTTGCCGGTGCCGGTCTGGGCCTGGCCGATGATGTCGCGGCCCTCGAGCAGCGCCGGTATGCAGGCGGCCTGGATCGGTGACGGGCGCTCGTAGCCGAGGCGGGTCAGTGACTGGAGAACGGCATCGGGCAGCGCAAGCTCCCGGAAGGAAACTTCGGATTCGGTGGACATTGGGGGGTACTCGGTGGAGGGGTGTTCGGATGCGGAGTATATCAGAAAACCCTGATACTTGCCGGATTATTTGGACAGCGTCTCCCGCAGCAGGCGTTCGGCTTCCGCTGCCGGCAGCGGTTCGCTCATCAGGAAGCCCTGGATCTCGTGGCAGCCGATTTCCTTGAGAAAGGCCTTCTGCAGCTCACTCTCGACCCCTTCGGCGATCACCTCCAGCTCAAAGCCCTGGGCCAGTGCCAGCGTGGCATTGATGATGCCTTCATCGTTCTTGTCGCGACCGATGTCGCGAACGAACTCGCGATCGATCTTGAGCCGGTCCAGCGGGAAGCGCTTGAGGTTGATCAGCGAGGAATGCCCGGTGCCGAAGTCGTCGATGGCCAGTGTCATTCCCGTCTCCTTGAGCCGGTGGATGGTCTTCAGGGCCACATCCAGCTGCTTGATGATCAGGCTTTCGGTGATCTCGCACTCCATGCGCCGGGCGTGAGGCAAGGCACCGGTGCCCTCAAGCAGGGTCATGAACATGTCGGCCAGACTGGTCTCCATGAGCTGGCGCTGCGACAGGTTGAACGACAGCCGGCCGAAATCGAGATCCTTCTGCGCCCAGTCCACCACCTGCCGGCACACCTGCTGGAACACCCACAGGCCGATTTCGTCGATCAAACCCACCGACTCGGCCACCGGTATGAAGGCGCCGGGCATCACCAGCCCGCGTTGCGGGTGATTCCAGCGGATCAATGCTTCGAAGCCGCTGATACGGCCGCTGGACAGGGAGTATTGCGGCTGGTAATAGAGTTCGAACTCCTCATGCTCGATGGCGTGGCGCAGCTCGTTTTCCAGTGTCAGCCCGGCGATGGCCGATTCCAGATACTCCCGCGCAAACAGCCGGTAGCCGTTGCGCCCGGCGGCCTTGGCCGCGTACATCGCGGCATCGGCCTGCTTCAGCAACTGCTCCGCCTGTCTGCCCTGCTGCGGGAACAGGGTGATGCCGATACTGGTCGAGATATTCAGATCGTAGCTCTGGACCCGGAAGGGTTCACGGAAAACCGCCAGGATCTTCTCCGCCATGGCACTGGCTTGCGCACTGCCCGCGCAGTCCTCAACCAGGATGACGAATTCGTCCCCGCCGAAACGGGCCACGGTATCCTGACCCCGGCAAGCACCCATCAGCCGCGAAGCCACCATCTGCAGCAGCTCGTCGCCGACGCCGTGACCCAGCGAGTCATTGATCATCTTGAAGCGATCGAGGTCGAGGAACAGGATCGCTCCGGTGCGCCTTTCGCGCTGGGCGCGCGGGATCAGGTGCGTCAGCCGCTCCTCGAACAACAGGCGGTTCGGCAAACCGGTGAGCACATCGTGGGTGGCACTGTGTTCCAGTTGCTGCTGAGTCTTCTTGATTTCGGATACATCGGCCAGCACGCCGACGAAATATTCGATCGCCCCAGCCGCGTTGCGAATGGTGTTGAGGCTCAGCAGGATCGGGGTGGTGCCACCGTTACGGTGGTGCAACGGGATCTCGCGACTGAAATGGTCCGAGGCGTGCGCAATGGCGCAGACCTCGTCACACAGAGACTGGTCTTCGGGATGGCGCAGAAAGCCTTCACCCGCGCTCATCAGCTCCTCGACGCTGTAACCGGTGATTCGGGCCACCGCCTCGTTGGCGTAGAGCACGCGCCGGTCGGGCGCGACGATGACGATGCCCTCATTGGCGCTGTCGAGCACATTGTCCAGCAGCCGCCTTTGCGCTTCCGACTCCTTGCGGTCGGTGATGTCCCGCGCCAGATACAGCAGCGTGCGCTTGCCGCCCAACTCGTAGCCCGCCGGCAGCACACGGCCTTCGAAATGACGCTTCTCGCCACGGATGTCCAGCTCGTATTCCAGTATCTCCATCTGGCCGCTGGCGAGGGCCCGTCTCAGCACTTCCATGAATACCCGCGCCTGCTCAGGCTCGAAAATCTCGTCGAGCCGGCGCCCCAGCATCTTGTGCGCCGGGCGGTAGAGGATGTCGCGGTCTCCGGCCAGTATCTCCAGGTTGACCCCGTCCTCATCGAGCAGAATCAGCAGATCGGGAAAGGCATAGAGGATCGCTTCCAGCCGTGACTGCAGGGTTTCCTCGAGACGGGAAAAGCTGCCCAGCTGTTCGCGGGTGGTGCGCTCAAGCCGTTTCACTCGCCGCGACAGCGTGCGATAGCGGGCGCTCACCTCATCCAGAAACACCCGCCATTGCTCGTGGTCCGGCACGCGGTCGGCGGACAGGCCCTGTTTTTCGAGCTGACGGATCAGTTTCTTGTGCATGCGGCAGACATACTGCAAAGCGTCGATGATAACGGATACGGGTCGAAGACTGACCGTTCATGAGCGTTCATTATTCCTCTGCCGGAAACTTCCGGCG
>JALSKD010000010.1 GCA_026989015.1 Gammaproteobacteria bacterium
CGAGAAGGCCCACCCGGATGTCTTCAATCTGCTGCTGCAGGTGATGGACAATGGCACCCTGACCGACAACAACGGCCGCAAGGCCGACTTCCGCAATGTCATTCTGGTGATGACTACCAATGCTGGGGCCGAACTGATCAGCCGCAACAGCATCGGCTTCACCGAGCAGGACAACAGCCTCGACGCCGGCGACGCGATCAAGAAGCTGTTCACCCCCGAGTTCCGCAACCGGCTCGATGCGGTGATCCACTTCAAACCGCTGGACGAACAGGTCATCCTCAATGTGGTGGACAAGTTCCTGATCGAGCTGGAGGCGCAACTGGAGGCCAAGAAGGTTTCGCTCAACATCGATGACGATGCACGCCGTTACCTGGCAAGAAAGGGCTACGACCCGAAGATGGGTGCCCGCCCGATGGCGCGGGTGATCCAGGACGAGATCAAGCAGGTTCTGGCCAACGAATTGCTGTTCGGCGCCCTGGCCAATGGCGGCGAAGTGCGGCTCAAGGTCCGCGACGGCAAGCTGGTCTGCCACAGCCGGCCGCTGAAGGCGCCCAAGAAAAAGGCGGAACAGGCCAGCGCCTGATCCGCCTCGGAGAGTGCGTTCCGCGGCTCGGTCAGCGTTCGCGGAAGGTGATGCGGCCCTTGGTCAGGTCATAGGGCGTCAGTTCCACGGTGACCTTGTCGCCCTTGAGGATGCGGATGTAGTGCTTGCGCATCTTGCCGGAGATATGGGCCGTCACCACATGACCGTTCTCCAGTTCGACGCGGAACATGGTATTGGGCAGGGTCTCGATGACCGTGCCCTGCATTTCGATGTGATCGCCTTTCGACATATTCCGTGTTGATATCCGGTTCTTGAAAAACGCGCCATTATCCAGCTTTGACCGGGAATCACAAGCCTATGACGCGGCTTTTTCTGTGCTAACATCGCGTTTTTTTACAGCACGGCACCCACCGAACGATGACCCAACTCGCATTCGTATTTCCCGGCCAGGGCTCCCAGTCCGTCGGCATGATGAACGACTGGGGCGATTACCAGCCGCTGGTCAAGAAAACCCTCGAGCAGGCCTCCGACGCGCTGGGCGAAAACCTCGAACGCATCGTCCGAGAAGGTCCGGCCGACCTGCTCAACCGTACCGAAATCACCCAGCCCGCGATGCTCGCCGCGGGGATCGCCGCCTGGCGTGTATGGCGCACCGCCAAACAACCGAATGCGGTGGCGCTGGCCGGGCACAGCCTCGGCGAGTACACCGCGCTGGTGGCCGCCGGTGCCATGGACTTCGGTGATGCCCTGTTGCTGGTTGCCGAACGGGGCCGTCTGATGCAGCAGGCGGTGGCCGAGGGCGAGGGCGCGATGGCCGCCATCATCGGACTCGACGACGACCGGGTGGCCGAAGCCTGTGCAGCGGTCGGTCAGGGCGTGGTTGCGCCGGTCAACTACAATTCACCGGGCCAGGTGGTCATCGCCGGCGACCGCAGTGCGGTGGAGCAGGCGATGGAGCAGGCCAAGGCGATGGGTGCCAAACGGGCCCTTCTGCTGCCCGTGTCCGTGCCTTCCCATTGCAGCCTGATGAAGCCGGCTGCCGATGCCCTTTACGAGCGTCTCAAGGCGATGGACATCTATATGCCCAAGGTGCCGGTTATCCACAACCAGAATGCAGCGCCTTCGACCGGCGCCGATGAGATTCGTGAGCGCCTGCGTGACCAGCTCTTCCAGCCGGTGCGCTGGGTCGAATGCGTGCAGGCGCTGAAGGAGCAGGGCGCCGATACCCTGGTCGAACTCGGCCCCGGCAAGGTACTGACAGGCCTGACGCGGCGCATCGACAAGACCCTGGCCGCCCTGCCGGTCCACAACGCGGCCAGCCTTGAGGCGGCCCGCCAACAGCTATCCGGAGAATAACAGCATGTCCGAACTCAAGGATCAGATTGCACTGGTCACCGGCGCCAGCCGTGGCATCGGCCAGGCCATTGCCCGCGCTCTCGGCAGCGCCGGCGCTACCGTCATCGGCACCGCCACCAGTGACGGCGGTGCTCAGGCCATCAGCGATTACCTGGCCGACGCCGGCATATCCGGGCGCGGCCTGCGCCTCGATGTGTCCGACCCCGACTCGGTAGCCGCCTGCGTCAAGCAGGTCAACACGGACTTCGGCGCGCCCGATATCCTGGTCAACAATGCCGGCATCACCCGGGACGGCCTGCTGATGGCGATGAAGGAAGAACAGTGGGAGGCGGTGATCAACACCAACCTGACATCCATCTACCGCATGTCCAAGGCCGTCATCCGCGGCATGATGAAGAAGCGTAACGGCCGTATCATCAGCATTTCGTCCGTGGTCGGCGCTTCAGGCAATCCGGGGCAGACCAACTATGCCGCGGCCAAGGCCGGTCTGGTGGGTTTCAGCAAGGCGCTGGCCCGCGAGGTGGGTTCGCGCAACATCACCGTCAATGCAGTGGCGCCCGGTTTCATCGACACCGACATGACCCGCGAACTGGACGACAAGCAGAAGGACGCATTGCTGGCGCAGATACCGCTCGGGCGCCTCGGCGCTGCCGAAGAGATCGCCGCAACGGTGCTGTTTCTGGCCTCTCCCGGAGCCGCCTACATCACCGGCGAGACGATCCATGTCAATGGCGGCATGTACATGTCTTGAAGTAAAACTTTAACTTTTATTCATAACATTTTGTATTTTAAGCGCTTTAAAGGTCAAGCATTTTAGCTGGCATGGGGAAGGGCTTTTCAATACAATAGCGCGGCATCACAAGCCGTATCGATCTACCCACTTAGGAGAAACTCAAGCAATGAGCTCTGTTGAAGAACGTGTAAAGAAGATTGTCGCCGAGCAGCTGGGCGCCAAGGAAGAGGATGTGACCAACAACGCCTCTTTCGTCGATGACCTCGGCGCAGACTCGCTGGATACCGTTGAACTGGTCATGGCTCTGGAAGAAGAGTTCGAAACCGAGATTCCCGACGAGGAAGCCGAAAAGATCACCACCGTTCAACTGGCCATCGATTACATCAACGAACACCTGTAATCACCCCGGTTCGAATTCCTCAAATGCCGCTGGACTGTTCAGGTCGAGCGGCATTTTTGGTACATGAAGCCGCGAAAATGGGCGGAAACCCGTTCACCCCGGTCGTCGGGTGATCTAGAATGCAGCCGTCCGGAAACTGAACTCATCGTTCGAGGTTATTCCCTTGCTTAATCGTCGCATCGTCATCACCGGCCTGGGCATGCTGTCTCCGGTCGGCAATACCGTCGAAGAATCCTGGAAGAACATCGTGGCCGGTGTCAGCGGCGTCGCGCCGATCACCGCCTTCGATGCTTCCGAATTCCCGGTACGCATCTCCGCGTCCGTGAAGAACTTCGATCCCACCGACTACATACCGAAGAAGGACATCAAGAAGATGGACCCCTTCATCCATTTCGGTATCGCCGCCGGCATTCAGGCACTGGAAGACTCCGGTCTCGAAGTGACCGAGGAAAACGCCGAGCGCATTGGCGTTGCCATCGGTTCAGGCATCGGTGGGCTGCCCGGCATCGAGCGCAACCGAGACCTGTTTGTCGCCGGCGGCGCACGCAAGATATCCCCGTTCTTCGTGCCCAGCTCGATCATCAACATGGTCTCCGGCAACCTGTCGATCATGAAAGGCCTCAAGGGACCCAACATTTCCATCGTCAGTGCCTGCACCACCGGCGCCCACAACATCGGCGACGCGGCACGAATGATCGCCTATGGCGATGCCGATGTGATGATCGCCGGCGGTGCCGAAATGGCCACCTGCCCGCTCGGAGTGGGCGGTTTCGCCGCCGCACGGGCACTCTCTACACGCAATGACGAACCGGAGAAGGCGAGCCGGCCCTGGGATGTCGACCGGGACGGTTTCGTGCTGGGCGACGGCGCCGGTGTAGTGGTGCTCGAGGACTACGAGCACGCCAGGGCACGCGGCGCAAACATCTACTGCGAACTGGCCGGCTACGGCATGAGCAGTGACGCCCACCACATGACCCAGCCCTCACCCAGCGGCGAAGGCCCGGCCCGTTGCATGCTCAATGCATTGAAGGATGCAGGTATCGACAAGGAGCAGGTGGGCTACATCAATGCCCACGGCACCTCCACCCCGGCCGGCGACAAGGCCGAGACCGAAGCGGTCAAGCGCGCCATGGGTGAACACGCCTACAAGCTGGTGGTCAGCTCCACCAAGTCGATGACCGGGCATCTGCTCGGTGCCGCGGGTGGCATCGAAGCCATTTTCGCGATCCTTGCGCTGCGCGACCAGGTGATTCCGCCGACCATCAACCTGGAGAACCAGGACCCCGAGTGCGATCTGGACTACTGTGCCAATGAGGCGCGAGACGCCAAACTGGATGTCACCCTGTCCAACTCCTTCGGCTTCGGCGGCACCAACGGAACCCTGCTGTTCAAGAAGATCTGATCCCGTGACCGACGGCTGAGCCATGTTCCATCACCACAGGCTCGGCCGGCCGGTCGATCTGCTGGCGCTGCACCAGCGCCATCCCGAGCGCTATCCCTACCTGCTGGACTCGAACACCCAGGGAGCGGTCAATACCCGCTGGTCGCTGCTGTTCGCCTTTCCCGAGGAGATCCAGGTTCAGCGTGCAGGCGACAGCGATTGCCTGCAACGCTTGCCCGACCGACTGGAAACGGACACTTCCGTGGAGCTGCCCTTCATCGGCGGCTGGTTCCTGTTCCTTTCCTACGAATACGCCTCGGTGATCGAGCCCTCAGTGGCGTTCTTCACCGAAGCATCCGAATGGCCGCTGGCCGTGCTGGCGCGGATACCGGCCGCAGTGATCATCGACCATCGGGACGCTTCCACGCATCTGGTGGCGCGGCAGGGACGGGCGGAACTCGTCGATGCCATGCTCGGGGACATCAAGGCAGGGCCCGTGGTCGAGCATCATCCCCTGCCTCCGATCGACATCGAGGAAGAGGACCCGGAGCGCTACCTCAGGCATCTGCAGCGGATCCACCGCTACATCGTCGATGGCGATATCTTCCAGGCCAATCTGTCCCGGCTTTGGAGCGGCCGTTATCGCGCGTCGGTTGACCCGGTATCCCTCTATGCCCGGCTGCGCGCTTCCAATCCCGCGCCGTTTGCCGCCCTGTTGCGCTTCGACGCGGACAACTGGCTGCTGAGCTCCTCGCCGGAACGCCTGATCGAGGTGGACGCCGGCCGGGTCGAAACCCGCCCCATCGCCGGCACCCACCCGCGGGGCGGCAGCGACGAGGAAGACGAGGCCTTGTCCCGCCGCCTGCTGGCGCATCCCAAGGAACGGGCCGAGCATGTCATGCTGATCGACCTGGAACGCAACGACCTGGGGCGTATCTGTGTGCCGGGCAGTATCCGTCTGGCCGAACGCATGAGCTTGGAAACCTACCGCCATGTCCACCACATCGTGTCCAGCATCCGCGGTCGTTTGCGCGATGACTGCGCATCCCGGGAGGTTCTCCACGCGGTATTCCCCGGCGGCACCATCACCGGCTGCCCAAAGGTACGCTGCATGGAGATCATCAGTGAGCTGGAGCAGGCGCCGCGCGGACCCTATACCGGGTCGTTGGGCTATATCAGTGACCACGGACGCATGGATTTCAATATCCTGATCCGCAGCATCATGCTGCGCGGTCGCCGGGCCGACATCCGCGCAGGCGCCGGCATCGTTCATGATTCCGACAGCCAACGGGAGTTGCGCGAAACCCGGCACAAGGCACGAGGCATGCTCAATGCACTGGCATCTGATCACTGACCGCGACCCGGGAGGCTGCGCCGATCTTGGAGACCGGGGCCTGCACTACGGGGATGGCCTGTTCGAAACCATGTTGCAGAGCGGGCAGCATATCCTGTACTGGAACGGCCACTACCGGCGTCTGTCGCGCGACGCGGCGCGGCTCGGCATCGCCTGCCCGCCAGAAGGCGCATTGCTCGATGCCCTTCAGCCCAGTCTGGACGAGGGCGGCCAGCGCATCATCAAGCTGATCCTGACCCGGGGCAGCGATGGCCGAGGGCCTTATTGGCCCCAGCGACAGACAGCCTGTATCTACCTTCTGCATTCGGAATATATTCCTTATAAACACGAGGTTACAGCTGTTTTCTCGAAACATTCACTGCCCGAGAATCCTCCTCTGGCCGGTATCAAGCACCTCAACCGGCTCGACTATGTCCTCGCCAGCCGGGAACTGGCCGGGCGCGAGGATTGCGAGCAACTGATCCTCCTCGACGGGGCAGGGCGGGTCATCGAAACCCTGGTGCACAACCTGTTTCTGGTGTGCGACGGCCGGGTCAGCACCCCCTCCCTGCAGCGTTGCGGGGTGGCCGGGGTGATGCGCGAACAGGTCATAAAAAGTCTGGAGCGGATGGACAAAGCGGTTAGAATTGACGACTGCTCCCGCAAAGATCTGCTGACGGCAGACGAACTGTTCGTCTGCAACAGCGTGCAGGGCATACGCGCGCTGACGCGCATCGATGGCCGTGAATTCCCGGCCGGTCCGCTGACCCAGGAACTGCAACAATTGTTCAATGAACACTGACTGCCCACACAAGGAGCCGATACGGTGAAGCGCTGGATGCTGCGCGCCATCCTGGTGCTGATCACGGCTGTGCTGCTCGTGGGCGGCTTCATCGGCTGGCGCTTCATCGAATTCCGTGACAAGCCGCTGCCTCCGGTCGATGGAGACGAGGCGGTGTTCACCATCAACAGCGGCAGTTCGCTGCGTCAGGTGTCGCGCCAGCTCGCCGCGCGCGGCCTCATCGAGGAGGCCTGGCTGTTCGAACTGCTGGCCCGCAGCCAGAGCGATGCCGGAGCCATCAAGGCCGGCGAATACCGCATCCGGCCGGGAGATACCGCGCAGACCCTGCTGCAGCGATTGCGTGACGGCGACTCGGTCTCCCACGCCTTCACGATCATCGAGGGCTGGACCTTCCGCCAGTTGCGGGAACAACTCGCGAAGAATCCGGTACTGCGCCAGACCATCGCCCCTTCAGACAGCGATGATGCCGTAATGACCCGGCTCGGCCACCCGGGCGAGCACCCCGAAGGGCGTTTCCTGCCGGATACCTACCATTTTCCTCGAGGCACCAGTGATCTCCAGTTCCTCGAGCGCGCCTACCACGCAATGGAAAAGGCGCTGAACGAAGAATGGCGCGAGCGCGCACCCGGCCTCCCGCTGAATACACCCTATGAGGCGCTGATTCTTGCATCCATCATCGAGAAGGAAACCGGCGCGGCCTTCGAACGGCCATTGATCGCGGCGGTGTTCATCCAGCGGCTGAAAAAGGGCATGCGCCTGCAGACCGATCCGACCATCATCTATGGACTGGGCGAGGACTACGACGGCAATATCCGCTACCGTGACCTCAAGCGCAAGACGCCCTACAACACCTACATCATCAGAGGACTGCCACCCACGCCGATCGCCCTGCCGGGGCGCGATGCCTTGCACGCCGCCCTGCATCCGGCCGACAGCGATGCCCTCTACTTCGTCTCCAAGGGCGACGGCACCCATTACTTCTCGCGCACGCTCGAGGAACACAACCGTGCGGTCAGCAAGTATCAGCTCAAGGGGCGCAAACCCAAACGCAAGCCGGAGGCCGGATGAAGGCATCAGCCGACATGATCGTCATCGACGGCGTTGACGGGGCCGGCAAGGGCGTGCAGTCCCGCCTGCTGCACCAGGCCTTCCAGGATGCGGGGCATACCTGCATCCTGACCCGCGAACCCGGTGGTTCGCCGGCCGCCGAGGAGATCCGCGAGCTGCTGGTTTGCGGCGATCCGGACAAGTGGGACAGCCTCACCGAGCTGCTGCTGATGTATGCCGCACGCCGCGCCCATCTGCGGGATACGGTATGGCCGGCCCTGCAGCGCGGCAGCTGGGTCATCTCCGACCGCTTCGCCGACTCCAGCCGCGCCTTTCAGGGCATTGCCGGCGATCTCGGCCTGGATACGGTGGAACGCATACACCGCATTACGGTCGGCGATTTCCGTCCCGGCCTGGTGCTGATTCTCGATATCGACGAATCGGTGGCGCTGGCGAGGGCCGCGGCGCGGGGCGAGGGCGAGGACCGATTCGAGAAAAAGGGCGCCGAATATCACCGGCGCGTGCGTGAGGCCTTCCGCCAGATCGCCGCCTCCGACCCGGATCAATACCGGCTGATCGACGCCAGCGGTGACATCAAAACGGTGCGCCGCCAGATCTTCGAAGCCGTCAACCGCCGCTTTGGCCTGCAGCTCGAGCCCCGATGAACGAAGAACGGCAACCCCTGGTCGATCCGGTCACGCCGACGGCCCGGCCCTGGCAACAGCCGCTGATCGCGCGTCTGCGGGCGCAGGCTCGCCAGGACCGTCTGCCGCATGCCCTGCTGGTCGAGCCGGGGAGCCGTGCCGACAGCCGTGACTTCGGCTGGCGGCTGGCACAGGCCCTGATGTGTGCGGCGCAGCCCGGTGACGACGCCTGCGGCAGCTGTGATTCCTGCCGGCTGATGGCGGCCAACAGCCATCCGGATTTCAGCTTCGTGACCCGGGAGCGCAACCCGAAGCGTGATGGCCGGCTCAACCGTGACATCAGCGTCGACCAGATCCGCCAGCTGATCCACCGCATGACCCTGACAGGCAGCCAGCAGGCCGGGCGCTGCGCGCTGATCTACCCGGCCGAACGCATGAACCGTGAAGCCGCCAACAGCCTGCTGAAGACGCTGGAAGAGCCGCCTCCAGGCACACTCATGATTCTGCTCAGCCATCATCCGGCACGCCTGCCGGTCACCATCCGCAGCCGCTGCCAGCACTGGCGGGTCGATCTTCCCTCCAGGGATCAGGCTGAAGACTGGCTGCGCGGGCAGGGCGTCGATGAAGCCTCCATCGGGCCGGCCCTCGATCTGGCAGAAGGTGATCCGCAGCAGGCATTTCAGCTGGTGGACACCGGTTTTCTGCGCATGCAGCAGGATTTCGAGGATCGTCTCCAGGGCTATCTCGAGGGCCGGACGGACGCGCCGTCGCTGGTGCAGCAACTCAAGGACTTCGACAGTGACGACTGGCGCCGCCTGCTGGCCAACCGCCTGCAGCGGCAGATCCGCGAACAGGCACTGGCAGCGGTGGACACCGCGGGCAAACAGCGTTTGCGGCAATTGCTCGATCTGCAGGCGCGCAGCGACCGGCCGCTGCAGGTGGAAGAAACCAACCTCAATCTGCAACTGCAGCTGGAAGATCTGCTAATATCCTTCAAAACCGCCTTGCACAGAGGATAAACATGGCCGCACCGAGTCAGGGAATCTTGTCGCTCAACATCAAGGACAAACAGGCGCTGTACGCTGCCTACATGCCGTTCGTCAAGAACGGCGGATTGTTCATCCCCACCAACAAGCAATACAAGCTGGGGGACGAGGTCTTCATGCTGCTGACCCTGATGGAAGACAAGGAGCGCCTGCCGGTGGCCGGCAGGATCATCTGGATTACCCCCCAGGGCGCGCAAAGCAACAAGGCCGCGGGCATCGGCGTACAGTTCAGCGAGCAGGACAACGGCGCCACCCGCAACAAGATCGAAGGCCTGCTGGCCGGAGCGCTGCAGGCGGACAGACCCACCCATACCATGTGATTCCGCGCGCGCTTGCGGCGTATAATGCCGCCTTTCCCAACCGCGCGGACCGCTCCCATGTTTTTCGACTCCCATTGCCACCTCGATCGTATCGATCTGGCCGATTTCGGCGGTGACTTCGATCGCCTGATGGCCCGCAGCCGCGAGCAGGGCGTCGATGAGCTGGTCTGTATCGCGGTCAACCTTGAGTCCTTCGAGTCCATGTACGCCCTGGTGGAACCGCTGAAGGGCGTGTACGCGACCGTCGGTGTGCACCCGGACCATGAGCAATCCCGCGAACCCTCGGTCGAGGAACTGGTCGAGCTGTCGCGCCGCGACAAGATCGTCGCCATCGGCGAGACCGGCCTCGACTACTTCCACACCGATGGCCCCGAGTGGCAGCGCGAGCGCTTCCGTGTGCATGTGGAAGCCGCGCTGAAGGCCGACAAGCCATTGGTCATCCACACCCGCCAGGCGCGCGATGACACCCTCGGTATTCTGCGCGAGCAGGGCGCCGAGCGCGTGGGCGGCGTGCTGCATTGTTTTACCGAAGACTGGGACATGGCCAGGCAGGCCATCGATCTCGGCTTCTACATCTCCATCTCCGGCATCGTCACCTTCCATCAGGCGCAGAATGTACGCGACATGGCGATGAAGATTCCTCTCGACCGGCTGCTGATCGAGACCGATTCGCCCTGGCTGTCGCCGGCGCCGTTCCGCGGCAAGACCAATTACCCCGGCCAGGTGCGGCTAGTGGCGGAGAAACTGGCGGAGATACGGGGCGAAGCGCTGGAAGAACTGGCGGCGGTCACGGCCGCCAATGCCCGCCGTCTGTTCCGGATCGCCGCATGAACGGGCGCAGCGTCGAACTGCTGGCCCCGGCCGGCAATTACCGCAACCTCGAATACGCCATCGCCTACGGCGCCGACGCCGTCTATGCCGGCCAGCCGCGCTATTCGCTGCGCGTACGCAACAACGATTTCAAGCTGGACACCCTGAAACGTGGCATCGACCTCGCGCACCAGCACGGAGTCAAGTTCTTCGTTGCCAGCAACATCCTGCCCCACAACAGCAAGATCCGCACCTACATGGATGACATGGAGCCGGTGATCGCAATGAAGCCGGACGCGCTGATCATGGCCGACCCGGGGCTGATCATGCTGGTGCGTGAGCGCTGGCCGGAGCAGGAGATCCACCTCTCGGTGCAGGCCAACGCCGTCAACTGGGCGGCGGTGCGCTTCTGGCAGTCGGTGGGCATCAAGCGGGTGATTCTGTCGCGCGAACTGTCGCTTGAAGAGATCGAGGAAATCCGCCAGCGCTGCCCGGACATCGAGCTTGAAGTCTTCGTCCACGGCGCCCTGTGCATCGCCTATTCCGGGCGCTGCCTGCTGTCCGGCTACGCCAACCACCGCGACCCGAATCAGGGCAGCTGCACCAACACCTGCCGCTGGAAATACGACGCCCATCCGGCAATGGAAACCCTCGAAGGCAACTATGTGCCGGTGGTGGAGCCGGAAGTGCGCCTCGGTGAGCCGACGCTGGGCATAGGCAAGCCCACGGATCAGGTGGTCCTGCTGCAGGAAGAGACCCGTCCCGGCGAATACATGCCGGCCTTCGAGGACGAACACGGCACCTACATCATGAATTCCAAGGACCTGCGCGCGGTGCAGCATGTGCAGCGTCTGATCGAGATGGGCGTGGATTCACTGAAGATCGAAGGCCGCACCAAATCCCACTACTATGTGGCGCGCACCACCCAGGTCTATCGCCGCGCCATCGACGCGGCGCTGTCCGGCGAACCCTTCGACATGCGGCTGATGGACGATCTGGAGAAACTCTCCAACCGGGGTTATACCGAGGGGTTCTACCGCCGTCATGTGCACGACGAATACCAGAGCTACGAGCAAGGCAGTTCCCAGGGCGTGAAACAGCAGTTCGTCGGTGAGGTGATCGCCGTGGACCGGGAACAGGGGCTGTTGACACTGGAAGCCAAGAACCGCTTCGCGATCGGCGACCGGCTGGAACTGATGACACCCGGCGGCAATCTGGAGTTCGAGCTGACCGAGATGTTCGACGAAGGGGGCGCGCCCAAGCCGGTCGCGCCCGGCTCCGGCCATGTGGTGCGGATACCGGTGCCCGGCGATGTTCTGGACGAAAAGGCCCTGTTGCTCAAGGCCCTGCAGTCATCGGTCAATTCGTGAGCAGATCGTCCCAGCCCGGGTCCGGCCTGAAACGCTCGCCGTAGCGTTGCTGGAACAACTCCAGTTGCTGTTTCAGCATCACCGGTCCACGGTCGCGGATGTAATGGATCGGGCCGCCGAGGAACGGCGCAAAGCCGGTGCCGAAGATGACGCCGGCATCCAGCAGGTCCTCGTCTTCCACCAGCCCTTCCCGCAGGCAGGCCACCGATTCGTTGAGCAGACGCAGGATCAACCGGTCCTGAATGTCATTCTGGTCGCCCATGGCGGCGTCGCGGTCGCGCACCGGCTTGCCCTTGCGGTACCGATAGAAACCGCGCCCGGACTTCTTGCCCAGATTGCCCTGTTCGACGAGGGTCTTGAGCACATCCGGCGTATCGAAACCAAAGGCGGATGACAGGTTGTCGGCCACCGACAGGCAGATGTCGAGACCGACCGTGTCGGCCAGCTCCACCGGCCCCATCGGCATGCCGAAATCCACCGCGGCCTTGTCGATGGCTTCGGCGGCCACGCCTTCCTGGTGCAGGATCACCGCCTCGATCAGGTAGGGCACGAGGATGCGGTTGACCAGAAAACCGGGGGAGCTGCGCACCGGCAATGGCAGCTTTCCGATGTGCCGGGTAAAGGACGCGGCGCGTGCGATGACATCGGCTGGCGTGCCTTCGCCGTGAACGATTTCCACCAGTGGCATCATCGCCACCGGGTTGAAGAAGTGCAGCCCCACCAGTCGATCACCGTGCTCCAGCCCTTCGGATAGGCGCTCCAGCGGGATGCTGGAGGTATTGGTGGCCAGCAGCGCATCCGGTTTGAGCCGTGGCTCCATGTCCCGATACAGCGCATGCTTGGCTTCGGTGTTCTCGTAGATGGCCTCGATGACGACATCGGCGTGGGGCACGCCGTCGCCGTTGCAATCGGGCATCAGCCGGTCTGCGGCCGCGGTGCGCAGATGGCGGGGTTTGAGTTTCTTGCGAAACAGGCCGTTTGCGCGCTTGAAGGCATTGCCGAGGAAGGCCGGCTTGCGGTCCTGCAGGGTCACCCGTTGGCCGCGCAGCGCGCACCAGGCCGCTATGTCGCCACCCATGACTCCAGCGCCGACCACATGCACCCGCCGGGGCTGGAACAGCCTGCGATCGCCCAGACCCTTGAGGCGGGTCTGCAGGAAGAACACACGGATCAGGTTGCGCACCGTGGGACCGGTGGCCAGACGGGCCACGGAGCGGGCCTCGGCCTCCATCATGTCCTGCTGTCCGGCGTGTTTCTCCCACAGGTCGATCAGCGCATAGGGTGCAGGATAGTGGGCGCGTGGCGCCTTTTTCGCTACCTGCTTGCGCAGATAGGCGGCCAGCGCGCTGCGCGCACCGGGCAGAGATTCGAGGCGACCGATCGCAGTCTGGCGACGGGGTTCCGGCGCATTGAGCAGCATCATCCGTGCGGCACGCTCCAGTTGCCGCCGTGGCTGTGCAAGATCGACCAGACCCAGGCGCGCCGCGGCGCGGGCGCGCAGGGCACGGCCGGAAAGCATGAGCTCCAGCGCCTGATGGGGCGGAATCAGCGCGGTCAGTCGCACTACGCCGCCGAAACCGGGGTGGATACCCAGCTTGATTTCCGGCAGGCCGATACGGGTGGCATCGTCGTCACAGGCGATGCGGTAATCGCAGGCCAGCGCCAGCTCGGTGCCGCCGCCCATGCAGACACCATCGATCAGTGCCAGCGTGGGGCAGGGCAGCGCCTGCAACTGGCTGAATACGGACTGTCCTCGATGGATCAGTTCCAGCGCTTCTTCTTCGCCGCCGATCTCGAGAAATTCGTGGATATCCGCGCCGGCAATAAAGCCGGAAGGCTTGCCGGAGCGAATGACGAGACCGGTCGGCAGTTCGCGGTTGATCTGCTCCAGATAGTCGGACAACTGCTCCAGTACCTCGCGTGACAGGACATTCTGGCCGCTGTTGCGCTTGTCCAGGGTGGCCCACAACAGGCCTCGGTCATCGCGTTCGAACGACCAGTGCGAACCCTTGAGCAAGGTGATGCCGTGACTGTTCATGACTGTTTCTCCCGTTCGATCAATACCGCGCCGCCCTGGCCACCGCCTATGCACAGGGAAGCGATGCCGCGCCGGGTACCGGTCTGCTGCAGGATGCGCGCCAGGTGCAGCGTGATGCGCGCGCCGCTGGCGCCGACCGGATGGCCGAGGCTGATGCCACCGCCGTGGATGTTGAGCCGTTCCATCGGAATGCGGCCAAGGGCAGAGCGGGTGCCCAGGTGTTCGCGGCAGTAGTCCTTGTCCTCCAGCGCGCGGAGCACGGCCAGCACCTGGGCGGCAAAGGCCTCGTTGATCTCCCAATAGTCGATGGATTCCAGCTTCAGTCGCCTCGAACGCAGAATCGGTACGATGGCATGAGCCGGTCCGAGACCCATTTCATCCGGGCGCAGGGCGGCCCACTGGGTGGTGGTCAGGCGCGCCAGCACGGGCAGATCGTGTTGCTGCACGGCTTTTTCGCTGGCCAGGATCAGGTTGGCCGCGCCGTCCGTGATCTGCGAGCTGTTGCCCGCCGTCACCTGACCGTAGGGTTTGTCGAAGGCCGGCTTGAGCCGGGCCAGTTTTTCCAGCGAGGAATCGGGGCGCACGCCTTCGTCGTAATCGTGGAGGGTGCCGCGGCTGTCGAACAGGGGCACGATCTCGCCATCGAACACGCCCGATTGCTGGGCTTCGTGCAGACGCCGATGACTCTGTACCGCATAGGCGTCCATCTGCTCGCGGGTGATGCCGAAGCGCCAGGCAATCTGTTCCGCGGTCTGGCCCATGGACAGTCCGACTACCGGGTCACGCAGCCCATTCAGCAGGGCGATGACGGGCCGCAGCATGCCGGGTCTCAGCTTGCCGAGCAGTTTGAGCCGGGCCGGCAGGTCGCGTGCCGCCCACCAGGCACCCAGCCATTCCACCATAGGATCCGACAGCATCACCGGCGCACGGCTCATCGCTTCCACGCCACCGGCCAATATCAGTTCGCTGCGGCCGCTGGCGATGGACTGGGCGGCACTGTCCAGTGCCTGCATGCCAGAGGCGCAGTTGCGGTGCACGGTGAAGGCCGGAACATCGTCGCCGCAACCCAGCCGCAGCGCGATGACTCGGGCGATATTCGCTTCATCGGAAGCCGGCATGGTGGAGCCGTAAATGACTTCGTCGATGGCGTCCGGCTCGAACGGCATCCGGTTGAGCAACTGACTGGCCGAGCGTATGGCCAGATCCGCATGCTTGAAGGGACCGGGCTTGTTGCGGGCCTTGAGGAACGGCGTGCGCGTACCGTCGACGATGTAGACGGGGCGCTGGTAATCGTATTTGCGAAAGGCCATGGTGGGTTACCTTTTAGCATTAAGGACCGAGTCTGTATCTCAAAACCGGCGCGGCCGGTACGGGTGCGACAAAGGAATTAAAGCATAAGTTTCGAAATGAAACTATCCATTCTCGAACTTTCTGAAGATACAGGCGGTGCCTTATGCACGGGTTAAATTACGCATAATGTATATTATGTAAAGTTAAGTGCTGCTTCGGGCAGAAAGCCTTGATGCTTGTCGAAAGGCAATGAGGGTGCAAGACCCGCCAGACCCGCCTGTTCCAGTGCACTGCTCGGCATGCGCTCATGTTTCGCGCTCGGCGATCAGGGCGGCCAGGTCCCTGAGCCGCTGCACATAGCCCCATTCGTTGTCGTACCAGGCATAGACCTTGACCTGGGTGCCGTTGATGACGCGGGTGGACGGCAGATCGATGACGCAGGAACGGGGGTCGCCGATGTAATCAACGGAAACCAGTGGCCGATCCTCGACGCCGAGTATGCCGTGCAATTCGCCTCCCGCTGCATCGATGAAGGCCTGGTTCACCGCCTGGACATCGGTGGATTGTTCGACTTCGACAACGAAATCGCTGAGTGATGCGGTCAGGCTTGGCACCCGCACGGCATGGCCGTCGAGCCGCCCTTCCAGTTGTGGAAAGATGCGCATGATGGCCATCGAGAAACAGGCCACGGTGGGGATCACCGACAGGCTGGACGCCCTCGCCCGGCGCAGATCCGGATGCCCGCGATCGACCACCACCTGGCTGTTGGTCGGAGCATGGACGGTGGTGATGCTGCCGTGGCGAATGCCGAAGCGCTCGAGCAACACCTGTATCACCGGCGCCATGCAGTTGGTGGTACAGGAGGACGCGGACAGGATGTGGTGATTGCGCGGGTCATAGTCGCCCTGATTGACGCCGTATACCAGATTCAGCGCGTATTCGCTGGGTGCTGTCAGCAGAAGTCGTGGCACCCCGGCATCCAGCAGGCCCTTCAGCACCGCGGGAGCCTGTGCATGCTGCCCGCTGGCCTCGATGACCAGGTCGCAATCGCTCCAGTCCACGACCAGCGGATCCGCCTTCATGCTGTATCGTATGGAATGGCCGCCAATGAACAGACAGTCGTCTTGTGCATGGCAGTCTCCGTCCCATCGTCCCTGTACCGAATCGAACTGCAGCAGATGGGCCGACACCGAGGCATCGGCGGCGATTTCATTGACGGCCAGCAGGCGAAAACGCGGATCGTCGGCGATGGCACGCAGAAACAGTCGGCCGATGCGGCCCAGGCCATTGATGCCGATGCGGAGTGGTCTCATGGATTGCAGGTCCCGATGCACTGTGCGGAGGTCAATTATGCCCCATTTTCCTCAACGCGCTGTCTCCGAAATCGGGTAAAATGCGCGTTTTCCTGGATTTATCGGACCCGTTTTTCATGGAACTCTCCACACTCACCGCCGTTTCCCCCGTCGATGGCCGTTATGGCCGCAAAACCGCCGATCTGAGGCCGATCTTCAGCGAATACGGCCTGATTCACCATCGTGTACTGGTCGAAGTCCGCTGGCTGCAGGCGCTCTCCCGTCACCCCCAAATCGCCGAGGTTCCGCCCTTCTCCGCTGAAGCCAATGCCCTGCTCGACCGCATCGTCGATGACTTCAGCGAACGCGACGCGCTCGAAGTCAAGGCCATCGAGGCGACCACCAACCATGATGTAAAAGCCGTGGAGTACTTCCTCAAGGAAAAGATCGCCGGCAATGGCGAACTGCAGGCGATCAGCGAATTCCTGCATTTCGCCTGCACCTCCGAAGACATCAACAACCTGTCCCACGCACTGATGCTGAGCCAGGGCCGTGCGTTGCTGCTGCAGCGGCTGCAGCCGATACTCGAGGCGCTGGAGACCTTGGCCGTGGATCATGCCGAGGTTGCCATGCTCTGCCGCACTCATGGGCAACCGGCCTCGCCTTCCACGCTGGGCAAGGAGATGGCCAATGTGGCCTATCGCCTCAAGCGGCAGATGGCGCAGATCGAACAGGTGGAGATCCTCGGCAAGATGAACGGCGCGGTCGGCAATTACAACGCGCACCTGTCGGCCTACCCGGACATCGACTGGCCTGCCTTTGCCCGCGAATTCGTCGAATCCCTGGGCATTGGCTTCAACCCCTATACCATCCAGATCGAGCCCCATGATTACATTGCCGAGCTGTTCGATGCCCTGGTGCGCGTCAACACCATCCTCATCGATTTTTCGCGCGACATCTGGAGCTACATCTCCATCGGGTATTTTCGTCAGAAAACGGTGGCCGGCGAGGTCGGCTCCTCGACCATGCCGCACAAGGTCAACCCCATCGACTTCGAAAACGCCGAGGGCAATCTGGGCATAGCCAACGCGCTGATGACCCATCTGGCTCAGAAGCTGCCGATCTCGCGCTGGCAACGGGATCTGACCGATTCGACGGTATTGCGCAATCTGGGCGTCGGTTTCGCCCATGACCTGATTGCACTGGACTCCCTGCAACGCGGCATTGGCAAGCTGGAAGTCAACGAGCAGGTCATTGCCGACGACCTCGATCACAATTGGGAGGTACTGGCCGAGCCGATCCAGACCGTAATGCGCCGTTTCGGCATCGAAAAACCCTACGAAAAGCTCAAGGAACTGACCCGTGGCCAGCGTGTCACCCAAGACATCATGCAGGCCTTCGTCGAAAAGCTCGAACTGCCGGAATCGGCGCGACGGGCGCTGATGAAACTCACGCCCCAGCGTTATACCGGCAATGCCGCCGACCAGGCGAAACGGATCCGAGAGCACCGGTAGCCCGCCGTGTGGCGCCTGCAGCATTTCGATCGTGACGCTTTTCTGGCCGAATACTGGCAGAAGAAGCCGCTGCTGATCCGCGGAGCCTTTGCGGATTTCGATCCGCTCATCACTCCGGAAGAACTGGCGGGCCTGGCCATGGAGCCGGGGGTGCACAGCCGGCTGGTTATTGAAAAGGATGCAGAGACACCCTGGCAGCTCAGCTATGGTCCCTTCGACGAGGAACGTTTCACCGCCCTGCCCCGCAGCCATTACTCCTTGCTGGTATCGGAATGCGAAAAATGGCTGCCGGAACTGCGCCAGCTGATCGATGAATTCAGTTTCATCCCGCGCTGGCGCATCGACGATGTGATGATCTCCTACGCGCCCGATGGCGGCTCGGTAGGCCCCCATATCGACGACTATGATGTGTTCCTCATACAAGCCAGCGGCCGCCGTGAATGGATGATCGAGCAACAGGCCCGCCAACGGCCCAAGATCATCGAGGGCCTCGATCTGGCCATTCTGCGCGATTTCCATCCGGATCAACAATGGGTTCTGGAGCCGGGCGATCTGCTCTACCTGCCGCCGCGGATACCGCATCACGGCGTGGCGCGTGGCGAAGGCTGCATGACCTGGTCCGTCGGTTTCCGCGCCCCGGCCGTCAGTGACCTGATGGACAGCCTGCTGCTGGAAGCCGACAGCGCCGGACTGGCCTCGGAGCGCTATGCCGATGGCGATCTGCGCGTCCCAAGGGACCCTGCCGAGCTGCTCGATGAAGACCTTGACGGCTTCCGACGCCTCGCCCGCGAGTTGCTCGAACGCATCGAGCGAAACGGCCTCTGGCCTCGCATCGTCGGACGCCTGGTCACCGACACCACGCTTGCGGAGGATATCCAGGGCATTCGCATCGACACGCCCGCCCAGGCCGCAGACCTGCGCTGGCAGCCCCATCCCGACAGTCGTTTCTGTTTCCACCGCCAGGGCGACGCCCTCGACCTGTTCTGTAACGGCCGGCATTACCGGCTGGCGGCCAGCGCCGTACCCCTGAACGGCTTGTCACGTCTCTGCAATGCGGCCCACATGAACTGGGACGAACTGCAGGTGGAACATTCCGAAGCCTGGCGCGACTGCCTGCTCGAACTGATCAATGAAGCTGCGCTGATACCGCTCGAAGACGACGATGACTGAAGTGCGCATAGAATCCGCTGACTGGGAACGGGACCATGAATGCTTGATCGCGGTCCGTACCCGGGTGTTCGTCGATGAACAGAAGGTGCCGCCGGAACTGGAAATCGACGGTCTGGATCCGGACTGTCATCATGCCAAGGCACTGCTGGTCGGCCATGACCGCGTGATCGGCACCGGCCGCCTGCTGCCCGATGCCCATGTCGGACGCCTTTGCGTGCTGCCGGAATACCGCGGCCTGGGCATCGGCAGCCGTCTGTTGCAGTATTTCATCGAACAGGCCCGCAAGCGGGGCATGCCCCGCTTGCGCCTCAATGCCCAGATCAAGGCCCTGGAATTCTACCGTCGGCACGGCTTCGTCACCGATTCGGATGTGTTCATGGACGCCGGCATACCTCACCGCTCCATGCACCTTGACCTGGACGGCAAAATCTCAAAGGATCAATAGCTTATGGAACCTTCTTCAGTCGAAGTCCTGAACGGTCGCAGCGATTGCAGTGATGCTGTGAAACGCCTGCTCGAACGGGCCGAGCGGGAACTTGCACTGTTCACCCAGGAGCTGGAACCCCTGCTCTACAACCACCCCGAAGTCTGCCGCCGGTGTTTCGAAATCGCCCGTGGCAGCCGTAACGGACGCATCCGCCTGATTGCCCAGTCCACCCGCAGCGCCGCCGCCCAGGGGCACTGCCTGATCGACCTGTCCCAGCGGCTCAGCTCACGGGTCCGGATTCGCACGCCCGCGACGCCGGAGTTGCAAGCCTTTCGCGAAAGCTGGCTCATCGTCGATGACCACAGCATGCTGCGCATCAACAACCCCGAACGCTGGGAAGGCAGCCTGATCCTCCACGATCGGCGCGTGGTGCGCGAGCAACTGGAATTTTTCGACGCCGCCTGGGAAAACAGCGAACCCGATCAGCAGACGCGGAGATTGCATATCTGATCCGCCCTGTTTTCCATGCGTGAATCAATTCGCATGAAGTGAAGTCAGCACCGATCAGGCTTGCCGGTTACAGGCCTCTGTCACCCAATCATGTACCGGCTGCAGCAGTGTTATACCTTCCCTGATGGTCTGGTGCGGGTCTCCCTCAGGGTCTATCGGGGTCCATATCGTCAAATGAGGGGAAACAGGTCGGACGACGGATAAGCCATCCGATACCCTAGTGACAGGTTGCCCCGGGTTTCGTGCTCTGAAGTTCCTTTTACTGTCCAGGCAGGACAGCGCTTCATTCAGAATGTTTGTCCACAGATCGCGATCCATTTGGCTGAGGGGGAATTCCTTTCCTCCCAGCAGTGCTTCACGAATCTCCAGACGGGCTGCTGCCTGCCAGGCATCTCGGGCAAAGCGTACGATGACTCGGTCCGGGTCAGCAACACGCTGTTTCAAGACGGTAATATCAGGGGCGTTCAAGATAAAATCCGAAATCAACCAGCGTCCCGTTTTTTCGCTTCCTTCCAGGTTGACCCCCAAATGCACTTCACCCGTATCGCGTTGAATCGACACATTCCACTGGACGCCAAGCCTTCCGTCGCTGACCCCGAAATGGGGCCTGTTCAATTGACCAAAGGGCTTGCCTTTAAGACCAAGGACTTCATTGAAAGCGAACAGCAGATGTGTATAACGCAAGTCCTTCTTTCTTTCCGAAGGCCGTATGACCGAAGTGCTGTCATCAGGTGCGCGGGATCCGTCATTGTTTTCCTCAATCCAGGATATTTCTGTCTGGTTGTCCAGAATGGATCGAATGGCAACATAGGCATCCTCAGGGGTAAGATTGAAAAATTCACGCCGCTTTTGACGTAGTGGTGACAATTTCTGATGGACCAGCCTTTCCAGGGCTCGGCAGTCATCCACTCGGAAATAGGCGGCAACTTCCCACAGGAAATCACCGGTTGAACTCTGGTTGATTTCTGCACATCGTTGATAAGGATCGCGGGTGGTCATTCCAATCTTGCACACCGGAAGCACGATGTCCTTAACCTCGAGGATGTACACATAACCCGCGATTTTCCTGGAAGAATCATTCATAGGGCGGAATCGTCTAACTTTGTCTGGCCGGAAAAGTGCCACTTTAATCCGGCAGGTTCAAGAGGCGAACGGCCTCGGCCTCCAGGGCTTCGACCGCTGCATCGATATCGGCTTCCATGGTGCGGTGATTGATGACCGAGGCGCGCAGCACCCGCAGTTCGTCTTCGCGGGTCAGTGAGAAGACGGCCTCGCCGCGCTGCTGCAGGGCATAGCAGATGGCTTCGATGCGCCGGTTGTGCTCGACCGGATCGGTCGTGTCGCGCAACCGGAAGGTGACGATGGTGGACACCGGATCACGACACAGCCGATAGTGCGTGCTGAAGCGGATGCGATCGGCCAGGTAGCGCGTGCGTTCGCAGGCGCGGGCCACGCTCTGCCCCAGCCGCTCGATGCCGTAATGGCGGAAGGTGAACCAGACCTTGAGCGCGCGGAAGGAGCGGGAGAGTTCCAGGCCGAAATCGCAGAACCAGGGTTCGCCCCCGGCCAGGGCTTGGCCGTGAGGAGCCAGGTAGTCGGGACGGATCGAATAGACCCGTTGGTGGAAGTCGCCATCGCGCACCAGCAAGCCGCCGCATTCGTAGCTGACCGACATCAGCTTGTGAAAATCGAAGGCCAGCGAATCGGCGGCACCGATACCCTCGGTCAATCGGCTCCAGGGGCTGCCGGCGATGTGCATCCAGGCACCGAACGCGCCATCCACATGCAGCCAGCAGTCGTGGCGGTCGCAGATCGCACGCAATGCCGCCAGGTCGTCGAAGCTGCCGGTGTTGACGGTACCGGCGTTACCGATCACCAGAAACGGACGCAGACCGCGCGCACGGTCGTTGCGGATGGCGTTGTCGAGTGCTTCGGTATCGATGCGGTGTCCTGCGTCGGTGGGGATGGCCACCAGGTGATCCGAGCCGATGCCACAGGCTTCGACGGCCTTGATGATCGAGCTGTGCCCCTGGGTCGAACAATAGCAGCGCAATGGTGAACCGGCCTGGAAGAACCCGTGTTTCTTGCTGTCCAGACCGAGCCGTCTGAAGGCCGCCAGCTGGATTGCCAGGTGGGTGGCCGCCGAGGTGCCGGTGGTGAGGATGCCGGAGCTGCCCTGCGGGAAACCGAACAGTTCGTGGCACCAGCGGATCACTTCCCGCTCCACATGCACCGCTCCGTGCTCGCGCCCGCCCACATTGGGGTTGAGCAGACTGACGGCGAGGTCGGCGAACACCGAAGCCAGGTTGCCCCCGCCCTGAACCCAGCCGAAAAACCGGGGGTGGGTGTTGCCGTTGCGCCAGGGACGGATCTGCCTGCGGTAGCGGCGAATCACGGTGGCCATGTCCTCGCCCTGACGGGGCAAGGGTTCCTGGCGCAGTTCGGATTGAAGGCTTTCGGGGATTTCGCGCCACACAGGTTTGTCGAAACTGCCGCGCAGGGCGGACAGTTCCTCGCGTGCAAAATCGGCAAGCTGCTGCTCGATGGCCTCCCAGTCTGCGGGATCGAGGCCCTGGGGATCACTCATGCGATGCCGAGTGCCTGTTCCGGGCTGATCCAGTCCAGCCCCTGCGCTTCGGCAACTTCAGGGATCGTCAGCCGGCCTTCGTGGACATTCAGGCCGTGCCGCAGATGGACATCGTCGCGCAGCGCGTCCAGCCCCTGATCGGCAAGGCGGAGCACGAACGGCAGGGTGGCGTTGTTGAGTGCAAAGGACGATGTGCGTGGCACCGCACCCGGCATGTTGGCCACACAATAATGCACCACGCCATCGACGATGAAGGTCGGATCGTCATGGGTGGTCGGATGGGAGGTCTCGAAACAGCCGCCCTGGTCGATGGCGACATCGACCAGTACCGTGCCCGGCTCCATCTGCCGCACCGTATCGGCGGTCACCAGCTTGGGCGCTGCGGCGCCCGGGATCAGCACGCTGCCGATCACCAGATCCGCGCTCAGCAGCAGATTGCGCAGGGCTTCACGGGTGGAGTGCAGGGTCCTGATGCGGTCACCGAACTGGCGGTGTATGGCTTTCAGTGCGTCATTGGAACGGTCGAGGACAGTGACTTCCGCGCCGAGTCCGATGGCCATCTCTGCCGCGTGGCGGCCCACGGTGCCGCCACCGATGACCACCACCCGGCCCGGCAGCACGCCCGGCACTCCGCCGAGCAGCACGCCCTTGCCGCCCTGGGCCTTTTCCAGCCAGTGAGCGCCGGCTTGAACCGACAGACGGCCGGCCACCTCGGACATCGGCGCCAGCAGCGGCAGGCCACCGCCGGGGGCGGTGACCGTTTCATAGGCAATGGCGGTCACGCCACTGTCGATCAGGTCGCGGGTCTGTTCGGGGTCGGGTGCCAGGTGCAGGTAGGTGAACAGGATCTGTCCGCGTCGCAGGCGCTGGCGTTCCACGGCCTGCGGCTCCTTGACCTTGACGATCATCTCGGCCCAGTCGAACAGGGCTGCGGCATCCTCGGCGATCTCCGCCCCGGCGGCGCGGTACTCATCGTCGGAAGCGCCGATGCCTGCACCGGCCCCCTGCTCCACCCGCAGTTGGTGACCGTGGGCAACCAGTTCGTGAACGCTGCCGGGGGTCAGACCCACCCGGTACTCGCGGTTCTTGATTTCTTTGGGGACGGCAATCCGCATGACGATCATCCTCCGTTGCTGGCGAGCTGTTGTACACGAAAACAGGCGACCTGGCGACCGGCTTCCAGCGTCAGTTCCGGACGCTGCCGGTGACAGATGTCCATGGCCACCGGGCAGCGCTGATGAAAGGCGCAGCCGCCCGGTGGATGAAGTGGCGACGGCAGTTCGCCTTTCAAGGCCACCCGCTCGGCACGCCGCGTGGGATCGACGAACGGCGTACTGGCCAGCAGGGCCTGGGTATAGGGATGTTGGGGATCGCCGAAGATCCGTTCCTTCGGCCCCTGCTCCACCGGACGCCCGAGGTACATCACCAGCACCTCGTCGGCGATCAATTCCACCACGCTCAGTCCGTGGGAGATGAACACATAGGCGGTGTTCAGCTCCTCCTGCAAATCCATCAGCAGGTTGAGCACCTGGGCCTGGATCGAGATATCCAGCGCCGATACCGGTTCGTCGCAGACCACCAGCGAGGGCCGCAGCATCAGCGCGCGGGCGATGGCGATGCGCTGGCGCTGGCCGCCGGAAAACATGTGCGGATAGCGCCGCGCGTGCTCTTCGCGCAATCCCACCTTGCGCAGCATGGCGATCACCCGATCGTGACGCTCCGCGGCGCTGAGCCGGGTGTTGATCCTGAGCGATTCGCCGAGGATCGCGGCCACCGTCTTGCGCGGATTCAGTGAACCGTAGGGGTCCTGAAAAATCATCTGAACATGCTTTCGCAAGTCTTTGATCTGGCTGCGTTTATTGGACTCTATTCCTTGACCGTTGAGGCGCATGCTGCCGCCGGTGGGCGGCTCGATGAAGGTCAGCAGCCGGGCCAGCGTGGACTTGCCGCAGCCGGATTCGCCGACCACCGCCAGGGTCTTGCCGGCCTGCAGGTCGAAACTGACGCCGTCCAGCGCCTTCAGCTCGACCGCCGGGGCCAGCGGCGAAGGTTTGACGCGGTAATAGCGGCGCAGATCGCGGGCGCTGACGACGGTTTCCCCGGTTTCCTTTGCGGCTGTGGTTTCAGTGGTCATCGTACTGCTCCGGGTGAAAACAGCGCAGCTGCAATTCGGAATTCCACGGCGGCACTTCCCGCGCACAGCGTTCATCGGCTCGGCGGCAACGCGGGTGGAAACGGCAGCCCTGGATGCGGTCCTGGGCACCGGGGACCATGCCGGGAATGGTCGGCAGGCGGCGCTTGCCACGCGCCCGTTCCGGCAGGGCTTCCAGCAAGGCGCGGGTATAGGGGTGGGCCGGACGCTCAAACAGGCGCTGAACCGGCTGTTCCTCGACCTTTTGTCCGGCGTACATTACCGCCACCCGCTGCGCGGTCTCGGCGACCACGCCCATGTCGTGGGTGATCAGCACCAGCGCCATGCCGCGCTCCTGCTGCAGGCGCAGCAGCAGATCGAGAATCTGCGCCTGTATGGTCACATCCAGCGCCGTGGTCGGTTCGTCGGCGATCAGCAAGCGGGGGTTGCAGGCGATGGCCATGGCGATCATCACCCGCTGGTTCATGCCACCGGAAAGCTGATGCGGGAAGGCCTTCATGCGTCGTGCCGGATCGGGGATGCCCACCTGATCGAGCAAATCGATGGCCTGTTCGCGCAGCTGCCGACGGCTGCCGCCCTGATGCACCTTGATCGCCTCCATGATCTGGTAGCCGGCGGTATAGCAGGGATTGAGGCTGGTCATGGGTTCCTGGAAGATCATCGCCATGTCCTTGCCGATCAGCGCACGGCGGCGGGCATCGCCAAGGCCCAGCAGGTCATGGCCATCGAAACGCAGGGCGTTCGCGGTAATCTCTCCCGGCCAGCCGATCAGGCCCATCAGCGCCAGCATCGACACGCTCTTGCCGGAGCCGGATTCACCGACAATACCCAGCACCTCACCCTTCTCCAGTGACAGGGAGAGGCCATCGACGGCCATGAAGTCGCCAAATCCCACGCTGAGCCGGTCGATTTCGAGCAGTGGCATCGGCCTCCTCCTAGCGCTTGAGGCGCGGGTCCAGCGCATCGCGCAACCCGTCGCCCATCAGGTTGAAGGCCAGCACCACGATCAGGATCGCCAGCCCCGGAAAGGTGACCACCCACCAGGCCCGCTGGATGAACTGCAGGGCGCTGGACAGCATGGTGCCCCATTCCGGTGTCGGCGGCTGCGCGCCCATGCCGAGAAAGCCCAGTGCCGCCAGGTCGAGAATGGCGCTGGAAAAGCCCAGTGTCGCCTGCACGATCAGCGGTGCCATGCAGTTGGGCAGCACGGTCAGCCACATCAGCCGCAAGGGTCCGGCGCCGGCGACCCGCGATGCGGTCACATAGTCCTTGCCCAGTTCGGTCAGTGCCGCGGCACGCGTGAGCCGAACGAAATGGGGCAGCTGTACGATGATCACCGCCAGCGCGGCATTGATCAGGCTGGGTCCAAGGATGGCGACGATGACGATCGCCATCAGCAGGCTGGGCAGGGCCAGCATGATGTCCATCAGGCGCATGATGAAGATGTCCACCAGACCGCGCGCGAAGGCGGCGATCAGCCCCAGCAGGATGCCGGCCATCAATGCCAGCACCACCACCATTGCGCCGGTGGACAGGGAAACGCGTGCGCCGTGAATGATGCGCGACAGGATATCGCGGCCGATGTCGTCGGTGCCGAGCAGGAAACGCGTGCTCCCGCCTTCGACCCAGGCCGGAGGCAACAGAAATGCGTCGCGGTACTGCTCCGCAGGCGGATGGGGAGCCACCGTGTCGGCAAACAGGGCCGCCAGCGCAATCAGCAGGATGATCACCAGGCCGGCGAAGGCGCCGCGGCTTTCGCGGAAGGCGTTCCATATCTCCACCAGTGGATGCGGCGGCGGGGCGCTGATCAGCCCTTCGGCCTCGAGTTCGGCATCCGGTTCGATCATCGGCGTATCCTCGGATTGACCAGGCCATAGAGCAGATCGACGATCAGGTTGACCGCCATCACCACCGAAGCCACCAGCAGCACCCCACCCTGAAGAACCGGGTAGTCACGCCGCTGCACCGACTCGATCAGCCACTTGCCGACCCCCGGCCAGGCGAAGATGGTTTCGGTGAGAATGGCCCCGGCGAACAGCACCCCCACCTGCAGGCCGACCACGGTGATGACCGGAATCAGTGCGTTGCGCAGCGCGTGGACGACGATCACCCGCCAGGGTGCCAGCCCCTTGGCGCGGGCGGTGCGGATGTAATCCTCGGAAAGCACCTCCAGCATCGACGAGCGGGTCATGCGTGCGATCACCGCCAGCGGAATCGTGCCCAGCGCGATCGACGGCAAAATCAGATGGCTGAGCGCGGAGCGGAAGGCTCCGGCCTCGTCGGACAACAGGCTGTCGATGAGCATGAACCCGGTCACCGGCTCCACCCAGTAAAGTACAGAGATGCGCCCCGACACCGGCGTCCAGCCCAGTTGCACGGAAAAGAACAGGATCAGCAGCAGCGCCCACCAGAAGATGGGCATGGAATACCCCACCAGCGACAGGCCCATGGTGCTGTAATCGAACCAGGAACCCCGTTTGACGGCGGCCAGTATGCCGATCGGGAGTCCCACCAGCAGCGCCAGCAGGATGGCGAACAGCGACAGTTCGACGGTGGCGGGGAACAGGGTCAGAAATTCCTGAAGGACCGGCGTCTTGGTGACGATGGACACGCCCAGATCACCGTGCAAGACCTTCTGGATGTAGATCCAGTACTGCTCCAGCAGCGGACGGTCCAGGCCCAGTTCGGCACGCAAGGCCGCATGGCGCGCCGGGTCGATGCCGCGTTCGCCGGCCAGCAGCTCGATGGGGTCGCCGGGGACCAGTCGAATCAGCGCGAAACTCAGCAATGTCACGCCGATGAAGGTCGGAATGACGAGTGAAACGCGGGTCAGCAGAAACTTCAGCATCGAATGACCGCAAAGGGGCGCCCGGCCGGACGGCCGGGCGCGGGTTGCAGGACGGTGGCGTCTACTTCAGATCGACGCCGTAGAAGATATGGCCACCGAAGGGGTCGATCTTGTAATCGACCACACGATTGCTCATCGGCATGAAGACCTTGGAATGGGCGATGGTGAACCAGGGCGCCTGTTCCTTGAAGATCACCTGGGCCTGCTTGTAGAGACGGGTGCGCTCCTTGATGTCGGTGGTGCGCTTGGCCTTGATCAGCAGATCATCGAAGGGTTCGTAGCACCAGCGGGCGCGGTTGGAACCGTCGGCCGCGGCGCAGGACAGCAGCACATAGAGGAAGTTGTCCGGGTCGCCATTGTCACCGGTCCAGCCCAGCAGGATCGACTGGTGCTCACCCTTCTTGGAGCGTTTCAGGTACTCGCCCCACTCGTAGGTGACGATCTTGGCCTTGACCCCGACCTTGGCCAGATCGGCCTGCATCATCTCCGCCATGCGCCGGGCATTGGGGTTATAGGGACGCTGCACCGGCATCGCCCACAGGTCGATCTCGAAACCGTCCGGATAACCTTCCTGGGCCAGCATCCGCTTCGACAGCACCGGGTCATAGGGGTCGTCCTTCACCTCGTCGTTGTAGGACCACATGGTCGGCGGGATCGGGTTCTTGGCCGCTACGCCTGCGCCCAGATAAATGGCGTCGATGATCGCGTCCTTGTTGATGGCCATGTTCAGCGCCTTGCGCACTTTCGGGTTGTCCAGCGGCTTCTTGGTGGTGTTCCAGGCCAGATAGCCCACATTCAGGCCTTCCTGCGACAGCAGCTGGATGTTCGGGTCCTTTTCCATCTCCTTCAGGTCGGCCGGGTTCGGATAAGGCATCACATGGCACTCGCCGGCCTTCAGCTTGGCATAGCGCACCGCGGCGTCCGGGGTGATGGAGAAGATCAGGCGATCGATCTTGGCCTTGCCGGCCCAGTAGTCGGGGTGGGCCTTGTAGCGGATCACCGCATCCTTCTGGTAGTTGACCAGCTGGAAGGGGCCGGTGCCCACCGGCTCCAGATCGATTTTCTCCGGGGTGCCGGCCTTGCGCATTGTATCGGCATACTCGGCGGAGAGAATCGAGGCGAAATCCATCGCCATGTTGGCGATGAAGGGTGCCTCCGGCTGGTTCAGCTCAAACACCACCGTGTAGTCATCGGTCTTGTAGATGTTCTTCAGCAGCTTGGGCATGTCCATGCCGTTGAAATACTCGTAGGAACCGCCGGAGAGCTTGTGATCCGGATGGTCCTTCTTCCACTGCCGGTTGAAACTGTAGAGTACATCGTCGGCATTGAAGTCGCGGCTCGGGGTAAAGTTCCTGGTGGTATGGAATTTCACGCCCTTGCGCAGGTGGAAGGTGTAGGTCTTGCCGTCGTCGGAGATCTCCCAGGACTCCGCCAGCCCCGGTACCACCTGGGTGGTGCCACGCTCGAAGGCGACCAGGCCGTCGAACATCGCTCGTGAACTGGCGTCGAAGGTGGTGCCGGAGGTGTACAGGGACGGGTTGAAGCCTTCCGGGCTCGCCTCGGAGCAGTAGACCAGCGTTTTCGCCGCCAGTGCATTGCCGGAAAGGCCCAGTGCCGCCGCCATGCAGACGGATGCAAGCAGTGTCTTTTTCATTGTTCTCTCCCTTGGTGTAGTGGATGCACCCGGTTGCAAACTGCAACCGATGGTGTTGCCGCGATTGTAAGCCCCCGCCCTGATGAGCGGAAGCCCTTTCTGTGATCAGCGGTGGCGGTAGCGCCAGCTGAGGAAGACGATCAGCACGAAAAAGCTGACCAGGAAGTAGGTGATCATCAGCCGTTCCACATAGGCGGTCGATACCTTGGGGTTGTCCAGCGGATAGACGATTTCGATCACGCCGGCCACCTGCCCCGGTTCGATGCCCTGGTGACACTGCTGACAGACCGGACGGAACTTCGCCGGGTAGAGGTAACGCACGCGGCCGGATTTCGGGATGATGCGTTCTTCGCCGCTGTCGAACACCTGAAAGACATCCCGGTCGTTCTGACGGCGCATGGCATCGATGCGGTTGGTTCCGAACTGGCGGTCCACCGCCTCGCCGCGCACGATCGATGTGATCATCCCCGGCACCGCCTGCTCCATGCGTCGTGCCGCGGCTTCGATGCCCTCACGGCCCTGCCCCGACAGCATCGCGGTGAACATCGATTCGAACACCATGCGCGAGATGTGCCGCACCTCTTCCTTCGCCATGTCGCGGTGCGCGTGCTGCACCATCAATGTCGAGAACAGAAAAAACAGGGCTGCCGAGACAAGGGCATAAGCCAGTCCGATTTTTACCAGAAAACGGCGGAATTGCCGCGTTTCACTGCGGCGAGCGTCTGCGCTGGAAGTCGTGAAACCGGGCTCTGATGACATGGCGTACATTCTCGAGAGGGATCGGCTCCACCATAAACCGTACAGCCCAGCCATCGCCAGCAAAAAAAACGGCTTTTCTGAGCTGGATCAGGTGCCGGGACACTCAGTCGAAAATGATCGTGCGCTTGCCGTGCACCAGCACCCGGTCCTCCAGATGGTAACGCAGGCCACGGGCGAGCACCCGTTTCTCGATGTCCTTGCCGATGCGCACCAGCTCCTCGATGCGGTCGCTGTGGCTGACCCGCTCGGTGTCCTGCTCGATGATCGGCCCCTGATCCAGTTCGGCCGTCACGTAGTGGCAGGTGGCGCCAATCAGCTTGACGCCACGCTCATGGGCCTGGTGATAGGGCCGCGCACCGACGAAAGACGGCAGAAAGCTGTGATGGATATTGAGCACCCGGCCCGCATAGCGGTCACAGAAGGATTCCGGCAGGATCTGCATGTAGCGGGCCAGCACCAGCGTATCCACCCCCTCGCCATCGATGAGCGAAGCCATCTCATCGAAGGCCTGCGGCTTGTTCTGCGGCGTGACGGGGATGTGGTGGAACGGGATGTCACAGCACTCCACCGGACGGCGCAGGGTCTCGTGGTTGGAAATCACACAGACGATATCGCACTGCAAATCGCCGCTACGCCAGCGGTCAAGAAGATCCGACAGGCAGTGGGAGGCCCTGCTGACGAAAAGCGCCACCCGCGGCATCACACGGCTGTCGACGATGCGCCAGTTCATGCGAGATTTCTCCGCCAGTGGCGCGAAGGCCGTACGCAACTGTTCCACATCGAAAGGCAGCGAATCGGCGCGGATCTCGATGCGCGAGAAAAAGCGGCTGTCAGCCTCCTCCGAGTGTTGGGCGGATTCGGTGATCCAGCCACCGTGGCTGGCGATGAAGGCGGTGACCTCGGCAATCAGCCCGACGCGGTCGGGGCAATCGAAAATCAGGCGGTAGGAATGGGTCATGGCGTAGGAGTGGTTGCGGAAGGGCCATTATACCCGTACTTCGGAGTTGTAGCCCGACGGCCTGCCGTTCATCAGTGCCTTCCAATCCGGATACGAGGCCGCCGCCCTTGCTGCCGCTGACCGGCGGGTGAATATGACACCGGGGAAACGACGGCCAGGTCACCAAAGCGCTCCGGGAATGAGGCCGGTATCGCGGTGCCAGACGATCCCCCGCGGCAGTTGTAGCCATGCCGGCGGCAACACACGGGGCGGAAAACCGCCCCGTCGTATGCCTGCTCAAGCCGCTCTTGACGGACAAGGTACATTTGTCAATACAGGTACACTGCACCGCTGCCTGAGGCATCGTTGTTGAACTGATCGCCGCCGATGCCGGTGGTGTTGCTGTCCTCGAAATACGCCCCGACCGCCAGCGTGCTGCCGTCGGCGGACAGTGCTACGGCTTGGCCGAAGCGGTCATCCGTATCGGTATTGGAGGCCTTGACATAGGCCTGCTGTACCCAGGCGCCGGCGCTGCGGGTGAACACATAGACCGCGCCGGCAGAAGAGGCCAAGTTATCGATTTCATTGCCTCCGATTCCGGTGGCGTTGCTGTCCTCTAAAAACGCCCCGACCGCCAGCGTGTTGCCGTCGGCGGACAGCGCCACGGCGGTGCCGAAGCGCTCATTTGCATCGGTATTGGAGGCCTTGACATAGGCCTGCTGTACCCAGACACCAGCGCTGCGGGTGAACACATAGACCGCGCCGGATCCTCTGGCCGAGTTGTCGCTTTCATTGCCGCCGATGCCGGTGGCGTTGCTGGCTTCGCCATGCGCCCCGACCGCCAGCGTGGTGCCGTCGGCGGACAGCGCCACGGCCCAGCCGAAGTGGTCAAATGCATCACCGGTATTGGAGGCCTTGACATAGGCCTGCTGGGACCAGGTGCCGCCGGCGCTGCGGGTGAACACATAGACCGCGCCGGATCCACCGGCCGAGTTGTCGCTTTCATTGCCATCGATGCCGGTGGCGTTGCTGCTCTCGTCAGCCGCCCCGACCGCCAGCGTGGTGCCGTCGGCGGACAGCGCCAGGGCGTAGCCGAAGCGGTCATCCGCATCGGTATTGGAGGCCTTGACATAGGCCTGCTGGGACCAGGCACCGCCGGCGCTGCGGGTGAACACATAGACCGCGCCGGCATTGCCGGCCGAGTTGTCGCCTTCATAGCCGCCGATGCCGGTGGCGTTGCTGCTCTCGTCAGCCGCCCCGACCGCCAGCGTGGTGCCGTCGGCGGACAGCGCCAGGGCGGTGCCGAACTGGTCGCCCGCATCGGTATTGGAGGCCTTGACATAGGCCTGCTGGGACCAGGCGCCGGCGCTGCGGGTGAACACATAGACCGCGCCGGAACCAGAGGCCGAGTTGTCGCTTTCATTGCCGCCGATGCCGGTGGCGTTGCTGTCCTCGTAATGCGCCCCGACCGCCAGCGTGCTGCCGTCGGCGGACAGTGTCACGGCGGTGCCGAAGCGGTCATGTGCATCGGTATTGGAGGCCTTGACATAGGCCTGCTGTACCCAGGCGCCGGCGCTGCGGGTGAACACATAGACCGCGCCGGCAAAGGCGAGCGAGTTGTCGCTTTCATCGCCATCGATGCCGGTGGCGTTGCTGGCCTCGAAAATAGCCCCGACCGCCAGCGTGCTGCCGTCGGCGGACAGTGCCACGGCCCAGCCGAACCAGTCACTCGCACCGGTATTGGAGGCCTTGAAGTAGCCCACCGCACCGGTCAGGGTGCCGCTGACGCTGAGTTCGCTGCTGTCGGTGCAGCCGGTGGGGTTGCAGCTTTGCAGCAGGTAGCGGGCGTTGACGCGAGCGTACAGCGGTACGCTGTGGTCGTAGTGCTCATCGCCGGCAGGGATATCGCCCCCCACCTGGCTGAAACCGGACACCCCGTCGGGGTTCTCCAGCAGGCGGTAGAAGGTGGCGTCCGCCACATCGGACCAGGTGAAGCGGAAGGCCTTGAGGGCAAGCCCGAGGGCGGGCGTGGCGGCCACATCGGGGGCTTCAGCGACATCGGTCACCATTACGGTCACGGCCCGTGTGGTTGTTGTGTTGCCGTCACTGGCGCTGATTTCCACGGTGTAGCCGTTATCGCCGTCGCTGTCGGTCGGGGCTTCGAAATTGGGCGCGGTGTTGAAGCTCAATACGCCGCTGCTGGCGTCCAGACTGAAGGCGGCCTGATCCGCGCCTCCGCTCAGGCTGAAGGTGACCGTGTCGCCATCGGCATCGGTGGCGGTGGCGGTATAGCCGGTGGCGGTGGTGTTTTCCGGCACTGAAATGCTGTCGCCACTGGTAAACACCGGCCCGGCGTTCGATTGTGACCCCCCGCCGCCGCATGCGGTGAGGAGCAACAGGCTGCCAAGCAGTACCGCGGCGCGCGCGGTGAATGGGGTGTGTGTCGAGCCGATGCGGCTCTTGCCGTTTTTATTGAATGTGTTCATGACTTCCTGACCTGTTTTTGCGGTTTTTCAAGTCACCGCAGGATGCATGAAGATGCAGCGGGACGATATCCCCTGTTTATGGGATGGCGT
>JALSKD010000011.1 GCA_026989015.1 Gammaproteobacteria bacterium
GCAGGCCATGCAGCAGTCGGCCCGGGCCATCGAGGCCAGCCGCCTGATCACCTCACTGTCGTTCAATCTCGAACGCAGCGCGGAGCAATACGCCGTCCTGGACGATGCCCAACTGTTGCAGCGCTATCGTGTTCAGAGAGAAAAGCTGCACGACGCCATTGCCCAATTGGTCGCCCTGCCTCTGACCCGCGACCTGCGACAACGGATCGAACAGTTGCAGGAACGGGAACAGACCCTGTATGCACGCCTGCAACAGTGGCAGGATGCTTCGGCACAGCCTCCGCGGAAGATCGACCCGGAACTGAAACTGGGCGAACTGCTGCGTCCCATTCCCCAGGCCGTCATGGCAATGGTCACCCGCAACAGCGAAGCAATGAACGGGCAGGTCACCCGCATCCAGCGCATGCTGCTGTGGCAGGTGGTTGGGCTGATTCCGCTGGCCCTGCTGCTGGCCGTTGTGTTCAGTGTGCTGATCACCCGGCCGCTGCGCGGGCTCGGCCGGGAGATACGCCGCCTCGGCGCCGGTGAGTTGAAAACAGCGGTTGAAGTATCCGGCCCACAGGATATCCGAGAACTGGGCGGACAGCTGGACTGGATGCGGCAAAGGCTGGCCCTGCTGGATCAGCAGAAGCAGCATTTTCTCCAGCACATGTCACACGAACTCAAGACACCATTGACCGCGATCCGCGAAGGCAGTGAATTGTTGAGCGATGGCGTAGTCGGAATGCTCAATGCCGAACAAAGGGAAGTGGTTGACATCTTGCGGGAAAACAGCTTGCAGTTACAATCGCAGGTCGAAAGCCTGCTCGATTTCAATCTGGCCCTGACCCAGGACCGGCTGGCCCGCATCCAGCCTGTCGATTTCCGGGAACTGTTGCCTGCGGTCATCGACAAATACCGGCTGGCACTGCGCAAAAGGGGCATCCGCATCATCGAGGAGCTCGATGATCTGTACATTGAAGGCGTTCGGGAGCAGTTGCGCAGCATCGTCGACAACCTGTTTTCCAATGCGGTCAAGTATTCTCCCGAGGGCGGTACCATCCGTTTGCGCCTTCGGCGCGACGGTGAACGGGCCTGCCTCGATGTCATTGACCAGGGCAGCGGCGTGGACAGCGCCGATCGTTCGCGCATCTTCGAACCCTTCTACCAGGGGCATTCCGCATGTGCGGGACCGGTCAAGGGCACGGGGCTGGGACTCGCCATCGCGGGCCGCTATGCGCGGCTGCATGGCGGTGATATCGAACTGCTGAATACCCGCGAAGGCGCCCACTTCAGGCTGTGCCTGCCGCTCGTTCAAACAGGAGAACCGCATGATCCGACAGGGTAGTCTCTTTCTTGCCGCCGGCCTGCTGCTGTCCGCCTGCACGCTGACCCCGGGGCGGTCGCCCACCCCGCCGGTCACCGCTGCCCGCCAGGCAGCGCATTGTGGCGACAACCTGGCCTTTTACGACCGTCTGGCCGCAGCCAGCGCCGAACAGCGGCTCCGGGCAGAGCAATTGCTGCGTGATGATCTTGAACGCCGGCCGCGGTCCTGCGACCAGCTGAGACTGGGGCTGCTGTTGTCGATCCCCCTCGGTAAAGAGGACCGCGAACAGGAAGCACGGGACTTGTTCAATCGCCTGCTCAACGACAGCCTCCGCCTCGCCGACAGTGACCGCCTTCTGGCGCGGCTGCTGCTCGACCAGCTCGACAGCCGCCGACAGCTGCGACAGCGCCTCGAGGCGTCGGAGCAGCGGTTTTCCGATGAGCACAAGGCGCTGATACGGCAGCTGAAGCGCCTGGAGAGCACCCGCAAGCGGCTGCAGCAACTGGAGACACAGATCGAACAGCTCAAGGCCATCGAAGAAAACATCAACCAGCGCGAGCAGGAAGTCAGCACGCCCGCAACCGACCGGATCCCTCATGAAACCGAATAGACTGCTGATCGTCGACGACGACCCCGACCTCCTCAAACTGCTGTCCCTGCGCCTGGGCGCGGCCGGATATGCGGTCACCACCGCCAGGGATGGCCGCGAAGCCCTCGGCAAGCTGGAAGCGACACAACCGCATCTGATCATCACCGATTTGCGCATGGACGGTCTCAATGGTCTGGAACTGTTCGACCTGATCAGCGAAAAATACCCGACCCTGCCCGTCATCATGCTGACCGCCCACGGCAGCATCCCCGATGCCATCGACGCCACCCGCAAGGGCGTTTACAGCTACCTGACCAAGCCTTTCGACGGGCAACAGCTGATCGAAACCATCGAAAACGCGCTGAAACAGGGCGGCACCGGCAACGACAGCCTCGAAGGCGACGAGGACAGCAGCTGGCGCGCGGGCATCATCAGCCAGAGCACGGTGATGGAAGAACTGATGAAACAGGCGCAGCGGGTCGCGCAGAGCGAGGCCAGCATACTGATCCAGAGCGACAGCGGTACCGGAAAGGAACTGCTGGCCCGCGCCATCCACCGCGCCAGCCCGCGCCGCGATCAGGCCTTCGTGCCCATCAACTGCGCGGCAATCCCGGAAAACCTGTTCGAGTCCGAACTGTTTGGCCACCGCAAGGGGGCCTTTACCGGCGCCGACCGCAACCACACCGGGCTGATCGAGATCGCCGATGGCGGCACCCTGTTTCTCGATGAAATCGGCGATATGCCGCTGGAGTTCCAGGCCAAACTGCTGCGCGTGCTGCAGGAAGGCGAAGTGCGTCCGGTGGGCGCCACCGAATCCAGGCCGGTCGATGTCCGGGTGATTTCGGCGACGCATACGGATCTCGATGCCGCGATCCGCGAACGGCGCTTCCGCGAAGACCTCTACTACCGGCTCAATGTGGTCATGCTGGAACTGCCCGCCCTGAGCGAACGCCGTGAGGACATTCCTCTGCTGGCCCATCACTTTCTCGAGGAAATCCGCAGCCGTTGCAGCCAGTGCACCGCCCGATCCTTCTCCCCCGAGGCGATGGAAACCCTGTTGACAGCCCCCTGGCCCGGCAATATCCGGCAATTGCTCAATGTCATCGAACAGGTCGCCGTGCTCGCCGTCACGCCAGTGATTCCCGAATCGCTGGTGCGCAAGGCCCTGCGCGGCAAGACCGGTGCCATCACCCCTTTCGCCGAGGCGCAAAGCGAGTTCGAACGCAACTACCTGATGCAGGTACTGCAGATGACGCGAGGCAATGTGACCCAGGCGGCCCGGCTCGCCCGACGCAACCGCACCGAATTCTACAAGCTGCTCAACCGCCACCATATCGAGCCCAAGATATTCCGTCACGATTGAGCAGGACGATGGGCCCGAACGCGCTATACTTGCCGGGTTAACAGGACCGTATCGATCGAGCAGTGAATTCCATGACACGCCCCCCTGTCGCCATCGTCTATGGCTATGAACTGGCCGAATACCATTTCGGCGATACCCACCACTTCGGCCCGGCGCGGCAATACGCCTTTCGCGACGGCTTCTTTGGGCTCGGTCTCGAGGAACAGGTCGAATGGCTGGCGCCGACCCCGGCCAACATCCGAACGCTTCAGACCTTCCACAACCCGGACTACATCATGGAGGTGCACCGCAAGTCGCAGACCGGCGAAGGCATGCTGGACTATGGCGACACGCCTGCGCGACGCGGCATCTTCGAGGCGGCCGTGCATGTGGTGGGCTCGGTGGTGGAACTCAGCGATCGCATCATGAAAGGCGAGCACCGCCGTGGCTTTGTGCCCATCGCCGGCCTGCACCATGCCTATCCGGACCATTGCAGCGGCTTCTGCGTGTTCAACGACACCGCGGTCGCCATCGAGCACCTGCGCCGTGAGTACGGCCTGAAACGCATCCTCTATGTGGACATAGACGCCCACCATGGTGATGGCGTGTTCTATTCCTATGAGCACGACCCCGACATCATCGTGGTGGATTTCCATCAATACGGGGATTTCTTCTACCCCGGCACCGGCGATGCCGACGAGACCGGCAGCGGGCAGGCGCGAGGCACCAAGATGAATGTACCGCTGGCGGCGGGCGCGGATGATGCCGTATTCGCCGCCCACTGGGCGCGCGCCGAGTCCTTCATCCGCGAGATGAAGCCCGAGTTCATCTTCCTGCAGTGCGGGGCCGACAGCCTGGCCGGCGACCCGATCACCCAGTTGCAACTGTCCACGGCTTCCTACCGGCTGGCGGCCCGCAGCCTCTGCGATCTGGCCGACGAACTCTGCGACGGCCGGCTGGTCGGCCTGGGCGGAGGCGGCTACAACCTGGCCAATATCGAGGCCGCCTGGCCGCTGGTGGTCCGGGAGATGCTGCGCTGAAGGCGTGATCAGCCCCGGGCCTGCTCCAGCAACTGGCGCAGCTCGGGGATGCAGGAACCGCAGTTGGTGCCGGCCTGCAGGGCTTCACCGATCGCTTCCACCGAGCCCAGGTCCTGATCGCGGATGGCCTTGAGCAGCGTCTTTTCGCCGACATTGAAGCAGGCGCAGACGATACGCCCGGCGTCTTCCTGGTCGCGCGGCGGTTCGCCGGAGAGCAGCGTCTCCCGTTCGCGTGCGGTCAGCTCGTCCTTGCGAAACAGGCTGATCAGCCAGTCACGGGGTGGCAGCTTCTCGTCGGGGCCGATGAAGATGCAGGCGGCCAGGCGGCCGTTGTCGAAAAAGCGTGCAGCCCGGTAGTGGTTGCGTGCGGTGTCATGGTACTCGATCCAGTCATCCTCATCGTCCACCCCCAGCAGATCCCGCGCCCGGGCCGCCCAGTCCCGCGGCTGTTCCTCGCCGGCGATCTCGTAGCGCCACAGCCCGCGGCCGCGTGAGCGAGTCCAGTAGCGGGCATAGCGCAGGTCCAGCTGCCGGTGCGAGGCGCTGAGGATGAACCCGTGCCAGTGCGCATCCCAGCCGCTGGCCCGCGCGCGCGCGTGCTTGAAGTCCGGCTGTCCGGAGAGCGGGTCGCGCCGGGCCGGGATCAGCGCGCCGACCCGGGCGCGGGCGCTGAAGCGGTCGTTCCAGTGCATCGGCACGAACAGGCTGCCGGGGCGCTGCGCGTCGCTGACCTTCAGCCGCAACAGTGCATCGCAGCCGGTTTCGCCCTGCACGCGGACCAGCTGGCCGTCTCTGAGGCCGGCTTCGGCCGCATCCCGGGGATGCAGTTCCGCATAGGGTTCGACGGTGTGTGCGCACAGCCGCGGCGAGACGCCGGTACGGGTCAGGGTATGCCAGTGGTCACGCACCCGCCCGCTGTTGAGCACCAGCGGCAATCCGCTCTTCTCCGCCTCGCCCTCCGTGTGGAAATGCAGCGGAATCATCCGTGCGCGTCCGTCGGCCGTGGAGAAGCGACCGTCCGCAAACAACCGCAGCTGCCCTTGAGGGCAGTCATCGCGTATCGGCCAGGGCCGCGGTTCCAGCGCATCATAGGCCGTAGCATCCAGCGTCTGCAGAGCGCTGATGTCAAACTGACGGTCGCCATGATTTTCGAAGCCTGACAGGGCCGCATGCTCGACGAAGATATCCAGCGCCGAGTGGTAATCGAAATGGCGGCCAAAGCCCATGCGGTGGGCCACCTCGGTAATGATTGCCCAGTCCGCGCGCGCCATGCCGGGCGCGGCCAGAAAGGGCTTCTGCCGTGACAGACTGCGGTCGGAGTTGGTGACCGTACCGTCGCGTTCTCCCCAGGTCAGCGCCGGCAGCAGGATATCCGCCACGGCAGCCGTATCGGTGGCCCGCACGCAATCGGAGACCACCACCAGTTCGCAGGCCTCCAGGGCGCGGCGGTAGCGTTCGTTGTCCGGCAGGCTGACCAGCGGATTGGTGGCCATGATCCACAACGCCTTTACCCGTCCCTGCTCCACCGCGTCGAACAGGTCCACCGCCTTCAGTCCCGGCTTGCGGGCCAGGTTCGGCGCGCGCCAGAACCGCTTCAACCGTTCATGGGCGGCGGGGTCGTCGAACTCCATGTGCGCGGCCAGGGTGTTGGCCAGCCCGCCCACCTCGCGTCCGCCCATGGCATTGGGCTGACCGGTGATCGAGAAAGGCCCCATGCCGGGGCGTCCGATGCGGCCCGTGGCCAGATGCACATTGATGATGGCATTGCCGTTGTCGACGCCGCGTTGCGATTGATTGACACCCTGGGAAAACAGCGTCAACACCCGTTCGTGGCGGGCGAAATCCTGATAGAAATCCTCGACCGCGTCCACGCTCAACCCGCAGCCTTCGGCCACGCGGACGACATCCGGCGCATCCGCGTGCGCCGCCTGCAGGGCCGCCTCGCAGCCCTCGACATGACCATCAATCCAGGGGCCGTTGATCCACTGGCGGTCGTCCAGCCAGGCCAGCAGCCCGTTGAACAGCAGGCCATCACTGCCGGGACGCAGCGGCAAATGCCGGTCGGCGATGGAGGCAGTCTGGGTACGCCTCGGGTCGATCACCGTGATCCGGAGGTCGGGCCTTTGCTTGCGCGCGCGGGCAATGCGCTGGAACAGTACCGGATGGCACCAGGCCAGGTTGCTGCCCACCAGCAGGATG
>JALSKD010000012.1 GCA_026989015.1 Gammaproteobacteria bacterium
CCCAGGGCAGCCATGTGCTGCTCAGCAGCGATCCTTCCATCGACCGCGTGCCCCGCCGTGATCAGGTGGTGCTGGTCAGTGACCGGCGGCTGCCGGACCTGGATTCGGTTCGTGCCTATGAGGCCGAAGTGCGCTATTTCGATGGCAACCAGCCGCGCTACCTGCGGCTCTATGCCCTGCTGGATCCGGGCTACATGCGCTCCCGAATCCAGCTGGATTACAGCCAGCTGTTGCTGCAACTGGGCCTGCCGCCTCTGTTGATCCTGCTGCTGCTGGGCGGGTTGCTGCACCGCAGCCTGTCACGGCCGCTGGAGGCGCTGCGGCAGTTCGCCTATTACCAGTCCTACACACCGCGTATGTTCTGGCTGCGCGAGCTGGAAGCCATCCGTTCATCGATGCTGCAAACCTATCAGCGGCTGGAGGAGGAAAAGGCCGAGCTCTACAAGCTGTCGACCACCGACAGCCTGAGCGGGCTGGCCAACCGGAATTCCCTGGATCAGCGCCTGTCCTGGCTGATCTCCGATGCCGCGCGCAACAAGCAGGAATTCGCGGTGTTCTTTCTCGATCTCGACAATTTCAAATCGGTCAACGACTCCCAGGGCCACAAGATCGGCGATCAGCTGCTGGTGATGGTGTCGGAGCAGTTGCGCGAGGTGATCCGCAACAGTGACATCATCGCCCGGGTCGGCGGAGACGAATTCGTCTTCGTGCTTTCCAACTACCATTCGCACATCGAACTGACGCGCATCGCGGACCGGGTGCTGGAGCGCCTGAGTCAACCCTGGGTGGTGGAGGGCTATCAACTGTTCATCTCCGGCAGCATCGGTATTGCGCTCTACCCCAAGGACGGTTCGGATACGGTGACCCTGTTGAAAAACGCGGATATTGCGATGTATCAGGCCAAGAAGCGCGGACGCAATCAGTACGCCTATTTCACCGAGGAGGTGAACCGCGAGATTCAGCAGGACATCGCGCTGTCGAAGGAGATGCGGCAGGGACTGGAGAGCGGAGAGTTCGAGCTTTACTACCAGCCCCAGACCGACAGTTTCAGCGGCGAGATCATTGGGGTCGAGGCCCTGGTGCGCTGGAAACATCCGGGTCGTGGCCCGATTGCACCGGATCGCTTCATACCCTTGGCCGAACGCACCGGATTGATCATCGACCTGGGCGACTGGATTCTGCGCGAGGCCCTGCGCCAGCAGGTGGACTGGCGTGACCAGCATGGCCTCGATCTGCCAATGTCGGTCAACATCTCGGCGCTGCAGTTTCATGACGACCACTTCGAGGGACGCCTGCAACAGGCCCTTGAGGCCACGGGCGCCGATCCCGCGCGGGTGCACCTGGAAATCACCGAGACACTGCTGATGGAGCAGGCCGATGCCTATCTGGACCGCCTGCAGCGCATCCACCAGCGCGGGTTCCGTTTCGCGCTGGACGATTTTGGTACCGGTTATTCCTCGCTCGCCTACCTGAAAACCTTCCCCATCGATGTACTGAAGATCGATCGCATGTTCATCCGCGACCACGATACCGTGTCCGGTTCCATCTTTCTCGAGACCATCGTCAAGATGGCGCACACGCTGCGACTGGATGTCATCTGCGAGGGGGTGGAGACGGCCGAGCAGCTGGAATACCTGGTTCGCATCGGTTGCGAGAGCTACCAGGGGTATTATTGCTCGCGGCCGCTGCCGGCGGACGATCTGTTGCGTTTCATGCGCAAGCGGCAGTTGACGCTGGTGAGTGACTGAGGGTTGCTTGATAATATAAGCAAAACCTAATATAGTGACGCGGTTCACAAAACGGCGCCCTCCCATGACCCCTCAAGCGATCCCCGAATCCGCCCGCAGCGCCACGCCCCAGGCTCGCCGTATCGCCCTGTTGATCAGCGTGGTCATCTTCATTCTTGCCGCCATCAATGGCATCTTCACCTGGTCCGGTGCTCACCTGTTCATCAAGGAGCCTGTGTACGCCCTGTTGTTCGCGGTGGCGGTGCAGTTCTCCATCGCCATCAGCCTCATTGCGCTGCCTTTCGTGCGGGGGCTGGGCAAGCTGGTGTTGCTGGTGGTCTATTCGGCGGCGCTGGTGCTTTCCACGCTGTCGGCCTATACCTTCATCTACAATTCAGGCCTGCCGGGATCGCTGGCCAATGTGAAAGCGGTGGACACGCCGCTGAAGGCCGAGGTGGCCGACCGGCTGTCTGAAATCATGCTCGCCGAGCAGGAAGCCATAGATGCCGAAACCGAACGACTGGCCTTCCTCGAGCGGCAAGCCGAAGAGGAAGCCCAACGCGGCTACCGCTCCGGCCGTGGCGCCGGCAAGGGCCCCGAGTACTACCGCAAGCTGGAGGCGTTGCAGGCTGATCAGGTGCGCTTTGAGGCAGTCAAGCGCGATTATGACCAGGCCCGTGACATTTATCGCCAGATGAACCAAGCGCTGGCTCAACCTGCTGACGATCAGAGGGAGCAACTGATCCTGCTGTTGTCGATGCTCAAGTCCCACCTCAATACCGATCAAGGCCGTGCGCTGGCCACCGAACTGGCCCAGGGCAAGCTGGCGGTGATCCAGAGCCCTGTGGAGAAAGCCATGTCGCGCATCGTTGATCGCGATCATCTCTCCATCCAGTTGGTGATCAGCGTGGTGTGGGCGGCAGTGTTCGACCTGCTGGCCTTGTTCCTCGGCATCATCCGTTATTACATCCTCAGGCCCAGCCGTTCGCTGCTCAATGGCCTCTATGAGATGATTGCCGCCTTCGTCACCTTCATCATTCGTCTGGGCTATATCCGCAAGCATGCGCGGCAACGCTTCAATCACGAGCTGCAGCAACAGAGCCACGGTACCCCGCTCAATTCCGCCGAAATGCAATCCTTCGCCACCTTCGTGATGGCCGGCAGCCAGTTTTCGGCCGGTGAAGGGCAGGAAGCCACCGAGCCGCTGAAAAAGCTGATCGCGCATATCGAGCCCCTCAAGCTGGCGGACGATCCGAGCGCCGTGGGCGTGCCCTTCGAGGTACTCGATACGCAGAAGGAGATGAAGACGCTGATGGCAATGCTGATTCAGAACGAGGTCTTTCTCTCCGATGTGGAACACCAGGCCTACCGCCTCAATCCCGGCAGCGAGATGGCGCAGAGGATCATGGTGTTCATCCGCATGGGGCTGCAGGACGATCAGCGACCGCAGGATCTGGCACCCCTGTTCCACGCGGCGGGCGGTTGACGGCATCGACGGCTCCTGACCGCTGGCGTAGAATGAGCGCTCTTTGCTCCGGTCTTCTCGCCTTATGGGTTTTCTGATCGTTCTGCTGTGTGGGCTCGCGGTGCTGCTCTACGCGACCTTTCGTCTCTGGCGTCAACCCCGCTACCGGCTCTATCTCGCCATGCTGCTGATCCTCGATGTCTGGGTCGGTGGCGTGCTGGCTTACCTGCTGGTAGCGGCTTTCCTCGACCTGTGAGCTTTTCGGCCGAAAGCGACACGACATCCTTCCGGCGCGCCCTGCGTCCGTTTTCCCTGATCGTGGCGCTGGCTACCTGTGGCCTCGGTGTATCGCTGGCCTGGCTGGATGGCGCGCGTGATGCCGGGCTGTCGGCGCTGGTGCTGTTCAACGGTCTGCTGCTGCAGATCGCGGTCAACCTGATCAATGACCACCGCGACATCGACAGTACGCGCTTTTCCGTGGATCAGAAGCGGGCGATCCGGCGCAATACACACATCGGCTACGGGGTGATGGGGGTCGCGGTGCTGATCGGACTGTATCTGGTCAGCCTCCGCGGCTGGCCGTTGCTGCTGCTGGGTCTGGTCGGGGTGTTCGGCGCCTGGGGGTATACCGGCGGCCAGATCAACTACAAGTCCCGTGGTCTGGGTATCCTGCTGGTGTTTCTGTTCATGGGCGTGCTGCTGATCGGCGGGGCCTATTATGTGGTCACCGGGGACTACAACCTGCGGGTCTTTCTGCTGTCACTGCCGTTCAGCCTGCTGTCCTCGCTGTTGCTGTTGAGCAACGAATTGCGCGATTACGAGGCCGATCTTGCCGAGGGCATCCGTACGCTCAGCGTCCGCCTGGGCTATGACTTCGGGGTGCGGCTCTATTACAGCCTCAGCGCGGCCGTGTATCTGATCAGTGTGCTGCTGTATCAGGCCGGGCTGCTGCAGGGGGTGTGGCTGTTGCTGGTGACGGCGCTGGCCCTGTGGCAACCGCTCAAGCTGTTGCGGGCGCCGCCGGCGATGCGCCACCGCCTGACGCCACTGACCGGACGCCTCTACCTGCTGTTCAGTCTGGCCTTCATTGCCAGCCTGTGGGGCGCCTTGCCCTGAATCACGATCGGGAGGAACGTCATGAACCCGGATCCGATTCTGTCGATTGCCCTGCCGGTAACGCTGTTTTGCATCATGTTTGGCATGGGTACGGCCTTGACCCCGGAGCATTTCCGCCTGCTGTTGCGGCAGCCGCGGGCCATCGCGGTGGGCATGCTGTCCCAGATGCTGCTGCTGCCCTTGCTGGCCTGGGGGCTGCTTGCCCTGTTTGAACTGCCGCCGGAGCTGTTCGTGGGGTTCATGATCCTGGCACTGGCGCCCGGAGGCACCACCTCCAATGCCTTTTCCTATCTGGCGGGCGGCAATCTGGCGCTGTCGGTGGCGCTGACCGCCATCGTCAGTCTGTTGGTACCGCTGACCATCCCGCTGATTGCAGCACCGCTGATCGAATCGCGCCTCGGCATCGAGGCGGCCATTGCGCTGCCTTTCGGTCCAACCCTCATCAAGCTGGTGCTGGTGGGCCTGTTGCCGGTGCTGCTCGGCATGTGGCTGCGCCATCTGCGGCCCGGTTTCTGCTTTCGCCACGAAGCCTGGCTGACCCGCCTGCCGTTGGCCTTGCTGCTGGCGGTGATTGCCGGCATCATCACCAATGCCTGGTCGCGGATGCCGGACTACCTGTCGATGACGGGCGCTCCCGCGCTGGTGCTGGCCACCGCGGCCCTGGCCGTCGGCTACGGCTGGGCGCGTCTGATGGGACAGGACCGGCGGAACACACGCACCATTGCCATCGAAACGGCGATCCAGAACGGGGGCACTGCAATCTTCATTACCGGCAGCCTGCTGCATCAGCCGGGCATGACGGTAGCGCCGGTGATGTACGGCATCCTGATGCTGGTTCCGGTGTTCGCCTGGCTGTTGCTGCTGCGCCTGCGTCCGCTGGAGGTGGCGGCATGAGCCATCGCCTGTCGCGGCGCTTCGGCCACCGGCCGGTGGAGCCTGAACAGCGTGAGCAACTGATCCGCAGTGTGTTCGAGCGGGTGGCGCCGCGTTATGACCTGATGAATGACCTGATGAGCATGGGCATACACCGTCTGTGGAAGCGCCGCTTCTGCCGTGAGCTGGACCGGCTGCCGGGACGGGTGTTCGTCGATCTGGCCGGCGGTACCGGGGATATTGCCGGACGGCTGATCCGACCTGGGCGGGAACTGCTGCTGATCGACCCTTCGAGGAGGATGATGGAAGTGGCGCAGCAACGCCTGGGCGAGCATTGCCACTGTGTGGCCGGCAGTGCGGAACGGATGCCGCTGGCCGATGAGAGCGTGGACGTGCTGGCGATTTCCTTCGGCATCCGCAATGCCACCGACATCACCGCCGCACTCAGGGAGATTGCCCGCGTGTTGCGGCCGGGCGGGCATTTTCATTGCCTGGAATTCAGCCGGGCGGCCTTCTGGCTGCGGCCGTTTTACGATGCCTGGTCGCGCTGGGTGATTCCGCGTCTGGGGGCGGCGGTGGCGGGGCATCCGGATGCCTACCGCTACCTGGTCGAGTCGATCCGGGAATTTCCGGCCCAGCGGGAACTGGCGCGGCTCATCGAAGACGCCGGTTTCGAGGCCGTCGAATGGAGCAACCTGTCCTTCGGTATCGCGGCCATCCACCGGGCACGCCTGAAGTGAAAATCAGCGGATGTATTCGCGCAGCTTGTCAGCCAGGGTTTCGGCACTGATGCCGTAGGCAAACTTGGTGACGAACCGACCGTCCGGAGCCATCAGGAACAGGCTGGCGGAGTGGTCCATCGCGTACAGCTCCGGGTTGTCCGGGTCCACCTCGCCCTTTTCGAAGCGCACGCCAAACTGGTCGGCAAGGCGCTGGATCATCGCCTGGGTGCCGGTCAGGCCCTTGAGCCGCGGGTCGAAATACTTCACATAGTCACGGATCACCGGCGCCTTGTCCCTTTCCGGGTCCACGGTCATGAAGTAGGGCTGGATCCGTTTGCCGTCATCGCCCAGCAGTCTGAGCGCCTGGGTCAGGGTGCTCAGGCTGGTGGGGCAGACATCCGGGCAGTGGGTATAGCCGAAATAGACCAG
>JALSKD010000013.1 GCA_026989015.1 Gammaproteobacteria bacterium
ATCGGCGATCGCACGGTGGGCGGGCTGGTGTCGCGGGACCAGATGGTCGGTCCGTGGCAGGTGCCGGTGGCCGATGTGGCGGTCACCAGCACCGATTTCGATGCCACCACCGGAGAAGCCATGGCGATGGGCGAACGCAGCCCGCTGGCGGTGCTCGATGCCCCTGCTTCCGGGCGCATGGCCATCGGCGAGGCGCTGACCAACCTCGCCGCCGCCGATACCGGCGATCTGTCGCGGGTGGTGCTGTCGGCCAACTGGATGGCCGCGGCCGGCCACCCGGGCGAGGACGCGCGGCTCTACGACACCGTGCGCTCGGTGGGCATGCAGGTGTGTCCGATACTGGGCATCGCCATTCCGGTGGGCAAGGATTCGCTGTCGATGAAGACCGTCTGGCGCGACGGTGACGAGCAGAAAGCCGTCACCGCACCACTGTCGCTGATTGTGTCCGCCTTTGCGCCGGTACAGGATGTGCGGGATACCTGGACGCCTCAGCTGCGGCCGGATACCGACAGTCGGCTGCTGCTGCTCGACATGGGGCAAGGGCGCAACCGGCTCGGTGCCTCGGTGCTGGCCCAGGTCTACGCACAGTTGGGCGACCAGGGGCCGGACATGGATGACATCTATGGCTTCCGCGATTTCTGCCTGGCTCTGCAGGCATTGCACGGGCAGCCCGGCGTGCTGGCCTACCATGACCGTTCCGACGGTGGCTTGCTGGCCACGCTGTGCGAGATGGCCTTTGCCGGCGGCTGCGGCCTGACGGTGGATATCGGTGGTCTGGGTGACGATGTGCTTGCGGCCCTGTTCAGCGAGGAGCTGGGCGCGGTGCTTCAGGTCGAGACAAAATACCTTAAGAAGATTCTTGAGGTATTTGATAAATATGGACTTTCAGACTGGGTTCATGAGCTGGGCAGCGCCGATTCATCGCGCGTGCTGCGGATCCTTGGGAACGGTGAAGAATTGCTGGCCGAACCGCTGGATGCCCTGCGTGCCAGCTGGTCGATCACCAGTCATCACATCCAGAAGCTGCGCGACAACCCGGAATGCGCCGATGAAGAATACCGCCAGCAACAGGACTTTACTCAGCCGCTGCTGTTCTCCTCACTGACCTACGAGACCGATGAGGACATCGCCGCGCCGATGATCGCCAGCGGTGCGCGACCGCGCGTGGCGATACTGCGGGAGGAGGGCGTCAACGGCCAGATCGAGATGGCCGTGGCCTTCGACCGCGCCGGCTTCGAGACGGTGGATGTGCACATGAGCGATATCCTCGAAGGTCGTGTGCAACTGGATGGGTTCCAGGGCATCGCGGCCTGTGGCGGATTTTCCTACGGCGATGTGCTGGGCGCCGGCGAGGGCTGGGCCAAGTCCATCCTGTTCAACGGCCGCGCCTTCGACCAGTTTTCCGCTTTCTTCCAGCGTGGCGACAGCTTTGGCCTCGGGGTCTGCAACGGGTGCCAGATGATGTCCAACCTGCACGAGATGATCCCTGGCGCCGATGCCTGGCCCCATTTCGTGCGCAACCGTTCGGAGCAGTTCGAGGCGCGGGTCAGCATGGTCGAGGTGATGCCTTCGCCGTCGCTGTTCCTCGCCGGCATGGAAGGCTCGATGATGCCGATCGCCGTCTCCCATGGCGAGGGCCGCGCCGAATGGCGCGAGCAGTCCCGTACGGACTCGGCCTGCCTGCGCTTTGTCGATCGGGACGGTCAACCGACCGAGACCTATCCGCTCAACCCCAACGGTTCGCCCGGCGGGCTCACCGGATTCACCACCGACGATGGGCGCTTCACGATCATGATGCCGCACCCGGAGCGGGTGTTCCGCAGCCTGCAGAATTCATGGATTGCTGCGGAATGGGGCGTGGACAGCCCGTGGATGCGCATGTTCCGCAACGCCCGCGTGAGGATGGGCTGATTTGGCGCACCCTTGTGATCGCAGGGAGAGGTCTTCCTTGGTCAAGCACCGCTCTCGGCGATCCCTGGCCTTCTCGGTATAAGCACATCCCTGTGCAAGCACCGCTCTCGGCCGTCCCTGGCCTTCGCGGTATAAGCACATCCCTGTGCAAGCACCGCTCTCGGCCGTCCCTGGCCTTCGCGGTATAAGCACATCCCTGTGCAAAAAAAGACGGGCCAGAGGCCCGTCAAAACAATCACCAAGAGGATAAAACTGAATCAGGCCGTTTCGAGGAGGAGAGTAAAACGACCTGAGTCAGTTCCCCGGGCGGCTTGCGCCGCCTCGGGAAACCCGCTGGACAAGATTACTTGGCAGCGTTGGCGGCAGCCGGAGCGGTTGGCTGGGCCGGAGCTGCAGCAGCCGGAGCCGGGTAAGCCGGAGCCGGCGTGTAGCCCCAGTAGGGGTTGCTGCCGTAACCGTTGTAACCGTAGTAGTTGCTGTTGCCGTAACCGTCACCGTAGTAGTTGCCGTAGTAATTGCCGTTACCACGCCAGTTGGTGTCGCCGTTCCAGTCGGTATCGGCGTTGGCGTCCATGTCTCCCTTGGCGCGGCCCTTGAACTTCATGCTGAAGTCGAATTCGCCTTCGCCGTCGGCGGCGCCACGACCCGCGCCACGGCCATTGCCACGGCCATTGCCGTAGTAGTCGCCGTAGCCGTTGCCATAGCCGTTACCGTAGGTGTTGCCATAGCCGTTGCCGTAGGTGTTGGAGTTGTCGTTGTCCCAGAACGCGGCGCTTGCGCTGGTTGCGACGAAGAGAAGAGCTGCTGCAGTGATGATCTTTTTCATGGCCGATGCCTCCAGTTATGATCAATGGTTGTGGTTGTTGATACGGTGGTTCGTACTTGTTGTGTGAAGAATAATATTAGAATCTTCTAATATGGTCAAGCGTTTTTTGAACGCCAGCTGAACGGACGGATTCATGCGGGTGTCGATGGTCCGGACGGTCGGTATTGGCCGACCGGTTGAGTATGCGCACCTGAAGTTTAGGAATTGTTACACTTTGACGCGATCCAAACGGCTAGACTCCGGTCATAGACACTGTCAACTCATTCAGGAAATGCGCGTGATCAAGATACGAAAAGCCTCCGACTGCCGCGAGCAGGATGTCACTCCCGAAGCCATCTACCGTCAGCGCCGCGCCTTCATGAAAGGCAGCATGCTCGGTGCCGGTCTGCTGCTGGGGTCTTCGCCACTGCAGGCGGCCCTGAACATCACGGGCTACCGCGAGAAGGTGGTCACGGTGGACGAAGAGATCACCCCCTTCAAGGACGCGACCCGTTACAACAACTTCTATGAGTTCGGTACCGGCAAGAGCGATCCGGCGCGCAATGCCGGGGAGTTCGATACGTCCGACTGGAAGGTGACGGTCAGCGGTGAGTGCGCCAAACCCGGTGTGCTGTCGCTGGAAGACCTGATCGACAACAAGGACCTTGAAGAGCGCATCTACCGGCTGCGGTGTGTCGAGGCCTGGTCGATGGTGATTCCGTGGATCGGCGTACCTCTGGCCACGCTGCTGAAGCGCTTCGAACCCACCTCGAAGGCGAAGTATGTGGCCTTCCGTACGCTGGTGGATCCCGAACGCATGCCGGGGCAGAAGCGGGCGGTGCTCGACTGGCCCTACCGTGAAGGCCTGCGCATCGATGAAGCGATGCATCCGCTGACCCTGATTGCGGTCGGCATGTACGGCAAGCCGATGCCCAACCAGAACGGAGCGCCGCTGCGGCTGGTGGTGCCCTGGAAGTACGGGTTCAAGAGCATCAAGTCGATCGTCGCCATCGAGTTCACAGAGCAGCAGCCGCAAACGACATGGAACATGCAGAACCCGCGTGAATACGGGTTTTATTCCAATGTGAACCCGAAGGTGAGCCATCCGCGCTGGAGTCAGGCACGGGAGCGCCGCATCGGAGAGTTCTTCAAGCGCAAGACGCTGATGTTCAACGGCTACGAGGATGAAGTGGCCAGCCTCTATGCGGGCATGGACCTCAAGAAGTACTTCTGATGAAGCCCTGGATCAAGCCGCTGTTCTTTCTGCTTTGCCTGAGCCCGATGGGGTGGATCGTCGGCAATGCGTTGTGGGGCGATCTGGGCGCCAATCCGGTGGAGACGGTGACCTTTCAGACTGGGGACTGGGCCTTGCGGTTGCTGCTGCTGACGCTGGCCCTCTCGCCGCTACGACGGATCACCGGATGGAGCGGTTGGATCCGCCTGCGGCGAATGGCCGGACTGTTTGTCTATTTCTATGCCAGCAGCCATTTCCTGATCTGGTTTCTTGCCGACCACGCACTGGATCCGGTTTCGATGTGGGACGATGTGACCGAACGGCCGTATATCGCGCTGGGCTTCAGTGCCTGGCTGCTGCTGGCTCCGCTGGCCATCACCTCCACCAATGGCTGGATCCGGCGTCTTGGCCGGCGCTGGAAGTTGCTGCACCGGCTGGTCTATCCGATCCTGGCGCTGGCCGTGCTGCACTATCTGTGGCTGGTCAAGGCCGATTACCTGCTGGCCGGCATCCATGCCACCCTGGCGGCATTGCTGCTGTTGTGGCGCGTTCCCGGTTTCGGCAGCCTGCGTTCGGCCTGGCGGGTACAGCCGGGCTGAGGCTTGACAGCCCCCGAAGGGGGCTTGCTATGATCGAGGCTCCGACAACAACAGGAGTACTCGATGCAGCCGATCCTGCTCGTTCTGTTATTGACGCTGGCTCTGGCCGCGGTGATCTGGGGTCTGTACCGCTATCCGCCGCATCATCTGCAATGGCAACGGTCGCGCCGCGCCTCGGTGCAGACGCCGATGCGCCGCAGCGCTGACCGTTACAGAAGGAACTAGGGGACGCTTCACGCGTCCTTTTTTGCGCCCAGCCACCAGGTGGCGAACTGATGGGCGATGCGGCCGCTGCGGGAGCCACGCTGGGTGGCGAAACGCAGCGCGTGTGTGGTTGCATGTTCGTCCATTTCCAGACCCAGACGCTTGAGCGCCAGTTCCACCACATCCAGGTACTGGGCCTGGGTGAAGGGATGGAATGACAGCCACAGCCCGAAACGGTCGGACAGCGAGATCTTTTCCTCGATCGCATCGCTGGGGTGCAGCTGGCCGTCCTCCATGCGGCTGTCGAGGTTGTCCTGCATCCGCTCCGGCATCAGGTGACGCCGGTTGGAGGTGGCATAGATCACGATGTTGTCCGGCTGCGCCTGGATCGACCCTTCCAGCACCGCCTTCAGGGATTTGTAGGATTCATCCTCCGCCTCGAAACTGAGGTCATCCATATAGATGATGTACGGGCGCGGATCCCGCGCCAGCAGGGCGATGAGCTCTGACAGCGTATCGCTGTCCTGCTTGCTGACTTCCACCATGCACAGCTCACTGTTTTCGAAACGGGTCATCAACGATTTGATGACCGATGACTTGCCGGTGCCGCGCGCCCCCCACAGCAGCGCATTGTTGGCGGGCAGCCCGGCCAGCAGCTGTTCGGTGTTGCGCTGCAACTGGGTGGCCTGCCGATCGATGTGCAGCAGTTCGCCGGGGTCCACCCGGTCGATGGCCGTGATCGGTTGCAAGTGGCGCTCTTTCCAGCGGTAGCCGCGGTAGCTCCAGTCTGGCTCCGCGGGCACTGATGGCGGGATCAGCCGCTCGAGTCGGTCGAGCAGCTGATCCAGACGGTCGAACAGGCGGTCGCTGTCGCTCATCAGGTGTCGAGACGCTTGTATTTGATGCGGTGGGGCTGGTCGGCCTGCTGGCCCAGGCGTTTCTTGCGCTGCTCCTCGTATTCGCTGTAGTTGCCTTCATAGAAATTGACTTCGCTGTCGCCCTCGAAGGCGAGGATATGGGTGGCGATGCGGTCGAGGAACCAGCGGTCGTGTGAGATGACCACCGCGCAGCCGGGGAAGTCGAGCAGGGCCTCTTCCAGGGCGCGCAGGGTTTCCACATCCAGATCGTTGGTGGGCTCGTCGAGCAGCAGCAGGTTGCCGCCGGATTTCAGCAGCTTGGCCAGATGGACGCGGTTGCGTTCGCCGCCGGACAGGTCCTTGACGCGCTTCTGCTGGGCCGCGCCACGGAAGTTGAAACGCGAGACATAGGCGCGTGAAGGCACTTCGTAATTGCCGACGGTGATGGTGTCGAGGCCGTCGGAGAGTTCCTCCCATACGGTCCTGTCGCCATTGAGGGAATCACGGGACTGGTCCACATAGGCGATCTGCACGGTTTCGCCGACGCGCACCGTGCCTTCATCCAGCTGTTCCTCGCCGGTGAAGATGCGAAAGAGGGTGGAT
>JALSKD010000014.1 GCA_026989015.1 Gammaproteobacteria bacterium
TAGGCCGCCTACTCAAGCGCCGTCTAGATGGTGTTCATATCTTTCGCAGGCCACCTTCACCGATCGGAACCTTTGTTGGCCGATCGGCTACACGATAAATCGGCGCCATGGAAGGCGCCGATTTATCAGTATAATAGACAGCACCCTGAAGATAGCACGATAGACTGCACGCTGTCTATCGTGCTATTTTATGTGCTGTCTCATCATTTTCCGCTTCTCCGATGTTTGCTCAGTCCCTGCCCCATTCGAATTGGCAGCGTTATCTGGATGTTCTTGTGCGCACGGGTGTTCCTGAGCGTTATCGGCAGTGGTATGTGCGTCATGTCGAGCGATTGATGCACGCTTTCCCTGGCCGGAAGCTTTCCGCCTTGCGTCGTGAGGAGCTTGAGGCTTATCTTGCCGGTTTTCGAGATGAACCGGATGCGCAGTCCTGGTTGTTGCGGCAACGGGTGGATGCCTTGCGTCTGTTGCTGGTGGATTTGCTGAAATTGCCGGAAGCGAAACAGGTGGCGTGGGATCGTTTCTGGACTCAGCCTGAGACGCCGCAGGATGGCGGCGGCGAGCGCAAAGCCGTTGAGCAGGGTACTCGCGTAGCTGAGCACTTTTTGCCGCCCGACTGGATGCAGTGGCAGCAGCAGATGCAACGGTCCTTGCGTTCAAGCCGATATGCCCTCCGTACCGAGCAGGCCTATATGGACTGGCTGCGCCGGTTTGCTCTGTTCTGTGCGCACAATGACAAATCGCCGGACAGCGGTCAAGCCAGGGGGTTTATCGAATACCTCGTGATCGAACGCAAGGTGTCGATCAATACTCAGAAGCAGGCGCTGAACGCGCTGGCCTATTTCTTTCAACACATTCTCGAACAGCCATTGGATCTGGGGGAATTCCGCCGTTCCAGCAAGCCGCGCCGCTTGCCGGTGGTGCTGTCGGTGAAGGAGGTTCAGCGACTGCTGGAAGCACTGGAGGGCACGCACCATCTGATGGCAACTCTGATGTACGGCAGCGGCCTGCGCTTGATGGAGGTATTGCGGCTGCGGGTGCAGGATGTGGATTTCGACCGCAGGATCATCACGGTACGCCGCGCAAAGGGGGACAAGGACCGAATCGTGCCCTTGCCCGAGCGTTGTATCGAGCCGTTGCAGGCGCACCTGGCCGAGCGCAGGTTACAGCACCTGGAAGATGTGCGCGACGGTCAGGGCAGCGTCCACCTGCCGGACGCACTGGCGCGCAAATACCCCCATGCGGCGGAGTCCTGGCCCTGGCAGTTCATCTTCGCCTCGGCCAGCCTGTCGCAGGACCCGGTCAGCGGTGAATTGCGGCGTCATCACCTGCACGAGACCAGCCTGCAGCGCGCCATTCGAAAGGCCGGGCGCAACGCCGGCATTACCAAACCGGTGAGCAGTCATGCGCTGCGCCATTCCTTTGCGACGCATCTGCTGGAGTCGGGACAGGATATCCGCACGGTGCAGGAACTGCTGGGCCATGCCAATGTGTCCACCACGATGATCTATACCCATGTGATGAACCGCCCTGGGGTACTGCCGGTGACCAGCCCGGCCGATCGCCTGTAGGCGGGCCGAGGCTCCGCCCTACTCCGGCCTCATGTGCGGGAACAGCAGCACATCGCGGATGCTGGGCGAGTCGGTCAGCAGCATCACCAGCCGATCGATGCCGATGCCCTCGCCGGCGGTGGGCGGCATGCCGTGCTCGAGGGCGCGGATGTAGTCGGCATCGAAATGCATGGCTTCATCATCACCGGCTTCCTTCTCCTGCACCTGTTGGCGGAAGCGCTCGGCCTGGTCTTCGTAGTCGTTGAGCTCGGAGAAACCATTGGCGATCTCGCGTCCACCGACAAAGAATTCAAAGCGGTCGGTGACGAAGGGGTCGTCGTCGTTGCGCCGCGCCAGCGGTGAGACCTCGGTCGGATAGGCGGTGATGAAGGTCGGATTCTTGAGCCGGTGCTCGACCGTCTTTTCGAAGATCTCGATCTGCACCTTGCCCAGACCGTAGCTGTCCTTGAGCGGAATGCCGAGTGCTTCGGCCACTGCCCGCGCGCGTTGTTCGTCGTCGAGATCATCGGCACTGAGATCGGGGTTGTAGTGGAGGATGGATTCCTTCACCGTCATCCGCGCAAAGGGGGCGCCGAAGTCATAGTCCTCGCCCTGGTAGTGAACGTTGGTGCGGCCCAGTACATCCTCGGCCATGCCGCGCAACATGGCTTCGGTGAGGTCCATCAGGTCACGGTAGTCGGCATAGGCCTGATAGAACTCGACCATGGTGAATTCGGGATTGTGGCGGGTGGAGAGGCCTTCGTTGCGGAAGTTGCGGTTGATCTCATAGACCCGCTCAAAGCCACCGACCACCAGCCGCTTGAGGTACAGTTCCGGCGCGATGCGCAGGTAGAGTTCCATGTCCAGCGCGTTGTGGTAGGTGACGAAGGGACGTGCGGTGGCGCCGCCGGGGATGACCTGCATCATCGGCGTCTCGACCTCGAGAAAGCCGCGCTCATCGAGGAACTGGCGGATGAAGTTGATGATGCGGGTGCGGGTACGGAAGGTTTCGCGCGCCGGCTCGTTCATGATCAGGTCGAGGTAGCGCTGACGGTAACGCAGCTCCTGATCGGTGAGCCCGTGGAATTTCTCCGGCAGCGGACGCAGCGATTTGGTGAGCAGGCGTATGCTGTCCACCCGCACCGAGAGTTCACCGGTCTTGGTCTTGAACAGGCGCCCTTCCGCGCCGATGATGTCACCGATGTCCCAGCCCTTGAAGTCGGCATAATCGCCTTCGGGCAGGCTGTCGCGCTGCACGAACAGCTGGATGCGGCCGGACATGTCCATCAGGCTGGCGAAGCTGGCCTTGCCCATGATGCGCTTGGACATCATGCGCCCGGCCACCGCCACGCGCAGTTCGTGCTCGTCGAAATACTCGCGCGGCTTGTCGTCGTATTCGGCATGCAGTTCCCCGGCCAGGGTGTTGCGGCGGAAGTCGTTGGGGAAGGCCTGGCCCTGCGCGCGCAGCGCGGCGAGCTTTTCGCGGCGCTGGGCGATCAGCTGGTTTTCGTCCTGCGGGGTGGCCGATTCGGCCGCTTTGGAGTCGGTCATTTACAATCCACTCTTGAGACTGGCTTCGATGAAGGGGTCCAGATTGCCGTCGAGCACGGCCTGGGTGTTGCCGGTTTCGTAGCCGGTGCGCAGATCCTTGATGCGGGACTGGTCCAGCACATAGGAACGGATCTGGCTGCCCCAGCCGATGTCGGATTTGCTGTCTTCCACCGCCTGTGAGGCTTCGTTGCGTTTCTGCAATTCGAATTCGTAGAGCTTGGCCTTGAGCTGCTTCATCGCGGTGGCCTTGTTCTTGTGCTGGGAGCGGTCGTTCTGACACTGCACCACGATACCGGTCGGCTCGTGGGTGATGCGCACCGCCGATTCGGTGCGGTTGACGTGCTGGCCGCCGGCGCCGCTGGCGCGGTAGACATCGATGCGCAGGTCGGAAGGGTCGATCTCGATGTCGATGTCGTCGTCCACTTCCGGCGACACGAAGGCAGAAGCAAAAGAGGTGTGGCGGCGGTTGCCCGAGTCGAAGGGTGATTTGCGCACCAGCCGATGGACGCCGGTCTCGGTACGCAGCCAGCCGTAGGCGTGGTCCCCCTCGAACTTGACGGTGGCGCTCTTGATGCCGGCCACTTCGCCCGGCGAGACTTCGATCAGCTCGGTCTTGAAGCCCTTGCGCTCGCCCCAGCGCAGGTACATGCGCAGCAGCATTTCGGCCCAGTCCTGGGCCTCGGTGCCGCCGGAGCCGGCCTGGATGTCGAGATAGGCGTTGCGGTCGTCCATCTCGCCGGAGAACATGCGACGGAATTCAAGGTCGGAAACCGTCTGCTCGACCCGGTCCAGGTCCTGCTGTACCGATTCGATGGTGGAGTCGTCCTCTTCCATTTCCGCCAGTTCGAGCAGTTCGGCGGCGTCGTTGACCTGTTGTTCGGCCTGATCCAGGCCGTCGACTATGGCTTCGAGACGGGCGCGGTCCTTGCCCAGCTGCTGGGCGCGCTCAGGGTCGTTCCACACATCGGGATCTTCCAGTTCCAGACGGATTTCTTCGAGCTCTTCCTTCTTGGCGGCATAGTCAAAGATACCCCCTCAGCGCTTCGATGCGCTGGCGGAGGTCGTCGATCTGCTGCTTGAGGGGGTTGGTTTCGATCATCGGGCTTTGGCACCGTGAAAAAGCGCGGATTCTACCGCAAAAGCGGCTCGATGTAATGCGTTCACTGAACGCTGCTCAGGGTGATCCGACCTCGCCGATCAGCCGGTTGTCGGGGGCGTGCAGTTCGAAGGCGTGGGGAGTCCCCATCCGCTCCAGAGCCGTGGAAAGGCGCTGTACCGCCGCCAGCAGGGCCGGTTGCGACCCGGCATCGCCGACCAGTATCCATTGGTGAGCGAATCCGGGGCGAAGGCTCAGCTCCGCCTCGGGGTCCTCGATGAGGATTTCGTCGTCCTCCAGCGCACAATCCAGTTGCTGCCGTTTCAGGGCCTCGATCAACGGCCTTGTGCCCTGCCCCCAGTCCACGGTGCCGGCCACCATGTAGAAGCTCATCTTTCGTCTCCTCCGTTGCTGTAGTCGGTCATCAGGTAGCAGAGGCAATCCTGGCGGACGATGGTCTTGTCGAGTGTGATCATCGCCGGAATCATCTGCCGGTTGAGGTACACCTTGCCGTTCTCGATGCGGATCAGCGCGTCGGTGATGTCTTCGCCATTGTCATTGGTGACCACCAGCGGGCGTGGCACGCGGGTATGGGCGAAGACCTCGGTGGGTTTCATTTCGGTGAAGTTGCGCCGCTCGAAGCCGTGGTCGAAGGTCAGATCGGCCTGCGCCGACGGGTTGAAATCGAAGCTGACATCATCGGGTATGCGTACCGTGGCCTGGGTCTCGACCAGTTGCAGGTCGTGCGGCGGCACCGGCCGGTCCGGAAAATGGTCCAGGTGCATCAGGCCGTCGACAAGATCCACGGCCCGTTCGATGCCCAGTGCATCGCCGGGCTTGCCGCATTCCAGCGTGACGGCCGGACAGATTCCGTCGAAGGCCATGGTGGAAACGCCCTTGGGGTAGTGGAAGACCACCGCAATGTGGTTGAACAGCGACGCCAGGTGCTGGTTGCGCCGCGTCGGGTCGGTCATGCAGGCATAGAGCGGGTTGGTGCCGGTGTTGTTGTGGATGTCGATGGCGGCGAACAATTCATTGCGGGTCACGCTGTCGATCACCCGCTGCATCAGCCGGGTTTCCGCGTTGGGCGCCATCTCGGTGCCGGGCCAGCAGCGATTGTAGTCGGTCTGCCCCGGCAGCACACGCAGCCCCTGTTCGGCGGCATACACATTGCCGATGAACAACCACAGCGAACGGGGCAGCATACCGTCGTAGCGGCCGAGCAGCCGCTGCATCACCTTGAGGCCGGTGTATTCGTTGCCGTGCAGCAGAATCGACACGAACAGCGCCGGCGCGCGGGCGCCGTGCAGGTGAATCAGCGTCGGTTGCGGAAACAGGCGGCGTATGTCACGCGCTTCGGTGGTGAAAAAGCCGTCGGGCAGCGCGTCGAGTATCTGTGGCGAATCGGTCATCGGGTTCGTTGTCTGAATCAGGGTTGCGGCCAGTGGTGCACCGGGCGGTTGCGGTCGGCCTGTTCCAGGTAATCGCGCACCAGGGCCTCGGCATCGCCGCTGCGGGTCCAGTGACGGTCGATCCAGCGCGCGCCGGTGCGCCGCTGTTCACAGCGCTGGCGGATGATATGGAGCCAATCGTCGGCGTCTTCAATGCCCAGCCGGCGCAGGCCTTCGTTGGCGGTCGGCAGGGCCCGTTCCAGCACCAGTTCACGCGCGCTGCCGCGCTGGCCGTCGAACCAGCCGATTTCGGCTGCCAGGCCGTGCCGGGCCACGCGGTAGAAATCGGCCTCGAACTGGCGGTAGGGCATGGCCGTCAGGGCAGTGCCTTCCTGACTCAGGCCTTCCACCAGCCCGACCTGGAACACCAGGTTGGCGAGGGTATCGATGCGCGTCGGGCCGGAGGGCGTAACCCGCAGCTCCATGCGCAGGTGGTACTGCCCGTCGTCGTTGCGGCCGAGGATGGGCCGCACCCAGCGCCAGATGGTGCCATTGTGCAGGCTGAAGTGATGCAGATCCGCGACCGGCTGGTCGGTCACCTCGGGCAGGATCGGGCTGTAGTAGAACATGTCTTCGAACAGTTCCAGCCAGGAGCCGATCCAGCCCTTGGCCAGGTGCACGCGCGGTACCACATGCGCGTCTTCCTCACGCGCGTTGCGGGTGTCCACCGCCTGCTTGAAGATGGCGATGCGCGATTCCTCCCAGCAACGGTGCTGCAACACCAGCGGGGAATTGGCGCTGGCCGCAAGCGCCGGCAGGGTGGACCAGAGCGCGGCATGGTAGCCGTCAACGGCCCGGTCGCGCGGCAGCTGGATGTGCAGTTGCAGCGAGGTACCCAGGGCTTCGAGCATGACATCCCGCTTCTCCAGACGCAGGTGGTCGCAGCCCTGGATGTCGAGCCGTATCGGCCGTTTTCGCATCGACATCAGACGCTCGTCGAGCAGCCGGTAGCGGTACATCTCGGACATGTAGCGCTCCCGCTCCAGATGCTCGGTGCGAATGCTCGGCAGCACGCCAAACAGCCCCACCCGTGCGCCTTCATCGGCGGCCGCCTGCTCCACGGTGGCGTAGAGCTGGTCCAGGTCGTCGCGGATGCGTGCGAACACGCCTGCATCCACATCGAAGGCATGACCGTTGATCTCCAGATTGTAGCGGGCCAGCTCGTAGGTCATCTGCGGGCTGCCATGGCGTTCCAGGATCTGCTGGTTGACCGGCGCGGGACGGCCCTGATCGTCGAGCAGGCACAGTTCCAGTTCGTAACCGAGTCGCCGGGTCTGAGCATCGAAGGCCATTTCGGAAAACAGATCGCGGACGAAATCCATCTCCTGGTGCAGTTTTTGATCGAACCGGCGATAGTCTTCCGCCTCGAAATGATCGGTGGAGATCTCCTCGCCCATGCCCAGCCCTCTAGCCGCCGAGTCCCATGCTCAGGTATTTCAGTTCGACGAATTCCTCGATGCCGTATTTCGAGCCTTCCCGGCCCAGCCCCGACTCCTTGACGCCCCCGAAGGGCGCCACCTCGGTGGAGATGATGCCTTCGTTGATACCGACGATGCCGGCTTCCAGCCCTTCCGCCACACGCCATACCCGGCCGATGTCCCGGGCATAGAAATAGGCGGCCAGGCCGTACTCGGTGGCATTGGCCAGAGCAATGGCTTCTTCCTCGTCGTGGAAGCGGAAAATCGGCGCCACCGGACCGAAGGTTTCCTCGATGGCGACCTTCATCGAGCGGTCCACATCGAGCAGGACCGTCGGCTCGAAAAACCGGCCGCCACGAGCATGGCGCTTGCCACCAACGGCGATGCGCGCGCCCTTGCCGACTGCGTCGGCAATGTGCTCCTCCACCTTGGCCACCGCGGCCTCGTTGATCAGCGGCCCCTGGTTGACGCCTTCTTCCCGGGCTTCACCCACCCGCAGTTTGGCGACTTCGGCGGCGAGCTTCTCGGCAAACGCGTCGTACACGGCATCCTGCACCAGCAGCCGGTTGGCACAGACACAGGTTTGCCCGCTGTTGCGGTACTTGGAGGCCATCGCGCCCTGTACCGCGGCATCGATGTCGGCGTCGTCGAAGACGATGAAGGGCGCGTTGCCACCCAGTTCCAGCGCCACCTTCTTCACCGTGTCGGCGCATTGCCGCATCAGCAACTTGCCGACGGCGGTTGAACCGGTAAAAGAGAGTTTGCGCACGCGCGGGTTGGCGGTCAGTTCCGCGCCCACTTCCGCCGGCCGCGAGGTGGTGACCACATTGAACACGCCGGCGGGCATGCCGGCACGCTCCGCCAGCTCGGCCAGAGCCAGCGCCGACAGCGGCGTGTCTTCTGCCGGCTTGACCACCACCGTGCAACCGGCGGCCAGCGCCGGCGCCGCCTTTCGTGTGATCATCGCATTGGGGAAATTCCACGGGGTGATCGCCGCCACCACCCCGACCGGCTGCTTGATGACGATCAGCCGGCGGCCCGGCACAGTGGTCGGGATCACATCGCCATAGACCCGCTTGGCTTCTTCGGCAAACCATTCGATGAAGCTGGCGCCATAGGCGATCTCGCCCAGGGATTCGGCCAGAGGCTTGCCCTGTTCGGCGCTGAGGAGCAGCGCCAGATCCTTCTGGTTCGCCATCACCAGATCGTACCAGCGGCGCAGGATGGCGGCCCTTTCCTTGGCCAGCCGCTGTCGCCAGGCGGGCAGCGCGGCATCCGCCGCCTCGATCGCCGCGCGGGTCGCGTCGGCCCCCAGGTCGGGCACTTCGGCGATGCACGCGCCGGTGGCCGGATCGATCACCGGCATCGCGGCGTCACCATCGATCCAGCGCCCATTCACATAGGCCTGGTCGCGCAACAGAGTCGGGTCATCGAGTGTCATGTTCAGTCCTCGCTGGGGATGGTACATCAGGGCGCAGGCAGTATGACCTGAGCCGTATCAAGTGACAACGAGGAAGCGCGGCGGGGGTTCAGGAGGCGGCCCGGTCCCGCTGCGGGTTTTGCAGCGGCTGCGGCCGTCCGATGGCCCAGCCCTGGGCATAGTCCACGCCCATCTCGCGCAGGCGCTGCAGCAGGGCTTCGCTTTCCACATACTCGGCAATGGTTTCGAGGCCGGCGATATGGGCGATACGGTTGACCGATTCGACGATGGCCAGGCCGATGGCATCGTCGAGCATGTCGCGCACGAAGCTGCCATCGATCTTGATGTAATCGGCTGGCAGGGAACGCAGGTAGGAGAAGGAGCTCATGCCGGTGCCGAAATCGTCGATGGCGATGCGGAAACCCATCTCGCGCAGCCGGGTCATGGTATCGATGGCGGCATCGAAATTGGCGATGGCCGCGGTTTCGGTGATCTCGAAACCGATGCGGCCGGGGCGGATGCCGTGCAACCGCAGCTGATCGCGCACATGACCGAGCAGATGGTCGCTGGACAGGGAGCTGCCGGAGAGATTGATGAAACAGCTGTAACCCGTTCGGTCCGGGAGTGCGCCGAGAGAGGCAAAGGCGTGGGAGATCACCCAGCGGTCCAGGTCGGGCATCAGGTTGTAGCGCTCGGCCGCCGGAATGAAGCGATCCGGGGTGATGAAGCCGCCGTCATCGTCTCGCATGCGCAGCAGCAACTCATGGTGGGCACTGTTACCGGCAAGCGGCTGGATGCGTTGCGCATGGAGTTCCAGCAGATCCTGATCCATGGCGTGACGGAGGCGCTGCACCCATTCGATCTCGCCCCGGCGCTGGCTGATTTCACGGTCGCCGGGTGATGCCACATGAATGCGGTGCCGTCCGAGATCCTTGGCCGTATAGCAGGCCATGTCTGCCAGGCTGAGCAGGGTCTGTTCGTCATCGATGCCTTCCGATGTCACCAGACCGATGCTGGCACCGACCTTGAAATTGCGCTCGCCCCAGACGAAGAGGTATTCATCGACGGTCTCGAGGATGTGCTGGGCAATGTGCCGCGCGCGCTCCAGCGGACAGTGTTCGAGCAGCACGCCGAATTCGTCACCGCCGAGACGCGCCAGGGTGTCGTTCTCGCGTACGCAGCGCAGCAGCTTGCGTGACAGGCGGCGCAGCAGCTCGTCGCCGGCCATGTGGCCGCATGAATCGTTGACCAGCTTGAAACGGTCCAGATCGATATACAGCAAAGCGTGGGGTTGACCTTCTCCACCGCGCGCCTGCAGGGCGCTTCGCAGGCGGGATTCGAATTCACGGCGATTGACCAGCCCGGTGAGGCTGTCGTGGTAAGCCATGTGGTGAATCAGGTCCTGAGCCTGCTGGTGTTCGCGACGGGTCTGGGCTTCCTTGATCTCGCGTTCGATGGCCGGCACCAATCGCTTGAGATTGCCCTTCATGACATAGTCCTGGGCGCCGGATTTCATGGCCTCCACCGCTGCTTCCTCGCCGATGCTGCCGGAGACGATGATCACCGGCAGATGCGGGTCCCACTCGTTGACCCGACGGATCACATCGATGGAGTTGAAGCTGGGCATGCTGTGGTCGGTGATCACGATATCCCAGCTGCCGCCCTGCAGAGCATCGAGAAAGTCCGGTTCGTTGTCCACGCACCGGATGCGGGTCTGGTAGCCGCCGCGTTTCAGTGCCAGTTCCAACAGGCCTGCATCGTCCTCGGAGTCCTCGCACAGGAGCACCCGGATGTGCTGCAAATCGCCGTCACTCATAGGGGGTCTGGTTGAGCAGCATCCAGTACAGGCCAAGCTGACGCGCGGCCTCGATGAACTGATCGAAATCCACGGGCTTGCGCACATAGCTGTTGGCGCCGAGCTGATAGCTCTCGATCATGTCGCGTTCCTCGTTGGAGGAAGTCAGTACCACGACGGGGACCAGGCGGGTGCGTTCGTTGGCGCGCAGTTCTCGCAACACCTCAAGGCCGTTGAGCTTGGGCAGCTTGAGGTCGAGCAGGATGACCTGGGGCAGGTCCAGTGGATCGCGGCTCGAGAATTCGCCTTGGGCGAACATGAAATCGATGGCCTGCTGACCGTCTCGCGCCACCTCGATGCGGTTGGCGATGTTGTTCTTCTTCAGGGCCCGTACCGTAAGCAGTTCGTCGTCGGGGTTGTCCTCGACCAACAGAATGTACTTCTCACTCATTCCATTTCCTCTGTTATTGTTGTGTCAACCCCGGGTGGCTGCACCGGAAGCGTAAAGCAGAAACGGGCGCCCTGGCCCGGCTCGGCATGGGCTTCGATCTCGCCGCCGTGACGGTTGATGATGCGCTTGACCGTGGCCAGCCCGATACCCGTTCCCGGAAACTCGCTGACGCGGTGCAAGCGCTGGAAGGCTCCAAACAGCTTGCCGGCATGGCGCATATCGAATCCTACACCATTGTCTTCCACACAAAAAGAATGGGCTAAAGCTTCCGACGAACGCAGCATGATTCTGGGTTTTTCGGTGCGTCCGGTGAATTTCCAGGCGTTTCCGAGCAGATTGTGCAGCATTACCCGCATCAGCCGGGCATCGGCCCATACCCGAAGCCCCGGCTCGATCACCACTTCCACTGACCGGTCCGGCTCTCCCTGGCGCAGCTCGGCGATCACTTCAGCGGCAATCTCCGAGAGATCCACCCATTTCGGTTTCATTTCCGAACGATTGACCCGCGACAGGTCGAGCAGGTCATCGATCAGCTCGGCCATGCGCTGTGCACCGGCACGCACGCGCTGCAGATAGTCCCTGCCCTCCTCGTCGAGCCGGTCGCCGTAGTCTTCGAGCAAGGCCTGGCTGAAGCCGTCGATGGCGCGCAGCGGGGCGCGCAGGTCGTGAGAGACCGAATAGGAGAAGGATTCGAGTTCCTGATTGACGACCTCCAGACGCCGCGTCATCACCTGCAGTTCCTGCTCGCGCTGGCGAATGGTGCTGATGTCGATGCTGGTCATGATCAGACCACTGGGTCTGCCCTGCTCATCCTTCAGCAGCGAGAACTGCAACTGGCTGGGCAAGCTGCGGCCATCGGCATGCCGTAGCGTGGCTTCCAGTTCCAGACGCCCCTGCTCCAATACCGGCAGGATGTAACGGGTGTGGAAAGCGTAGGCTTCGGCATCCGGAAACAGTTCACGCAGGCCGCGGCCCAGGGCCTGTTCGCTGTCCAGGCCGAAATAGCGCGCCGCGCCGCCATACCAGCCGGTGATCTCGCCCTCCAGGTTGCAGGTGACGATGGCGTCACTGGTCTGTTCGATGATGCGTGACTGCAACCGTATCGATGCGGTGCGCTCTTCCACCCGACGCTCCAGTTCGAGGCGCTCGGCCTCGGCCGCCTCCGCGCGGCGTTGCAGGCCACTGAGGTCGAAGACACTGACGAAAATGACTCGATCCATGCCCTCGCCCAGCATCTGCAGGCGAACCTCCACCGGATAGCGTTCGCCGTTTCGGCGGCGGTGTTCGCCCTGCATCACTCGCTGCCCGCCTTCCTGCTCCAGCGATTGCACGACCCGGCGCGCCTGTTCCGGCATCAGGTCGGGATTGATGTCCATCGGCGTCAGCCGCTTGAGTTCCTCGATGCCATAATCCAGCCGTTCACAGGCGCCGCGGGAAGCCTCGATGATGCGCAGGCTGGTCGGATCGACGAGGAAGATTTCCTCCTCCGCATGGCGCAGCAGGTGTTCGAACATCAGTGCCAGCCGTTCCGCCTGGTGCCGGTCCGACACATCCTCTACCGAGGACCAGATGAAGCGCTCGCCGTCACGCTGGATGATCAGGCCGGACAAGCGGACCGGCACCCGGTGGCCGTCGCGGTGAATGTATTCCTTTTCGTAGGGGCCGTAGCGGCCGGTGGACTCCAGCGCTTCCAGTTGCTGACGCTCCTGCGGTTCGTATTCGCGGGGTGTGATCTGCCAGTAGCTCATGCCCGGCAGTTCATCACGCGGGTAACCGGTGATGTCGGCATAGGCCTGATTGACCTCGACCAGTTCGCCGTCCATGCGGGTCAGCGCCAGGCCCACCGGCGAATGTTCGACCAGCAGCCGCAGATAGGCTTCGCGATCCTGCAGCAGGCTTTCCAGCTGCCGTCGTTCACGGATCGTCTGGTCGAGCTGCCGTTCCAGGCCGTCGATCTCTCGAAAACCGCTGAGTGGCGTTGACCCGGCGTCCTGTTGCGGTACTTCGCCCTGTCGGTAGGCATCGATGCGGGCGGTGATGCGCTGCAGCGGCCGGGCGATCTTGCGCGCCATCATCCACCACAGCAGCACGCTGATCAGCAGCACCACCAGGCTGAGGCGGAACACCCGGCCGATCAGTTCCCGGCTCAATTGCGCCAAAGGCTGCTCATTGATGCCAATGTGCAGCGTGGCCGGCAGTCCCGGTATCAACGGAACGGCGAGGTCGTTGATGACAGCGCCTTCCCCCTGAAATGCAACGACGGCGCGCGGATCATCGGCCCCAAGACGCGACAACAAGGCTTTCGGGAACCCCCGTTCGAAACTGTGCGCCGCCAACCGGCCATCGAAGTCGGTGAGGTAGGCATAGGCGATCCAGTCCTGCTGTTCCACCAGATCGCGCAGGGATTCACGGATCTCCAGACGGCGGCCATCGAGCAACTTCTGGCTCAGGCTGTCGGCCATCAGCCCGCCCAGCAGTTCTCCCTGATTGCGCGTGCCCTGCTTGAAATGGGCATCGAGCAATGACTGGAAGCTGAGCAGCTGCAACCCGCTGGCCATCGCCACCAGCAGGCTGCCGCCGATCATCAGAAACCAGAACAGCCTCATTTCCGATCCTGCCCCGGCGCCCGATTGTTGTCGAAGCGTTGCTTCCAGCGCTTGAGCAGTGTGTAGTCATCGGCGCTGGCGGCGGTGAAGCCTCCGGCCATTTCAGTGCGTTCCCAGTGGTAGAGGCGGTCGGCGAGCGACACGGGATCAAAGGCGATCAGCGCCTTGCGCACCCGTTCGCGCACTTCCGCTGGAACCCGGGCACTGGCGAAGATGCCGCTGGAGGGAAAGACTTCCGAGATCGCCAGCGCACGCAATTCGCCCGCTTCGATCAGGCGGCGCGCGAGGATGTCCTGCATCCCGCAGGCATCGGCATCCCCGCGGATCACCGCTTCGGCGCAGGCGCGGTGGGATCCGGTGAACTCATGGGCGGCCAGATCACCGAAATCGATTCCCGCCTGGGCGAGCATGATCCGGGGAATCAGGTAGCCCTGGGTGGAAGTGCGGCTGCCCAGCGCCAGTGTCTTTCCGCGCAGGCTGCTGATGCCCTGCAACGGACTGTCCGGCAGGGTGACCAGGTAGGCGCGGTAACCGGGTTCGCCTTCGGCATTGAGGCCGCGCACCAGCGGCAGGATGTCGGTTTTTTCGAGCAAGGCCAGGTAGCTGCCGGCGCCGATGATGGCGAAATCCACCTCTCCGCGAATGAAGCCCTGTTCCAGGCTGTGGCTGTCGGTGCGGAAATCGAGGCGGAACGGAAGTCCCGTCTGCCGCTCCAGGTATTCGATCAGCGGCAGATACTGGCGCGCATCTTCGCTGGGAGAGATGCGCAGATCGAAGGAAAATGAATAGGCCTCGCTGCGGGTGGACCCGGCCGTGGCCTGCGCGATCTCGGTTTCGCTCGCGACCGCGGCGGTGTCCAGCCGGGGCAGCGACTCACCCTGCCCGCAACCGGTCAGCAGCGCGATCAACAGCAGGCCCAACAGCAGCGGCAGCAGGCGGCTGGGGATACCGGGTGACTGGGGCGCGGCAAACGGCGATCGCGGGGCGGCTTTCGACAAGGGCAACCTCGGGTACGGACTCGATGCCCCCTTATAGCCCGCCGGGCCGCGAATGTGAATGAAAAAACCGATCAGGCGCCCAATGGCCGCAGATCGCGCAGCAGCAATTGTGGGGATTCGCGGCCGCGAAACCGGTTGACGGTCAGTTCGAACAGCGCTTCGATCCGTGTGGGAACCGTATCCAGCAACGGTTCCGGGGCCTGGAACAGGATCGCATCCAGCGGCTCGCCGCCGGACTCGTGGCGCAGTACGCACTTGAGATGACGCTGCTGCAGCACGCGATGATCCAGGATCTGGAAACGGCCGGTGAAGGACGGGCGCGGAAAGTGTTGCCCCCAGGGCCCGGCGCCTTCGAGCATCAGCGCATGATGCAGATCGAGGCGTTCGGGATCGAGGGGGCCGTCGTGTTCCAGACAATCCTGAAAACAGGCAGCATCCTCCTGCTGCAGGGCCGCCTCGAAGGCTTCGGCAAAGGGCTCAAGCAGCCCGGCTTCGAGGCTCAGTCCGGCCGCCATGGCGTGACCGCCAAAGCGGTGGATCAATCCCGGATGGCGCTTGTCCACCCGATCCAGCGCATCGCGCAGATGGACGCCGGGGATCGACCGCCCCGAGCCCTTGAGCAGTCCGTCATTGCCGGGGGCGAAGCACAGGGTGGGTCGGTAGCAGTGCTCCTTGATCCGCGAGGCGATGATCCCCACCAAGCCCTCGTGCCAGTCGTCGCGGTACTGCACCACGCTGCGCCGTGACGCCAGCCCCTCCAGTGGGGGCAGTTGCGCCAACGCCTGCTCGCTCATCTCCTGCTGGCGCTCGCGCCGGTAGCTGTTGATGTCGTCGAGGGCACGGGCCAGTTCACGGGCGCGGCGCGGGTCGCCGCACAGCAGGCAGCGCACGCCGAGACGCATGTCATCGAGGCGTCCGGCGGCGTTGATCCGAGGCGCCAGGGCGAAGGCGATGTCCTCGCTGCCCAGATGCGCCAGTTCACGCCCGCTGACTTCCACCAGGGCGCGGATGCCGACGCTGCAGGCGCCGGCGCGCAGCCGCTTCAGGCCCTGATCCACCAGGATGCGGTTGATGCGGTCCAGCGGCACCAGATCGGCGACCGTACCAATGGCCACCAGGTCGAGCAAGGCATCCAGCGCCGGCTCTTCACGGCCTTCGAACCGGCCCCGCTCACGAAGCACCGCCCTCAGCGCCAGCATCAGGTAGAAGGCCACCCCGACGCCGGCCAGGCATCGCCCGGGGTCGTCGTCACTGAGGTTCGGATCGACCACCGCATCGGCCGCGGGAAGTGTCTCGGCCGGCAGATGGTGGTCGGTGACGATGACGCGGATGCCGGCTTGCCTGAGCCGCGCCACGCCGTCCACGCTGGCAATGCCGGTATCGACGGTGATGACCAGATCGGGACCGTGTTCGATGATGCGCTCGACCAGACCCGGCGACAGTCCGTAGCCATCGACCTGACGATCCGGCAACATGAAATCGGCGCGACGCCCAAGCGCCTCCAGCGCGCGCAGGCACAGGGCGGTGCTGGTGGCGCCGTCGGCATCGTAGTCGCCAACGATCAACACGGCACTGCCCGCCTCCACATGCGTGGCCAGGCATTCGGCCGCCTCGCGCATACCGGTGATGGCAAAGGGTGAAGGCAGATCGGCCAGGGAACGGCTGGCCTCGGCATCGCTGCACAGGCCGCGCCGGGCATAGAGATCCCGCAGCAGCGGAGGAAGCGGGCTGTGCTCATCCTGCCAACTGCACTGCGGGGGCCGCTCGACCCATTTCCGGGTACTCACGGCTGCACTGCCATCCGCTGCCAGTCATGGCCGCGCCGCCAGAACATAAAGCGGCTGGCCGGCTGATAGAAGAACGACAGTCCGTCACCGGTCAGCAGTCGGATCGGTTGCTTCGCCTCCAGCAGCGGTGCCACCACTGACCGGTCGAGCCGTTGCAGGGCCTCGTCCAGGGCTTCTTCTGCGCCTACCTGCAGGATGCGGCTCCAGGCCGACCACACCACCAGCCGGCCACTGCCGGCCGCTCTGCCCATCAGACCTTCCAGGGTATCGCTGCCGTGGGCGCAGAGCGCGAACAGCGCGCGCGTGTCCTCATCGTCGGCATGGCCGGACAGCGGACTGGGCCGTTCCGGTACTTTACCGGCGCCCCAGCACCACAGGGCGTTGACCAGCGGCTGCCCCAGTCGCTCGCGCTCCCGGTTGAGCGGATGCAGGTGCAGAAACATCTGCATCTCGTTGTGCAGCCGGTACCAGTCGCGGTGACTGCGCAGCCGCTGATACCAGGCCGCCAGCGGCTGACCGTAGAGGTCGCGGACATGGGGCAGATCGCGTGGTGTCTCCACTTCGCGCAGCCACAGTATGCCCGCTCCGGATGAGACGGCATCTAAGTGAGCATCTGCTTTAAATTCATCTGTCAAGTCATTGATTATTAAGGATGAATCATGTTCAGAAAGCGCCGCTGGCTGGGCCAGTGCATTGCTGATGTCGGCTCGGGCGTGAAACAGGCGGAAACACAACGCTGTGCCCTCCCGAACGGGAAGGTCATGACGGGCCAGCAGAGCGCGTGCCCAGGGCAGCCCGGCCCCCTCCAGGCCCAGGCTCTCGGCCAGCAGCCCGTCGAGACCGCGTGGCGGGCCCCCGAGCATGCGCGAACGGGCCAGCAAACGGGATAACGACGGCGCCAGCCGCTCCATCTCGGCCGCCGACAGACCGCTTTCCGGCCAGCGACCCAGGCGTGGCGCGATCAGCGTGGTCCCGCCCTCCACTGCGCCGGATCAGTCGCTGTCGGCCAGCGCCGACTGCATCAGCTCGGTCACATCCGGCGACAGATCGGGTTTGGAGAGGATGCGCAGGATCTGCGCTTTCATCTTCTCGCCCAGCTCGGGCGGCAGTTTCTTCCAGACCAGGAAGGCGCGGGCCATGCGAGCGGCGATCTGCGGGTTGAGGCTGTCCAGTTCGAGAATCTGGTCGGCCAGGAATTCATAACCCGCTCCGGAACGGTGATGGAAGGCGGACACATTGCGCGAGAAGGGCCCCAGCAGGGAGCGCGCCCGGTTGGGGTTGGTGAGGGTGAAGTCGGGATGCCCGGCCAGCGCCATCACCTGCTCCAGCGCCTGGTCGCTGCGGCTGGAGGCCAGCAGGCTGAACCACTTGTTGAGCACCAACGGGTTGTCGGCGAAGCGCTGGTAGAAATCGTCGAACAATGCGTCGCGGCTGGCGCCGGGGCGATCCACCAGCGCGCGCAGGCTGCCCATTCGGTCGGTCATGTTGCCGGCCCGGTGGTACTGGTCCACGGCCAGCTGCTCATGGGCCGACTTGCCGAGCCGGGTCAGGTAGGCGAGGCAGGTATTCTTCAGGCGGCGCTTGCCCACCGATTCCGGGTCGATGCGGTAGTCGCCGCTGTCGGCGCATTCGTGGTAGAGCGCAAGCAGGCGCGCCTCGTGGCGTTCGGCAATCCGCTGCAGCGCGAATTCCCGGACCTCCATGATCTTGTGCACATCGAGTACGGCGCACATCTCGGCGAGGTAGTCTTCATCGGGCAGGGACAGCATTTCGGCCTTGAGCGGGTATTCGATGCCGGTGTCGTCGAGCATTGCGCCCAGAGCCTGCAGCAGGCCTTCCATTCCTTCGGTGAGGCAGGGTTCATCGCCTTCGATCATTTCCAGCAGTACCCGGGTGGCGTATTGCTGACCGGCATCCCACTGATTGAAGGGATCATTGTCCACCACCATCAGGCGTGCCAGTTCCGTCGACTTGAGGTCGCTGTGCAGGATCACCGGGGCGGAAAAATCGCGCAGAGCCGATACCAGCGGCAGCTCGGGTATGTCACGGAACTGGAAGCGCATCTCCCGCTCGGCCAGGCCAAGGGTGAGTTCGGTGTCCCCCTGCTCGTTGAGCGGCAACGCTTGCCCGTCCTGGGTGAACAACGCAAGACGGAACGGGATCAGGAACGGCGCATTGTCGACGCCCTGGGTCTGCCCCGGATCCTGGCGCAGCTTCAGCGTCAGCACGCGGTTGTCCGGATCATAGAGCCGGTTGAGGTAGAGTTTGGGGGTGCCGGCCTGATCGTACCAGCGCTGGAACAGGTCCAGGTCGACCCCGTTGGCATCGGCCATGGCCTGACGAAAATCATCGGTGGTCACCGCCTGCCCGTCGTGACGCTCGAAATACAGGTCCATGCCCTTGCGGAAGCCGTCACGGCCGAGCAGGGTCTGGTACATGCGCACCACTTCGGCGCCCTTCTCGTAAACGGTTACCGTGTAGAAGTTGTTGATCTCCACATAGGAACCGGGACGCACCGGGTGGGCCATCGGCCCCGCATCCTCCGGAAACTGGTAGCTGCGCAGGGCACGCACATCGTTGATGCGCTGGATGGCATGGGACATCATGTCGGCACTGAATTCCTGGTCGCGGAACACGGTCAGGCCTTCCTTGAGGCTGAGCTGGAACCAGTCGCGCAGGGTCACCCGGTTGCCGGTCCAGTTGTGGAAATACTCATGGGCAATGACGCCCTCGATGCCCAGGTAATTGTCATCGGTCGCGGTCTGCGGATCGGCCAGCACATACTGGGTATTGAAGACATTCAGCCCCTTGTTCTCCATTGCGCCCATGTTGAAATCGTCCACCGCGACGATCATGTACAGGTCCAGGTCGTATTCCAGGCCGAAGCGCTCTTCGTCCCAGCGCATGGCCTTCTTCAGGGATTCCAGTGCGAAGCCGCAACGATCGATGTTGTGGGCCTCGCTGTAGAATTCGAGGCGTACCTTGCGCCCGGAACGGGTGATGAATTCACCGTCCATGCAGGCCAGGTCTCCCGCCACCAGCGCGAACAGGTAGCAGGGCTTGGGGAAGGGATCATGCCACTTGACCCAGTGCAGGCCGTCTTCCTCGCCACTGTCGATCTTGTTGCCGTTGGACAGCAACACCGGACAGGTAGCCCTGTCGGCACGGATGGTCGTCGTAAACACGGCCATCACATCGGGGCGGTCGATGAAGAAGGTGATGTGCCGGAAACCTTCCGCCTCGCACTGGGTACAGTAATTGCCGTTGCTCTTGTACAGACCTTCGAGGCGGGTGTTGGCGGCCGGATTGATCTCCACCGTGGTGCGCAAGCGGAATTCGTGCGGCACGAACGGGATGGTCAGGATCTGGCCATCGTAGCTGTAGTCGGAATCGTCGAGAAACTCGTCGTCGATCATCACATCGATCAGCTTCAGACCGACACCATCAAGCTTCAGCGGCGCTTGCTTGTCCCCGGTCAGCCGCCGCAGCTGCAGCTGCCCGACCACTCGTGTGTGATCATCATGGATGGAAAACTCGATCTCACAGCGATCGATGGTGAAATCGGGAGCGCGGTAGTCCTTGAGGTACTTGCGGGGTGCGTTATCGGTTTTCATGCAATGGCTGGGGCAAAAAATGAAATTGTACACCAACCCCCCTCTTTCGGGGGATGGGACTGCGCAGCCGAATCCATATAATGATTCCCTAATATTACAGGAGGACAGCCCGATGGCCACCGATCCAAAAGACAGCGACAGCGCCACCGCAGCACCCCGTAAGACCCCCGCCAGAAAGACCGCCAGCCGCAAGAAAGCAGTCACCAAAAAGACGGCGGCCAGCGCCAGCAGCAAGAAATCGACAACGACGAAGAAGGCTTCGGCCGCCAGACAGAACACGGTGGATCCGGTGATCCGTCAGACCCTCGACAGTCTGAAAGCCCTGACCGAGCAGATGCGTGAGGAACAGCAGTTGCGCGATCGCCAGATCCGCGCCCTGGCCGAGGAAGTCCGCGAAGGATTTACCGTCCTCTCCCGACGCAACAGCGAGGAAACCCGCCAGCGCGAGCAGGAAATGGCCAAGCTCTACCAGACCCTCAATCAGGCCTTCGAACAACTCGAAAAGCGGCACGGCACCAACGAAGACCGCAATACGGTCATCCTGCAGGCGCTGACCGAAACCATCCGGCAGGACCATGAACTGACCCTCAAGGAAGTACAGGAACAGGAAAAACTGCAGGACAAGAAGCTCAGCGAACTGGACCGGGTCTACAGCCAGCGTACCCGGCGCAATCGCTGGATCGCCGTGCCCGCGGTCATTCTCGCCATCATCGCCATCGTCTACATGTTCCGCGTGGTCTACATCATGGAAACGGCGATGAGCAGCATGTCCGGCGACATGGCACTGATGCAGGATTCCGTCGCCAACATGTCATCGAAGATGGATGCGCTGACTGCCGATACCGGCGCCATGAGCGGCAACCTGGCCCAGATCAACGGCAAGGTCGGCGGGATCGACCGCAATCTGGGGCTGATGCGCAACGATGTCGGTTACATGTCACGCCAGGTCACCCCGGCGATGAAAGGCATGCGCGACATGATGCCCTGGACGCGATAGACCCGCTCCCCGGTACAGGGCCGGGAAGCGGGCATTAGCGTCCTATTTCACCCCTTTCTTCAAGATATCGGCCAGCACCTTGTGTGCTTTCTGGCTCTGGCCGATGTGCTCCAGCAAGGCTTCAACGCCCGCACGGGCGCCTGTTTCGGCTGTCTTCAGTAAGGTCTTGTCGTTGGGTGCTTTACGGTCCGCTTTTCCGGAGTCCCGGATCTCGATCATCGCGTGGAGGATACCCCCCAATATGAAGGCATCCATCATCTTCAACGGATCGATCGGTACCGGAAATACTTCCGGGTCCATCAGGCGGTTGATGTCGAGCTTGGGATACAGCAGTGGCCACCAGGAGTAGACCTGACACTGGCCGGCATACTTGCCCAACACATCGATGGCATGATGCCCCTTGACCCAGATCGGTTGGTCCAGACTGAGGTCTGCAAACAAGGGATAGCGGCGCAGCGCGTTCCACAGACCGCGCGCCGCCATGCAGCGAAGGCGATTCCTGGGCGACAACCATATGGCCACATTGCGGTAATAGTTGCGGATCCGTGACAGGGCCTGTTGCCCCTGTGGCGAGCTGTTGAAACCCTCCAGCTTGCGCAGGTCGCCGGTTTCGACATTACCCGGAGTGCTGCTGGAGAAAACCATGCGACCGGTCAGGTTCACATCGAACCAGTGATGCCAGGTCGAATCGACGATGACACGACCGACACCCGCGCAATGGCCGTTGTAAGCACCGATCGCTCCGAACTCTTTGGCGTTACACGCGCCCTTGAAGCTCTCGTTGCTGTGATCGTCCTGCACCTTGGCCCAGGCGATGATTTCCGGAGACAGGGGCTGACCGGAGACCTCCGGATACTCCGGGGCCGAATAATCGCCAAAGCTTGCGATCTCGGTAAGATCCCGGGGCACAACCACCTCGCCTTCATGCGGGTGATCGGGCAGAATGCGGATCGGGCCGTCCATCCCGCACAGCACCGGATGAGGCGAACGTCTCGTAAAATACGGCCAGTACCAGTGCAGATGATGATGGTGGAGATGACCGCCATGGCAGTGGTGATGAACATACCAGCGCAGACGGATGACCATCGGTACATCGTCCGATTCGTCGTCGAAGGTATAGCTCGTGGATTCATCCACAGCTGCCGTGCCCGGAAAATCATGACCCTTGCGCAGGGTGTCGTGACGATCCGGGCCGAACGCAAAAGGCGCGGGATCAACCCCTGCTGTCCTCCATTTCCTCATACTGCGCACCCGGGGAATGTTCGAGCACAAGGCCTCTCCCAGGTTGGCATGATCTCCGGTTGCAAACACACCGCCTCCGTTGTCCATCCAGCGGAACAGGATCTCCAGCTCATCATCGGTCAAAGCACCTGTGTTCCCGCGGTTGAAACCGAAAAACCATACCTGGTCATAGTCATCGAGGTCGAAACCCGACTGATCGAAGCGGAAATTCTCGAAGTGCGGACCGTACAGGTCGTAGGCTGGCGTTCCGTTTGCCGGAGGATTGGGGTCATTCTGCCGGTGCGCGCGCGTGACTTCGAAGTTGACCCACCATTCAGGGTTCTCGCGCAGGGTATCGAGGACCTCGCTCAGTCCAAAGTAAAACTGATTGTACGAGATGCCCGTGTCCACCAGCATCAGGATTTTTACCCGACAGGGTTTGCGGAAGATCCCTAGCGGCAGATCCCCACGGGCGATGCGCGCGAAGCGCTCTCTTTCCCGGTCCTTGATGGCCCTCAGATCGCCTGTGGATTTGAGAACCGGTTCCTGCCCTGCTTCACCCTCACGGGTGGATGAGGGCTTGCGTTTCTTTGTGGTAGCGTGCCGTCCAGACATGGCTTTTCCTCCAATGAAAATGTCCTGTGAACAGCCCTGTTCTGATCCATTTGTCGCTTGGCGCATCGAACGGGGCCGGCGATGCCACGGGAAGAGATGAGAGTGCGCCAAGTCCTACTGGCCTGAACCGCTTCCTGCGGCGAGTCGCGGATTGATTCCGCACCCATACGCTACTCCTGAAACCCAATGCTGGCAAGCACAATTCGTAGGACGTACAGTACGAGGGCCGGATCAGACGCGCCCCATCACCGCAAAGCTCTTGATGAAGGGTCCGGCCATGCGCGGATCCTTGATCATGGCCTTGAAGTCACCGGCATTGAATTTCAGCTTGCCGGTGGTGACGGCCATGCCGAGTCCGGTCATGCCCAAGTCCTTCTGGAACCATTTGCGCCAGCTGGCCTCGTCGGCGCGCATGTCCCAGTTCAGCTCACGGCCGTTGTAGGCGCCGGCTTCGGTGACCCTGCCGCCTTCGACCCGGATGTACCCACGGGGCTGGTCCTCTCCCTTGAAGCCGTAGCCGATCACCGAGTCGAAGCCGATCTTCGCCAGCGCATCGGCCAGTTCCGGTTCTTCGTTCCACTGTTGCTGGAAGCCTTTCATCCACGCGTCACTGAACAGGTCTGCCATCATGATCCTCCTGCGGTCGTTATCGGTGATGCCATTGTGCCGATCCACCGTGCGCATTCAATGTCCGGGATCAAGTCCGCGGTCATCCCCTGCGCCAGGCATGCCAGCGGGCTACCCAGTCAAGCAGGCGCTGCGGCGCATGGGCGCGTTTCCATTCACCGGCCACATACTTGTTGGCCTCGGCCCAGGTCGGATAGATGTGTATCGTCGACAACAGCTTGTTGAGGCCCAGGCCATGGCGCATCGCCAGCACGAATTCGGCAATGAGATCGCCGGCGTGGCTGCCAACGATGGTGACGCCGAGTATGCGGTCCTTGCCCGGCACCGTCAGCACCTTGACGAAGCCCCGGGCCTCGCCGTCGGCGATCGCCCGGTCCAGGCCGTCGATACCGTAGCGGGTGACTTCGTGGGGAATCCCGCGTTCGACGGCTTCCGCCTCGCTGATCCCCGCCCGGGCCACCTCCGGATCGATGAAGGTCGCCCAGGGGATGACCGAATAATCCGCCTTGAACCGCCTGACGATGCCGAACAGGGCGTTGACCGAGGCATACCAGGCCTGATGCGCCGCCACATGGGTGAACTGATAGGGCCCGGCCACATCGCCACAGGCATAGATCGTGGGGATACTGGTCTGCAACCACTCGTCGACCTCGATGGCGCCCCGGTCGGTCAGCCGCAGGCCCAGTTCCTCCAGGCCGAAACCTTCCACATTGGACTTTCGCCCCAGCGCCACCAGCACGCGGTCGAAACCGATACGGACCTCATTGCCCTGGTGATCGGCCACCAGCACCGGGCCACCCTCTTCCCGTTCGAAGCGCAGCGCCTTGTGTCCGGTCAGCACGCGCATCCCGTCACTCTGGAAACGCGCCTCCACCAGAGTCGAGACTTCCTCGTCTTCGCGGATCAGCAGACGCGGTGCCATTTCCACCTGGGTGACCTGGGAACCCAGCCGGGCAAACGCCTGGGCCAGTTCGCATCCGATCGGGCCGCCGCCAAGCACCAGCAGCCGACGCGGCTGCTCTTCAAGTTGCCACAGGTTGTCCGAGGTCAAGGGATCGACCGTCTCGATGCCGGGAACCGGCGGAACGAAAGGCCGTGCACCAGTGGCGATGACAATGTTGCGGGCGGTGAGCCTTCGGCCGGCCACCTCAACCGTCCAGGGATCGACGATCCGTCCCTCGCCCTGCACCACCTCGACGCCGAGTCGGGTATAGCGTTCCACCGAGTCATGGGGTTCGATACCTTCGATGACCTCCCCTACCCGCTGCATCACCCGCTGGAAATCGACTCTGGGCCGGGCGCATTCCAGACCGTAGCGACTGCTGTCGGCGATCTCGGCGGCCAGCCGGGCACTGCGGATCAACGCCTTGGACGGCACGCAGCCGGTGTTCAGGCAGTCGCCTCCCATCTTCGATTTCTCGATCAGCACCACCCGTGCCTTGACCGCGGCGGCGATATAGGCGGTCACCAGTCCTGCGGAGCCACCACCGATGACGATCAGGTTGGCGTCGAAACGGGAGGGTTTGCGGTAGCCGGACAATGCCCGCTGCCGGTGGATCAGCCGCAGCACAGCACGGCCGATGAACGGCAGCAGGGCCAGCAGGGCGAAGGACAGGATCAGTGGCAGGGAGAGAATGTCCGAGGGCGATTCGATGCCTGCCAGCTGGGTTCCGGCGTTCACATAGACCAGCGTACCCGGCAGCATGCCGAGTTGGCTGACCCAGTAGAAGGTGAACGCAGGGATCGGCATCAACCCCATCACCAGATTGATGATGAAAAAGGGGAACACCGGCACCAGCCGCAACGCGAACAGGTAGAAGGGACCATCCTTTTCGATGCCGCGGTTGATGGAAGCCAGCGAATCGCCAAAGCGCTGCTGCACCCAGTCACGCAGCAGATAACGCGAGACAAGGAAAGCCAGCGTGGCGCCGAAGCTGCTGGCAAAGGAGACCACCAGCAGACCGGTCCACAGCCCGAAGATGGCACCGCCGGCGAGGGTCATCACCGCCGCACCCGGCAGCGACAGCGCGGTCACCAGCACATAGAGCAGGAAGTAACCCGCCAGCACAGGCAACGGATGCTGACGATACAGCTCCTGCAGCGCCTGGTGCTGGGCCTTGAGCCATGAAAGGTCAAGGTACTGCCCAAGGCCAAAGTAGATATAGAGAGCAATCAACGCCCCCAGCAGCACAAGCACGCCCCATTTTTTCATCGGCCGATTCCCGTGTGGTTGCGCCGGCGGGCCGCGGGCGCCTGCAGAGTGAGACCGCCTGCTGCGCTGTCCGGTTCAGCTTCAGTCCCGCTCTTCATCGTCCGTTCCACCGCTTGCCGTCGAGTGCTGCTGCAACCGGCGACGAAATGCGTCCACCTCCAGTGCGCCGGCAATCAGGAACCCCTGTACCAGATCGGTCCCCTTGCTGCAGACCATGTCCCACTGGCGTTGGGTCTCCACGCCTTCGGCGATGATCCGCACACCCAGCGCATGGCTCATGTGGATGATGGCATCGACCAGCGCTTCGGCGGAGGCATCCTCGACCATCCTGGCGATGAAGCTGCGGTCGATCTTCAGTGCATGACAGGGGAAGCGACTGAGGTAGGACAGCGAGGAATACCCGGTGCCGAAATCGTCGATCACCAGTCCGATGCCCTTCTCCTGGAGGCCCTGAATGTTGTCGAGAACGACACGCTGATCGGTCATCAAGACCCGCTCGGTGATTTCCAGATGCAGTCGGCTCGCCGGGAGACGGTAACGGTCCAGTACCGCATGCACCCGGTCGGCGAAATCGATGATGCGGAACTGGCTGCTGGTGACATTGACGGTCACGAATTCCAGTTCCGGCATGCCGGCCAGTTCACGGCAGGCACGGTCGAGTATCCAGGCACCGAGCTCGTCGATGAGGCCGTTTTCCTCGGCGATCGGGATGAACTGTTCCGGTGAAATACTGCCCAGTGCCTCGGATTGCCAGCGCATCAGGGCCTCGGCACCGACAATCTTCCCCTGTCCACAGCTGACGATGGGTTGCAGGTACAGCTCGATCTCGTCCTGTTCCAGTGCCAGGTGCAAGGCCGAATCAAGCTGCAGGCGGCGCTGCGCCTCCTCGTTCATCGACTGGGTGTAGTACTTGAAGCAGTTGCGGCCCGCCTGCTTGGCCTGGTACATGGCGGTGTCGGCGTAGCGCAGGATTTCTTCCGGATCTTCGCCGTCATCCGGAATCACCGACACGCCAATGCTCGCGCCGACATGCAGATCGCGTTTTTCCACGGTGAAAGGTTGGGACAGCACATGGAGGATCTTCTCCGCCACATGCTCGACGGTAACCGGATCCTCGACACCGGAAAGTACGATCAGGAATTCATCACCGGAGAGCCGTGCCACCACATCATAGGGTCGCATGCACTGCTTGAGCCGGTTCGCCACCTCGATCAGCAGCAGGTCGCCGACCCGGTGCCCCAGGGTGTCATTGACCTGTTTGAACCGGTCCAGATCCAGATACATGACCGCGGTCTTGCGGTTTTGCCGCTGGCCCATGCGCATCGCCTGTTGCAGGCGATCGAAACCCAGCACACGGTTGGGCAGGCCGGTCAAGGCATCGAAGTTGGCCTGCTGGATCAGCTGCTTCTCGTACTCCTTGCGCTCGCTGATGTCTTCCATCGTCAGCAGGAAACCCAGATGCTCACCTTCACCCTCGGGCTGAATCGTGGTCACCGCGAGCTTGACCCAGAAGCGGAAGCCGTTGGCGCGGCGCAGCGTCACCTCCCCCTGCCAGTAGCGGCCTTGCTTGAGGTGATCGATCAACTCATCGAGCAGCTTCGGTGTATTCTTGCTCGACCAGATCAGGCGGAACAGTTCCTGGCCGATCACCGACTCGATCGCGTGACCGGTCATGCTCTCGAAGGCCGGATTGGCTTCCTCTATGTTCAGTTGCTCGTCCAGCAGCACCAGCGCCATCTGGCTCTGGGAGACCGCAAGATGCAGCCGTTTGAGACTGAGCTGGCTGCGTTGCAGGTCACGGGTGCGCTCCTCGACGCGCTGTTCCAGGCGCCGGTTCATGTCCTCCAGTCTGGAATGCTGTTGCGCCAGATCGATGGAAGCCTGGTTCAGGGCATCCACCAGCTCGGCCACTTCCCGCGAACCGCCGCGCACATCCAGCGTCTGGCCGGGGTGCGCGGTCATGCGCTGCGCGAAATCGATGGCGGCACGGAACGATCGACCGGGCCACCACAGCACCATCAACAGCACCATCAGATCAATCAGCGTGGCCGCCGCAGCCACCATAAGGTTGTCACGCAAGGCCTGGGCAATCCGTTTTTCGACCGGCCCGAGATCAATCTTCAGCAGTACCCAGCCGAGCAGGGTCGAGGTTCGCACCGGTTGCCACAGGATCAGTACATCGCCCTGATGCCGGGTGAGCCCGCTGACGGATCGTTCAGACAGGCTTGACGGCAGCGTGCGGGTCAGACGCTCATAGACCGGTTGGGGCCCCTCAGGCGACTGCAGTACGTCAGCCAGTATCCGTCCATCCGCATCCAGCACGGCCAGTTCCATCAGATCGGGGTACAGGGCCAGTTGCAGCAGCAGCGATTCCAGGTCATCGTAGGATTCACGCACCAGCAGGCTGCGCGCGGCCAGGGCCGTGCTCTGCGCCAGGCTGTGTGCCTTGTCCGTTGCCTCGTCGATCAACTGCCGGCGCTGTGACTGCAGGTTCCAGGCGGTTGTCGCCATCAGCGTCAGCAACAGCAACAGGGTGCTGGCGACAACCAGCTGACGGTGCAGGGACAGTCGACGCCAGAATCGGGTCATGACTCAGCGGGGCAGCACGACATAGTCGTCCAGGTTGAGGCTGGCCAGCGGACGGTAGTCACGCTCGAAATCCGCGGCAATGGGTTGCGGCAGGAACACGGCCGAGAGCAGTCTGCGCCCCTGCTCGCTCTGCGCAAGATCCAGCAGCGTCAGCTGCACCTCCTGACGCACCGATTCGGGCACGCGTGGATGGGCAGAAACCGCATGCGTGATCGTGCTGGGCAGATTGTAGACGATGCGCAACAGATGCCGCGCCGAGGGCGGTTCCTTCTCCAGCGTGCGGTAGATACCGCCACTGGCATCGGCTCTTCCAAGCAGCACGGCCCGATAGGCGTTGCTGTGGGTGCCGGCCCACAAAGGAGTGAAATCGATGCCTTCCTGTTCCCGGAGCATCGCGCGCATGTACAGCGATACCGCAAAGGCATTGGGCGAAGCAAAGGCGATGGTCTTGCCATCGAGATCACGGGGCGACTGGTAGGGACTGTCCTTGCGCACCACCAGAATACCGGTGAGCCTCCGCTGCTCGTCGCGCACCAGGGGTATGTAGCCCTGTTTGCGGTGTGCCAGAAGGGTCTGGTACGGGTTGGCGTAGACGAAATCATAGCCGCCATTGAACAGTGCGCGCTCGAATTCATCGAATCCACTGGCAGGCAACAGGCGGAAACGGTAGCCGGTACGGCGGCTCAGTTCTTCCAGCAGCGGCGTCCAGTCGCGATGGACCGCGGTCGGGCTGAACTGGGGTACCACGGACCACAGATACTCGCGCGGTTGCGGGTCGGTTTCCGCGGCAAGGGGTGCACGCATCGGGATCAGCAGCAGGAAAAACAGGAAAAAAGGCAGGCGAAACATCGTGAAACGGCGGATTGCAGCACGGATAGCAAGCAATGGAGTGTAGCACAGGCCGGTAAGGACACAGGTGCACCCCGATGAACTGCCGCTGGACCGGCGCCGGCGGTGCTGCGGTTCAACCCTTTTTCGGCCAGTCCAGATCGATAAGCTGCAGAGTTTCCGGGCGCAGATCGGACCACTGCGTCGTCAGTGCAAAGCGGGCCAGCGATGCGGTCGGAAAATCCTGCACCGGCAAGCCGCCGAGGCCACAGACGACGGCACTGAAGTCCGGGTTGTGGCCGACCAGCAATACCACATCCAGACTGTCTTCGAGGGAGCGCAGCGTATCGATCCAGCCCTCGACACCGTTGAAATACAGGCGTTCATCGGAGATGCAGCCCACCCCGTGCAGCCCCGCGCCCTCGGCCACCGCCCGAGCGGTATCCCGCGCACGGCGCGCCGGACTGCACAGCAGGCGTTGTGGCAAGGGGCCGCGGGCCGCAAGCCGGTGACCCATCTCCGGCGCATCGCGGCGGCCACGCGCGTTCAGCGGGCGGTCGCGGTCATCGAGCGCTAGATCCTTCCAGCTCGACTTGGCATGCCGCATCAGGTACAGGGTTTTCACGACTGGATCCGGATCAGCGGTTCTGCGCCCGAGGCCGGCAGCACTTCGCCGACGGTGACGAAGCCGGCCTCGGCCAGGGCCGGAGCTTCGGCAACGGCGGCCGGCACCGCAGCCAGCAGTCCACCGCAGGTCTGCGGGTCGAACAGCAGCGCCAACCGGTCTTCATCGCCAGCGGCGTCCATCACCATGGCACGGTCGGCGCGGCGGTTGTGCGGATAGAGGCTGCTGCGCAGTCCCTGACGGGACAGTTCAAGCGCACCGGGGTAGAGAGGAACCCCCTCAAGCCGCAGTACGGCATCGCAGCCCGAGGCCTGACACATTTCGAGAAGATGGCCGAACAGACCGAAGCCGGTAACATCGGTGCAGGCATGCGCGCCGACGGCCTGAAGCGCGTCTGCGGCCGAGGCGTTCGAGCGCAGCAAGCCTTCGATCAACCGTTCACGCCAGCGTCCGCTCAGCCGGGCCTTCATCGCAGCCGCCAGAAGCACGCCGCTGCCCAGCGGCTTGCCCAGCAGCAGGCGGTCGCCCGGTCGCATCCCCGACTGGGCGAGCCAGCCACCCTCCCCTTCGACGCCCTGCAGTGCCAGGCCCAGCGACAGTTCAGTTCCCTCGGCGCTGTGACCGCCGAGAAACCGACAGCCGGCCGCATCCAGCTCCTTCAGCACGCCCCGCATCAGCGCGCCCAACTCTCGCCGCTGCAGACGTTCGCCGGCATGGGGCAAGCTCACCAGTACCTGGGCGCTGTGCGGCCGCAGCCCGCTGGCCTGAAGATCTCCAAGGGCATGCAGGGTGGCGATGCGCCCGAACAGCCAGGGGTCGTCCAGCGGCGCGCGGATCGCATCGACGCTCTGGAACAGGCGCTGCGGTCTGTCGTCGAGGGCTACCGCATCCTCGGGCCGGTAGGCCTGCCCACTGATCGACTGCACCACCTGGCGCAGCACATCGGCGCCGATCTTACCGCCGCAGCCGGCACAGCGCACCGCCGGGTCATGTTCCTGTTCGCGTTCTTCCGCATCGATCAGCCGGGGATCCACCTCCGCCCGGCAGCGGGGCATCGTCATCGGCGGCAGTTCATGAAACTGGCGCATGAACCTGCGGTCGATGCGGTCCTTCCAGCGCCACACCCAGTCGCCGGACACGCTCAGAGACAGGCCGCCCGGCAGCGGCTTCATGCCGGTAGCGGTCTTGCCGCCGAGGGCCAGCAGGCTGAGGAAACCGTCCTGCGGACGGTAATCGCGCAGCGGTTCGCCGAGCAGTCGCGCGCGCAGGTTGTGGAACAGCACCGGCGCCTGCCGCACGGCATACACCCCGGCCTTGGGCCGCGGCGTGCGGACCATGTCGGCGATGTCTCCGGCGGCAAACAGGTCGTCATGCTCCAGCGCCTGCAGCGTGGGCCGCACGCTGAGGAAACCGCGCGCATCGCAGCGCAGGCCGCTGGCAGCGATCCATTCCGCGGCACCGGCCTGGGTACACCAGATCAGCTCGTCGGCGCGGTGTTCGCGTCCGTCTTCGGCCATCAGCCGCCCCGCCTCCACCCGCGCCACGCGGAAACCGCGAAGCACTTCGATACCCTGGCCCTCCAGCGCCTGCAACACCCGGCGGCGGACGCTCCAGCTGTAGCCCTGCAACAGCGTCCCGGCGGCAGTCACCAGGCTGAGGCGCAGCGGGCTGCCCTGTTCGTGCAGACGATGGGCCATGGACAACACGATCTCGACACTGCCGGCGCCGCCGCCGACCACCGCGATCGAGCCCAGCGTGCCCTCGCGCGCCTGCTCGCGTATGCGCTCCCAACGGGCGTGGAAATCGCTGATCGGTTTGACCGGCGTGCTGTACTGTCGGCTTCCGGGAATCGAGCGGTCGGGGGTGGAGCCGATGTCGATGGAGACCAGGTCGTATTCGATGTCGGGCCGTCCGGCGAGGCTCAGCCGACGCCGCTTGGGATCGATGGCGGTGACTTCATCCTGTATCCAACGCACCCCGGCCCAGTCGCAGAGCCGTGGCAGGTCGATATGGGTCTGATCGAAGCCGTAATGCCCGGCCACCAGGCCCGGGAGCATGCCGGAATACGGCGTCATGGATTGCGGAGAGATCAGGGTCAGACGGACGCCGGGCAGCGGCTTCATCGCCCACATGCGCAGCACCAGCGCATGACTGTGGCCGCCGCCGACGAACACCAGATCCTTGAAGGCCGGTGCGTCCATCATGCGCTCCGTTGCGCCTCCGACCAGGCCACCACGGCCTCCTCGTCGCCCTCGAACAGCCGCTGGTGGGGCTTGGATTCGAGCTGATAGCGGTACATGGGATCGTAGTAGTCGGTGAGCAGCAATTCGATGCCGGCATCGAAACCCGAGGCATCGCCTTCCTCGAACAGCCGCTCCAGCGCTTCGGAAAACAGGACGCGCAATCGGGCATGGCGCTCACCGCCCAGCCGCTTGCGGATACGGTCGAGGTTGTCGAGCACGAAGGATGAGAAATGCTCGCGGGCCGCGTCGCCATAGCGTTCGCAGTAGCCGGGCCAGTTGTCGGCAATGTAATCCTCGCGGATGATGCGCACCCGCTCGGCGGTGCTGCGCTGCAGATGCACCC
>JALSKD010000015.1 GCA_026989015.1 Gammaproteobacteria bacterium
CAAATACAGCAACATCGACAACGAACAGCTGAAGAAACTGCTCGCCGAGGGGGTGCCCATCTACGATATCCGTCGGCCTGATGAATGGAAGGAAACCGGCGTGGTCGAGGGCAGCCGCAAGCTGACCTTGTTCGATGCCCGTGGCGGACAGAATCCGAAGTTTTTCGAAACCTTCACTTCCGAAATCAAGCCGGAAGACCCGGTCATCATCATCTGCCGCACCGGCAACCGTTCCAGCGTGCTGTCCCGGTTTCTCAGCGGCAAGATGGGTTACGCCAAGGTCTACAATGTGAAACATGGCATCGTCAAATGGATGGCCGATGGCAACCCGGTGGTCAAGGACTGATTCCTTTCTCGCCGACTTGTGCGGGGCGGGGAATACACCCGGTGGCTGACGACATCTACTGGATGCGGCGGGCGCTGCAGCAGGCGCAACGGGCGGCCGCCGAGGACGAGGTGCCGGTGGGCGCGGTACTGCTGGATGCCGAAGGCCGCATGCTGGCCGAAGACCGTAACCGCCCCATCGCTTCCTGCGATCCCACCGGTCATGCCGAAATCCGCGTCCTGCGCGAAGCGGCGCGGCGTGTGGAGAATTACCGGCTGGTCGGAACCACCCTGTATGTGACGCTGGAACCCTGCGCCATGTGTGTGGGCGCACTGGTCCACGCCCGCGTGGCACGCTTGGTGTACGGTGCGCCGGAGCCCAAGACCGGGGCCATAGAGAGCGCCGGGCAGCTGTTTGAACACATGGCCTTCAACCATCGGCTGGAGATCGAGGGCGGCATGCTGGACGATGAGGCCGCCGCTCTCATTAGCCGATTCTTTGCCGAGCGCCGTGCGCTCAAGAAAAAAACGACCCCCACCAGAGAGTGAACACGACCATGTCAACGATTCCGCGTATCCTGCTGACGGCCTGTCTGCTGCTGGCCCAGACCGCCGTTCAGGCCCTTGAGTACCGTTATCCACGCAGCAGTGTGGACATGCAGTTGCGACAGGTGTCGCCCCATGTCTGGTTCGTGCAGGGCACCACCGGGGTGGCCACCGACAACCAGGGTTTCATTTCCAATACCACCGTGATCATCGGCGATCAGGGCATTACCGTGGTCGATGCGCTGGGTTCGCCGTCGCTGGCCGAGCAGTTGATCGCTGAAATCCGCAGGATTTCCGACAAGCCCATCGTCCGTGTCATCACCACCCATTACCATGCCGACCACATCTACGGCCTTCAGGCCTTCAAGGAGCGCGGTGCCAGAGTGATTGCGCCGCGAGGGGTTGATGATTACCTGGATTCGCCGCAGGCGGCCGAACGGCTGGAGGAGCGGCGTTTTTCGCTGGATCCGTGGGTGAACGAGCAGACGCGTCTGGTCTATCCGGACGAGCAGATCGATGGGCGCAAGCAGATCGATGACGGCACCGTGAAGTTGACCCTGGATTACCTCGGCAAGGCCCATTCCGATGCCGATCTGACCGTCTTCGTCGAGCCGGACCGGGTGTTCATCAGCGGCGATGTCATCTTCGAGGGGCGGGTGCCTTTCGTCGGCGACAGCGATTCCAGGGTCTGGCTGGAGACCCTGCGCCGGATGGCCGACCGGAAGGGCGTCAAGGCGCTGATTCCCGGTCATGGCGGGCTGGCCAGGGATCCGCAGCAGGCCATAGCCCTGACCCGCGACTACCTGGCCTTTCTGCGTAACCAACTGGGTGCGGGCGTCGAGGAGATGATGGGGTTCGACGAGCTTTACTCGAGCATCGACTGGAGCCGCTTCGCGGCGCTGCCGGCCTTCGAGGACGCCAACCGCATCAATGCCTATCAGGTGTTTCTGGCGCTGGAGCGGGAATCCCTGGGCGAATAGCCGGGTGATCCCTGATCCCTCAGCGTTCTCCTAGAAGCTGGGTGGCAGAGCCAGATCTTCGGTGGCCGGCGGCACATCGGGCAGGGTGTCCTCGCCCTGGGCGCGCTTGTCCATCCACACCAGCTGTTCAAAGTACTTGCGGATATTCTCCACATACTTGACCGGCTCGTAGCCGCGCGCATAGCCGTGCTTGGTTTTTTTGTACCATTTCTTGCGTGACAGCAGCGGCAGGCTCTTCTTTACATCGATCCACCTGTCCGGATCACCTCCGTTCATCTCGGTGATCTTGCGTGCATCTTCCAGATGCCCGAAACCGACATTGTAGGCGGCCAGCGCCAGCCAGGTGCGGTCGGGCTGGGGAATTCGCTCCGGAATTTTCCTGAGCACCTGCTTGAAATAGCGGGCGCCGCCGCGAATGCTCTGTTCCGGGTCCAGGCGGTTCTTGATGCCGACGTGTTTTGCCGTGTTCTGGGTCAGCATCATCAGTCCGCGAACGCCGGTGGGGGATTTTGCCTTCGGGTTCCACAGGCTTTCCTGGTAGCTGATGGCCGCCAGCAACTGCCATTCCAGCCCTTCTTCGCGGGCGATTTTCTCGAACAACGGACGGTACCTGGGCAAACGGCTCCGGGCATGCTCGAGGAAGGTCTGGATGTCCGAATAGTTGAAACGGGCAACATGGCTGTAGTAGCGGTGGATCAATTGTTCAAGCCGTCCGTCGTTACGGATTTTCTGGAAGAATTCGGCAACGGCCTTGTCGAGGCTCTTGTCCTTGCTGCGGGTATAGGCCCAGCGCAAAAACTTGGGTTGGCCCAGTTCGAAGGCGATGCGCAGTTCCGGGAAGAAACGCCGCTGCAGGGCGATCTCGTGGGAATCGCCGAGCATGTAATCCACCACACCTTGATCGACCAGCTCGATCAGCTCCTCGGCAGCCATGTCATCGTTGGCACGCCAGGTCAGGTCCGGATACTGCTGTTGCAGGCGCTTGAGGAGACGCTCGTGACTGGATCCGGCGATGACCTCGATGACGCCATTGGCCAGATCCTTGATCGTGCGTGGGCGTTCGACCGACCCCTTGCGGTAGATCAACTGCTGGCTGACTCGGTGGTAGGCCGGTCCAAAGGAGATGGCCACCGCGTTCTCGTCGACGTCCTGTTGCGACAGGCCGGCGGCACCAATGTCACCATCGTCGAACAGCAATTCCTCATACAGCTCGCCGTAATGATCGACCTCGATCATGCGCAGCTCAACCCCGATGAATTCGGCGAACATGCGTGCCAGCTGGTATTCCAGCCCATCGGGGCCATTGGGGCCCTGGTACCAGGTGGATGCGGCGTTGCGGCTGATCACCCTCAGTTCCCCGCGCTGCTGGATCTGCTGCAAGCGGTTCTGCGGCTCCTCGGAAAACAGGGGTACGGCCACCAGCAGGGCCAGCAGCAGCAGCGCCACCAGCAGCCCCGAAAACAGATGCAGCCGGTGGGCGCGGGGTGAGAGTTCGACCATGGGACTACTTATAGCCTGTCTTGCAGCCCATAATAAAATAAATACGCCAATAAAGCCTGATTATTGGCATGGCACCGCTGAGAGGGCGGGATGCCGGGGCCTCAGGGCCTGCGGGAGAACACCCAGTTGTCGCCGTCGGTGAGGGCCGGATTGAAGGCATAGCCTTCCCGGTCGAAGGCCTGGAGATCCAGCGGATCTTCGATGCGGTTGTCAATGATGAAACGGCTCATCAGCCCGCGCGCCCGCTTGGCATAGACGCCAATGATGCGGTATTGCCCGTTCTTGTACTCCTTGAATAGCGGCGTCACGATGCGTCCGGCAAAGCGCTGCGGGCGCACCGCCTTGAAGTACTCGTTGGACGCCAGATTGACCAACACCTCGGAACCGGAATCCGCCAATTGAGCGTTCAAGTGATCGGTGATGATATCGCCCCAGAACTCATAGAGGTTCTTGCCACGGCTGGTGCTCAGCCGGGTACCCATCTCCAGACGGTAGGGCTGCATCAGATCCAGCGGCCTGAGCACCCCGTAAAGGCCGGACAGCATGCGCAAATGCTGCTGGGCAAAGGCAATATCCTCCGCCCCCATGCTGTAGGCATCGAGCCCGGTGTACACATCGCCCTTGAAGGCAAACAACGCCTGACGCGCGTTCTCCGGCGTGAAGGGGAGGTGCCAGTCGCGGTAGCGTTCGAAATTCAACTCCGCGATCTTCTTGCTCACATGCATCAACTCGACCAGATCCAGCACCGACAGATCGCGCAGACGGCGGATCAGTTGCTCCGACTCCTCCAGCAGCTCCGGGCAGCTGTACTCATCGGTGGGCAGGGGGGATTCGTAATCCAGGGTTTTGGCAGGAGAAACAACGATCAGCATGGCGGTACTCAATAAAAAAAGCACATGTTAGCAAAACGCCCGATAGCATGGAGTGGAAAAAACCAATTCTCTTCATAGGTTGAATCTATCGTCTGGATCGGCATATTTTCCTCTGCGGGGCATTGATACCCGCAGCCCCATGCTGTAGGCTTCGCATCCTGATTTTACAGGCCCCGCAGGGGTTCGGACCAGGACGGCCCGAAACAATGAGCATGCCGCGTGCTCCGTCCTGAACATGGAGCCGGCTTCAAGGTCCGGCAGACAACAGGTTTCTGGAGAAGTGTCCGAGTGGTTGACACGATGGCCGGGAGCCATCGTGGTCGCCGCAGGCGCCCCGCAGGGGTTCGGGCCAGGACGGCCCGAAACAACGAGCACGCCGCGTGCTCCGCCTTGAACATGGAGCCGGCTTCAAGGTCCGGCAGACAACAGGTTTCTGGAGAAGTGTCCGAGTGGTTGAAGGAGCACGCCTGGAAAGTGTGTATACGCTAACCGCGTATCGAGGGTTCGAATCCCTCCTTCTCCGCCAATAGAGCAGCCCGGTCAGTGCTACTGCCCGGGCTTTTTCATTTGCTCAGCAAGTATCCGGGAGGGGTTCGAACCCGACAGAGGGTTTGACCGCATCGCCGGGAGCGATGCGGAATGAGCGCAGCGAACCCGCAGGGCGAGGCGCAGGACGCGCCGAGTCATCCCTCCTTCTCCGCCAATAGAGCAGCCCGGTCAGTGCTACTGCCCGGGCTTTCTCATTTGCTCAGCAAGTATTCGGGAGGGGGTCGAACCCGACAGAGGGTTTGACCGCATCGCCGGGAGCGATGCGGAATGAGCGCAGCGAACCCGCAGGGCGAGGCGCAGGACGCGCCGAGTCATCCCTCCTTCTCCGCCAATAGAGCAGCCCGGTCAGTGCTACTGCCCGGGCTTTTTCATTTGCTCAGCAAGTATTCGGGAGGGGTTCGAACCCGACAGAGGGTTTGACCGCATCGCCGGGAGCGATGCGGAATGAGCGCAGCGAACCCGCAGGGCGAGGCGCAGGACGCGCCGAGTCATCCCTCCTTCTCCGCCAATACACGAAAAAGCCGGTTCTCTGAAGCCGGCTTTTTTGTGCCCGGAGTCCCGTCGTTCCGGACCCTCCAGCCCCTGCAAGCGCACCTCGGCCTCGCCGCGCCATCTCGCCATTCTCCCGCTCTGGTTCTCTCATGGGTCGATATTCCTCGGAAGCGTACCCCCTTTATGAAGGCTCACAAACATACAGATAGCAACTCAATCAACACATCGGGATAACGGCGGGGCAACGATCGATAGACCTCTTGGTAGGTGCTGTTTGCAGGTGCTATAATCAGCACCATTTAGGCGAGCTGAGAGGTGGTCAATGAGTATCAAATTTTCCGAAGACGTCGTGCCGCTGACCGATTTGAAGGTCAATCCGGGTAAGGTGGTTCGGCATGCCGCCGAGGCGCACCGGCCGGTACTCCTGACAAGCCGTGGGCGCGGGGTAGCCGTAGTACAATCGGTTACGGATTATGAGGCCGCAGAGGAAGAGCGTGAGTTCATGCGGGCGGTGGTAGCCGGTCTTGCTGATCTCGACGCCGGGAGGGAGCTTTCCCTGGACGAGGCAAAGGCCCGACTCGGGCTGCCAGCTTCGGAGTGATGTCATTGGGTGAGGTCACTATCCGCTTTGCGGAATCGGCGGTTGCCGATCTGGAGGAAATCCGGCTCTGGTATGCCGAACAAGGTGTTCCCGATATCGGGGAAAGGTTTATCGCCGAGATCTTCCAACGGATCGAGGCGCTTGGAACGCATCCTGAGCTGGGTCGAATCGTGCCTGAGTTCGACCAGCCTTTTTTGAGGGAGCTGATCCAGCCACCTTTTCGTATCGTCTATCGGCA
>JALSKD010000016.1 GCA_026989015.1 Gammaproteobacteria bacterium
CCCTGAAGAAACCGTTCAAGGTCGTCCCCGCGGCGATCCAGCGCTTCGAAGAAGCCCTTGAAAAGGCGCGCGCGCTGGCCGAGGACGACCCGCAGATCCTCGAGCGCATGGCGCAGATCGAGGAGCATTGGGACAAAAGCAAGAAGGCCAAGCTGGAAGTGCTGGAGCTGGTGCGCCAGGGACAGATGGAGTTGGCGGTCGATCTGCTCAAAACCACCGAGCATCCGCATTGGCAGAAGGTGCGCATCGCGGTGCAGGAACTGGCGCGCAAGGAACTGGCCGAAGCCGAGGCCATGCGCGAGGAAATGAAGGAAGACCGTGAAGCCTTCGTTGCCCAGGCCCTGACACTGGGCGCTCTGGCCATCATTCTCGGCGGACTGGTGGCGGCGCTGAGCCTGTTCGATGTGCGCAAGTCCTTCAACCGCATCATCCATGCCACCGAGGACCTGGCCAGCGGGGAGGGCGACCTGACCCGGCGCCTGCCGGAACAGGGCAAGGACGAGTTTTCCACCCTGTCCTCGGCCTTCAACCGCTTCATCGGCAAAATCCGCGATCTGGTGTGCCGCGTGGCCGGCACCGGCGAGCAGTTGCATCAGGCCGCCGGCCGGATGACCGAGGCCAGTGAAGTGACCCGCCAGAAGATGGATCTGCAGGAAGGCAAGATCGAGGAAGTGGCCACCGCGATGAACCAGATGACCGCCACCGTGGAGCGAGTCGCCCAGAATGCATCCGAGGCCTCGGATGCCGCGCGTTCGGCGGACAGCGAGGCCCAGTCCGGCCGCCAGGTGGTGGGCGATGTGGTCACCGCCATCAACGAACTGGCCACCGAGGTGGGCAATACCTCGCAGATGATTCTCACCCTCAAGGATGATGCCGAGCAGATCGGCAGCGTGCTGGATGTGATCCGAGGCATCGCCGAACAGACCAATCTGCTGGCGCTCAACGCCGCCATCGAGGCCGCCCGCGCCGGCGAGCAGGGCCGCGGTTTCGCGGTGGTGGCCGATGAAGTGCGCACGCTGGCCAGCCGCACCCAGGAATCCACCGAAGAGATCCAGAGCATGATCGAGAAGCTGCAACAGGGCGCCAATGCGGCGGTGTCGGCGATGCAGAGCGGACAGCAGAAGACCGAATACACGGTGCAGCGTGCCGGCAGTGCCGGCGAGGCCCTGGCGGCCATCACCGATGCGGTATCGCGCATCGCCGAGATGAACGCCCACATCGCCCATGCCGCCGATGAGCAGTCCACCGTGGCCAGGGATATCAATCGCAATGTTTCGGAGATCCACGGGCTGTCCAGCGAAGCGGTGGCCGGCGCCGAACAGGCCGCCGAGGCCAGTCAGGCGCTGCAGCGCATGGCCGAGGAACTGCAGCAGATCATTCGCGTCTTCAAGACCTGAACCCGACGCAGGGCCGGATCGCGAAAATAGTCGTCATCCGGCCTTCACAAACGGCCCGTTATGGGTACAATACCCCGTTTCCTGACCCGCCGGTGAGGCGGTTGGCTATTGTCTATTGCAGGCCGTGGCCTTTTGACAGTCTAGAGGTTTATTTATGGTTTCAATCCGTTTGTCGCGTGGCGGCTCCAAGAAGCGCCCGTTCTACCATGTCGTGGCCGCGGACAGCCGCAAGCCGCGCGATGGCCGCTACATCGAGCGACTGGGCTTCTTCAATCCCGGTGCCCGTGGCTCCGAGGAAACGCTGCGCCTCGATCTCGACCGTGTCGAATACTGGATGGGCAAGGGCGCCCAGCCGACCGAACGCGTGGCCGACCTGATCAAGCAGGCCCGCAAGGTCAGCGAGCAGCAGGCAGCCGCCTGAGGCTGTCGGCGGGCGACCGCTGATGGCGCCGCACGACGATGAACTGGTCGAGATCGGCCGCGTGCTCGGTGTGCACGGCATCAAGGGACAGGTACGGGTCTATTCCCATACCGACCCGCGCGAAAACATCGTCCGTTACAGTCCCTGGGTTCTGGAACGGGACGGGCAGCGCCATACGCTGAAGGCCAGCGGTGGCCGTGTCGGCAAGCATGTGGTCGCCCGTCTCGAAGGCGTGGACGACCGCAACAGCGCCGAGCAATGGATCGGCGCCACCATTTACATCCGTCGCGCGCAGCTGCCTGATCTGCCCGGCGGCGAATACTACTGGTCGCAGCTGACCGGATTGCGGGTCGAGAACCTGCAGGGCGAGGATTTTGGCACCGTCGACCATCTGATCGAGACCGGCGCCAACGATGTGCTGGTGGTCCGGGGCGAGCGCGAACGGCTCATACCCTGGCTGCCGGACACGGTGATCCGCGAGGTCGATTTGCAGCAGGGCCGTATCCGGGTGGATTGGGACGCGGACTTCTGAGCACGACGAGCGAGACCGCAATGCGTATCGATGTGATCACGCTGTTCCCGGAACTGGTGCGCAGCGTGATCGAACACGGGGTGGTGGGCCGCGCCGCGGACCAGGGCCTGCTGGAACTGCAGCTTTGGAATCCGCGCGATTTCACCACCGACCGGCACCGCACGGTGGACGACCGGCCCTATGGCGGCGGCCCCGGCATGCTGATGAAGGTCGAGCCGCTGCTGGCCTGCATCCGCGCGGTGCGAGCCGACAATGCGTCGGCACGGCTGATCTACCTGAGTCCGCAGGGGAAGGTATTGAAACAGCCGATGCTGCGTGAAGCCGCCGAACAGGGTGACCTGATCCTGCTCTGCGGACGCTACGAAGGCATCGACGAGCGGCTGATTCAGACCGAGGTCGACGAGGAATGGTCGATCGGCGACTATGTGCTCAGCGGCGGCGAGCCGGCCGCCATCGTCGTTATCGACGCCATCACCCGGTTGTTGCCGGGCGCGCTGGGGCACAGCGAGTCGGCGGCGCAGGACTCCTTCAGTGAAGGCCTGCTGGATTGCCCGCATTACACTCGGCCCGAGGTGATCAACGGCCTGAGCGTGCCACCGGTGCTGCTCAGTGGTCACGCCCGGAAGATACAGGACTGGCGCGACAAGCAGGCGCTGGGGCGCACCTGGCAAAGGCGCCCCGATCTGCTGCGGCAGAAGGAGCTGGACGAACGGCAGCAACGGCTGCTGGAAGAATTTATCGCCGAATCCGCACGCGAAACGGATCCGGCGTCTGATTGAAGACTATGAGGAATCATCATGAACAAAATCATCGCTGAACTGGAAGCCGAACAGTTGAAGACCGACCTGCCGGCCTTCGGCCCGGGTGATACCGTGGTCGTCCAGGTACGGGTCAAGGAAGGCGACCGCGAGCGTCTGCAGGCCTTCGAGGGCGTGGTCATCGCCAAGCGCAACCGCGGGCTCAACTCGTCCTTCACCGTGCGCAAGATCTCCAACGGCGAGGGCGTCGAGCGCGTCTTCCAGACCCACAGCCCGCTGGTCGCCGAGATCAAGGTCAAGCGCCGCGGCAAGGTCCGTCGCGCCAAGCTCTACTATCTGCGCGGCCGTACCGGCAAGGCAGCCCGCATCAAGGAAAAGCTCGACACCCGCAAGAAGTCGGCCTGACCGACCGCGGCGTTCAGCTTTGCGCAAAAGGCGTGTATGCTTCGGCATCCACGCCTTTTTTCATGCCTGCGTACCACACCAAGTCATGCTCAGATCCTTAGCCCGATTGTTGCTGCCCTTGTTGTTTGCGGGGCTGGCCCAGGCCAACGCCCAGCTCGAATCACTGAAGAACATCTCCGCCGCCGGGGCGCCCTTTCTCGCCCTGAAGATGCTCGACCAGGCCCAGCCCTCGGCCGACCAGGATGTCTATGAATGGATCCTGTGGGAGCAGGAGCGCTACCGCATCCTCAGTCGCTGGAAGCAATGGAACGACCTGCTGCTGCGCATTGAAAGCCTGCCGGATGATCTGCCCGAACCGTTTTTGCAGCAGGCTGCCAGCTACCGCATTCGTGCCTATGTCGAGCTCGGGCAGCAGGACATCGCCCGCCGTCTGTTGAGGGAACAGCTGTGGCGGCCCGAGGCCGATGTCGCTGCTGAATACCCGAACTGGCGCCGTCTGGTGATCGAAACCTACCTCGGCGACGGGCGGGACGATGATGCGTCCATCGCCATGCGCCGATTGCAGCAGGATTTCCCCGAAGCCGATCGGGACTGGCTGCTGCTGCGCGCCCGCGTGCTGATGAAGACCGGCCGCTACGATGAAGTCATCGAAATCCTCTCCGGCCGGCTCGACTGGCAGCTGCTGGCGATGAAACTGCTGGCCGAATACCGTAGCGGCAAGCACAGTCCGCAGACCCTGTGGGATCTGGCGCAAGGGCGCATCAGGAATGTAGGGGACGACCCCCGGCAGCTGGCCACCTATTGGTCCATTGCCGCGCTGGCGGCGGAAAAGCTGGGCCCGGCGCGCCGGGTGGAAGCGCTGGAAGCCCGGCTGGGTATCGCGGCCGATGACGGCATCGAACTCGAACCCGTCGATGGCGATCGCCTGTGGCAGGCCTATCTGGACTATGGCCGCCAGATCGGCAACCGCAATGAGCTGCTGATCGGCGATGACGGTCGCTGGCTTGCGCTGGCGCGTGGACAGCGTGGCCAGGCTCCCCTCAAGGCGCGCAGCCTGTACGCCTTGCTGATCGATCAAACCCGGGATCCCAAGGTGCGTCAGGCGGCTGCCGAAGGGTATCTGTCCTTGCTCGATGACGACAGTGCCGCGCATCAGCGTCTGCTGGACAAGTTGTTCAACCGCAGCCGGCGCTATGCCGATGTACAGCGGATACCGTTGCAGATCCGTTTCCGCCTGGTGGATCTGGCTCTGAAAAAGGCCGATATCCCGCTGGCCACCCGTTTGATGAGCGGTCTCAACTCGGTGCCCCCCAACGCGCGGCGCTTCGACTGGTTGCTGCGCCGGGCGCGGGTGCTGTTATTGGGCGGTCAACTGGAGCAGGGAGATGCGGTGCTCAGCCGGTTGATCGATGAGTACGATGAACCCAAGGCCGCCGATACCGACCGTATCCTGCAGGTGCTGTTCGACCTGCAGACCCTGAAGGCCGACGAACAGGCGATCCGCCATTTCCGCAGGCTGATGAACACCGCCATCGACCCCCGCCAGCGCCGCGAGATCCTGTTCTGGATGGCCGACTCCTTCAAGGCCCTGGAACAGTATGAAAAAGCCGCCTTGCTGTACCTGCAGTCGGCCATGTTCATCGGTCCCGATGCGATGGACCCTTGGGCGCAGACTGCCCGCTACAACGCGGCCGAAGTCCTGCAGAAGGCCGGCCTGGTGGACGATGCCCGTCGCATCTACGAGGCGCTGCTCAAGGTCACCGGGGAACCGGCGCGCCGCTCGGTATTGCGCCATAACATCCAGCAGCTGTGGCTGCTCCAGAATGCAGACTGAAATCCTCTGTGTCTATCCCAGCCCGGTCGGCCTGATGCGGCTGCGCTTCGATGGCGGGCGGCTGATCGGCGTCGATTTCGATGATGCGCCTCCGGCCGTGCCACCCTTCCCACCCTTGCCCGAAGGCGATCACCGGCGCTGGCTGGATGCCTATTTCAATGGCGACGATCCGGGTCCCCTGCCGGCGCACGAGCTGGGCGGCAGCGCCTTCCAGCAGCGCGTGTGGCTTGAGATGCTCTCCATTCCGCGCGGGCAGACCCGTTCCTACGGCGAAGTGGCACGGCGCATCGGCAATGCGCCGCGTGCGGTGGGACAGGCCTGCAAGCGCAACCGCTTGCCGGTGTTCGTGCCCTGTCACCGCATCGTGGCGGCCGATGGCCTCGGTGGCTATGCGGGCGCCAGGGGAGGGCACAAGCTGGACCGCAAGATCCTGTTGCTTCGGCACGAAGGCGCGCTCGATACCCCTTGAAATCGCTCACGGACACCCCATCTTCTCGCATCATTTGAGCCGCGTTCATGCGGTGGAACTGCAACAGGAGAAGCATTCATGAGCGTTGAAGCCAAAACCGAGACCCGGGGATTCGAAACCGAGGTCAATCAATTGCTGGATCTGATGATCCACAGCCTCTACTCGAACAAGGAAATCTTTCTGCGCGAACTGATTTCCAACGCCTCGGACGCCTGCGACAAGCTGCGTTTCCTGGCGCTCAAGGACGACAGCCTCTACGAGGGTGACAGCGAACTGAAGATCACCGTCAGTTTCGACAAGGAGGCCCGCACCATTACCGTCAGTGACAATGGCGTCGGCATGACCCGTGACGAGGTGATCGACAACATCGGTACCATCGCCAAATCCGGCACCCGCGCCTTTCTCGATTCACTGACCGGGGAGCAATCGAAGGATGCACAGCTGATCGGCCAGTTTGGCGTCGGCTTCTATTCCGCCTTCATCGTCGCCGACAAGGTCACGCTGAAGACCCGCAAGGCCGGCGAGCCGAAGGAGAACGGCATCTGCTGGACCTCCGAGGGCAAGGGCGAATACACGCTGGAAACCATCGAGATGCCCCATCACGGCACCGAGGTGACGCTGCACCTGCGCGAGGGCGAGGATGAATTCCTCAACGACTGGAAGCTGCGTTCGATCATCACCAAGTACAGCGATCACATCGGCTTCCCGGTGGTGCTGCGCACCCCGAAGGACGACAAGCCCGACGAATACGAAGAAGAGGTGGTCAACCAGGCCTCGGCGCTGTGGACCCGCCCCAAGAGCGAGATCACCGACGAGGAATACAAGGAATTCTACAAGCACCTCGCCCACGATTTCGAGGATCCCCTGGCCTGGATCCACAGCCGCGTCGAGGGCGCCAACGAATACACCTCGCTGTTCTACATCCCCCAGCGCGCGCCCTTCGACCTGTACGATCGCGAGTCGAAGCACGGCATCAAGCTGTATGTGCAGCGGGTGTTCATCATGGAGGATTCGGAGCAGCTGCTGCCGCGCTACCTGCGCTTCATCCGCGGCGTGGTCGATTCCAGCTCGCTGCCGCTGAATGTGTCGCGCGAGATCCTGCAGCACAGCAAGGTCATCGATCAGATCCGCAGCGGCTCGACCAAGAAGATCCTCGGCCTGCTGGAAAAGATGGCCAAAAACGATCCGCAGAAATACCAGACCTTCTGGAACGAGTTCGGCAAGGTGCTCAAGGAAGGCCCGGGCGAGGATTTCGCCAACCGGGAGAAGATCGCCAAGCTGCTGCGTTTCGCCTCCACCCACAGCGACAGCGAGGAGCAGACCGTGTCGCTGGACGACTACATCGGGCGCATGAAGGAAGGTCAGGACAAGATCTACTACATCGCCGCCGACAGCTACAGCGCGGCGAAGAACAGCCCGCACCTCGAAATCTTCCGCAAGAAGGGCATCGAGGTACTGCTGATGTTCGACCGTGTCGACGAATGGCTGACCAGCAACCTCACCGAATACGAAGGCAAGCCGTTGCAATCGGTGGCCAAGGGTGAGCTGGACCTTGTCGATGACGAAGACAGCAAGAAGGCGCTGGAGAAAAAGGCCAAGGCGGCCAAGAAATTGCTCAAGCGGATGAAGAAGGTGCTTGGCGACAAGGTCGAGGATGTGCGTGTCTCCAACCGCCTGACCGACTCGCCGGCCTGTATCGTGCTCAACGAGCACGACATGGCGATGTACATGCAGCGGCTGCTCAAGGAAGCCGGTCACGCCATGCCCGGCAGCAAGCCGGTGCTGGAGATCAACCCGGATCACCCCATCGTCAAGCGCCTGGAGCAGGAAAAGGACGACGACCGTTTCCGTGACTGGAGCGAAATCCTCTTCGATCAGGCCATTCTCGCCGAGGGCGGCCAACTGGAGGATCCGGCCGGTTTCGTGCACAAGCTCAACCAGATGCTCAGCAGCATCGCGGAATAACCCGCGCGATTGCTGTTCGCAGCCAGCCTTCGGGCTGGCTTTTTCGTGTGCACCCGGAGGCCGCGGCCGATGAACCGACTCGATGCCCTGAAACAGCACCAGCAGCAACTGCACGCCTGCCGGGCCTGCCCGGACATGCAACCGCCGCCGGTGCTCGGCGAGGCGGTGTTGTCCCCGGTTCTGCTGCTGGGACAGGCGCCTGGCGAGAAAGAACCCATTCTGGGCCGGCCCTTTGCCTGGACCGCGGGCAAAACGCTGTTCCAGTGGTTTTCCGGTATCGGGCTCGATGAGTCGGCGGTGCGCTCGCGGTTGTACATGGCCGCTGTGTGCCGCTGCTTTCCCGGCAAGAAGCCGCAGGGGGGCGATCGCGTGCCGTCGCCTGCTGAAATCGAACACTGCAGCCGCTGGCTCGACCGCGAACTGGAGCTGTTGCAGCCGCAGCTGCTGATACCGGTGGGCAAGCTGGCGATCGCCCGGTTTCTTCAGTTCCGTCGCCTGGTGGATGTCATCGGCCAGGATCACCGCTGCCGGATCCAGGGCCGGGACATCGATGTCATCCCCTTGCCGCACCCCTCCGGCGCCTCCACCTGGCACCGCACGGATCCGGGGCGCGAACTGCTGCAACAGGCCCTGCGGCGGATCGAGCGGCACCCGGCCTGGCAGTCCCTGATCCACTCGCCACCGGGTTTGTAACCACTGCCGATTCGTGGCAGTCTGGCGCTCCATGAAACCTTGCTGCACTGCCCGTTCCGTCACCCGGCCGGGCCTTCCAAAATGAGCGTATCCGCAACGCCGCGTATCGCCATCATCGGTGCCGGTCTGGCCGGCCTCACCTGCGCCACGGCGCTCAAGGGCATGGCCGGCGTCACCGTCTTCGAGAAATCCGTCTTCGTCGGCGGGCGTGTCAGTCGCCATCCCTTTGGTGAATACCGTGATCACAGTGGCGAGCAGTACATCACCGTATCCAACCCCCTGTTTCTGAAGATCGTCGAATCCTGGCTCGATGCCGGCCTGCTGCGCCCCTGGGAGGGCTGGGTGGTGGAACTGAACCACGGCCAGATCGTCAATCTCGACGACCTCACGCCCCGCTACCGTGGCGCACCCAACATGCAGGCCATTGCCGACCGGCTGGCCAGCGGCCTCGACCTGCGTCACTCCACTTCCGTGGCCGAACTGGACCGTGGCGATGACGGCAGCTGGCGGCTGTTCGATGACCGCGGCGGCTACCTGGGAGTGTATGACCTGGTCGTCATTGCCACTTCCGCCGACCAGGTGCCCGGCCTGGCCCGCGCCGCGCCGTCGATCGCCCGGGCCGCCGCCAATATCGACATGACCCTGTGCTGGAGTGCCCTGTTCGATTTCGAAACCAGCCTCAACCTGCCCTTCGAAGCCGCTTTCGTGCTGGATTCGCCGCTGTCCTGGGTGGCGCGCCTCGATGCGCCGCAGCCGTATCCGGAGCGTGAATGCTGGGTGGTGCATGCCTCGCCGGAATGGTCGGCACAGTACGCGGCCAGCTTTCGCGGCCGGGTGTTGCATGCGCTGATGGATGCCTTTTTCGAGGCCTGCGATCAGCCGCCGCGCAAGCCGCTGGCCAGCAATGTACACTGCTGGCGGCATGCGCTGCCGATCAATACCCTCGGCGAGGACTGCCTGTTCGATGAGCGGGCATCCATCGGCGCCTGTGGCGACTGGTGCACCGCGCCGCGGATCGAGGGGGCGGTGTTGTCCGGGTTCTCCATGGCCGACCGGGTGATGAAACAGTTGCGGAAGCGGGAACATGGGCGAGCGGCCGGGTAATTTTGCGCAGCGGCGCAGCCTGCAGCCGCTCAACGAGCTGCATGAGGACGACCTCGACTACCTGTACATGGAGTCGCGGGTGGAGCGACTCAAGCCGCGTACCCTGATCACCGCCGAACCCGACAAGCTGATCTATCTGCTCGAAGGCGAGGTCTCGCTGCTGTCCGGCGGTTTCGTCACCGAGACCTTTACCCATCTCGAGGCGCGGGCCCTGCAGCCTTTGTTCAATGAACACCTGGAGGAGGATGCGGCGGTGCTGACCAGCTACGGTGAGATCCTCGAGGTGGACCGCGCGTTGTTCGATGCGCTCTGGTCACAGGCCCGCGCGCAAACCGTGGAAACCAGTCAGCTGGATCTGAGCGAGGCGGAGAATGCCCTGTTCCAGCATCTGCTGCGCGCCTTCATGAACAAGAAGCTGGATCTGCCGGCGCTGCCCGAGGCGGCACTGAAGATCCGCAAGGCGATCAACAATCCGGAGGTGGGTTGCAGCGAGATCACCCAGATCGTGCAGACCGATCCGGTGCTCAGCGCGCGCCTGGTACGGGTGGCCAACAGTCCACTCTACGGCACCTGGCGCGAGATCCGCACGGTGCGCGACGCGGTGCGCCGCCTGGGGCTGGAAACCACCAAGAACCTCAGCTTCAGCCTGTCGGTCAAGTCGCTGTTCAGCGCGCGCACCCGGCTGATCCGCTCCTTCATCACCGACCTCTACGCGCAGAGCGTGACCATCGCCGCCATTGCCTATGTCATTGCCGCCAACCGCACCCCGCACCTGGATCCGGAGCAGGCCCTGCTTTGCGGGCTGATCCAGAATCTGGGGCTGATCCCGATATTGAAATATGTCGATGAGCACCCATCTAGGCTGCAATCACTGGAGATGCTGGGCAAGAGTTTCGACAACCTCAAGGTGCCGGTCAGTACGCTGATCTTCAACGAGTGGAATTTCGATCCGGAGTTCCTCGAGATCGTCGAGCAGGCCGAGAACTGGACCCGTGACAGCGGTGAAGAAACCGACTATGTCGATGTGCTGATCGCCTCGCGGCTGATCTATCTGCATGAGCGGGACCAGTCGCCGGTACGGTTTCTCAACGAATTGCCGGTCATCAACAAGCTCGATCTGCTCGAGTTCGACGATGACGGCCAGTTCTTTCTCGACAAGGCCCGGCAGGAAATCGAGGACATGCAGCGACTGCTGCAGCGGTCCTGAATACTGCAAACAGGAGACATCATGTCAGACAAGATTCGAGTCGTATGCCCGCATTGCGGTGCCGTCAATAATGTGCCGCAGTCACGGCTGGGCGACAACCCGGTGTGCGGCAAATGCAAGAAACCGCTGTTTACCGGGCAGCCGCTGGAGCTGACCGAGAGCGGGTTCAACCGCTTCGTGGAGAAATCCGATCAACCGATTCTGGTGGATTTCTGGGCACCCTGGTGCGGTCCCTGCAAGATGATGGCGCCGGTATTCGCGCAGGCCGCCCAACAGCTGGAACCCCATTTCCGCCTGGTCAAGATCAATACCGAGGACGAACGCAATCTGGCCGCGCGCATGCGCATTCAATCGATTCCGACACTGGCCATCTTCAAGGGTGGCCGTGAGATCGTGCGTCAACCGGGCGCCATGGACCTCGGCTCACTGGTCAACTGGGCCCGTCAGTACGGCTGACCATGTCGCGGACCGGCGACAACGCGCCCAGGGTCCGCATCGACAAGTGGCTGTGGGCCGCGCGGTTTTACAAGACCCGTGCGCTGGCCGCGGAGGCGGTCAATGGCGGCAAGGTGCATCTCGATGGCCAGCGCATCAAGGCATCCCGCAGCGTCAAGCTCGGGGATGTCTACGAGCTGCAACGCGGCTGGGAACGGTTGACCGTGGTGGTTCGCGGACTCTCCGGCCGGCGCGGCCCGGCCAGTGAGGCCCGGCAGCTGTATGAGGAAACGGCGGAGAGCATCGAGCGGCGCGAGCGGGAGGCGGAACAACGCCGCCTGGCGCGGATGCAGCGGCCTGTCAGCGAGCACCGTCCCAACAAGAAACAGCGCCGCCAGCTGCGTTCCCTGAGCGGGAAGAAGTGATCCCTACGGCCGCCAGGCGCCGATCATTTCACCCATCTTCAGGTCCTGCCCGGGCTGCATGTGGCTGCCCCAGTTCACCTTTTCCGTGGTCAGCAGGATGACCGTCGATCCCATGTTGAAACGGCCCATCTCCTCGCCTCTGGCATAGTGCTTGTCGGCGTGGTCGTAGTCGTATTCGCTGATCTTCCTGCCCTTGGGGGGCGTCACCAGTCCGTGCCATGCGGTTTCGATGGCGGCCACATTGATGGCGCCCACCAGAATCATCGCCATCGGTCCGGCGGGTGTCGAGAACAGGCAGACCACCCGCTCGTTGCGTGCAAACAGCCGCGGCACGGCGCGCACCGTCCAGGGTGCGACGCTGAACAGCCGCCCCGGCACATGGATCATCTTCTTCAGGCGCCCGTCGATGGGCATGTGGATGCGGTGGTAGTTGTAGGGCGCAAGGTAGATGGTGGCGAAGCGGCCGCCCTCGAACAGCCGTGCCAGCAGACGGTCTCCACCGAGCAGATCCTGCATCGAGTAGCACTGGTTCTTGGCCTGGAACAGATGATCGAAGGCGATCGGTCCGCACTGGGATACGGTACCGTCCACCGGGCTGGCCAGCGCCTGGGAGTGATCGACGACGGGCCGCGCCTCGGGCTTGAGGGCGCGGATGAAGAAATCGTTGAAGGTCGGGTAGGCGTTGATGTCCTCGATCACCGCGTCCTGCATGTCCACCCGATAGGCCTTGACGAAGGCGCGGATCATGGGCGCCACGATCGGCCCCTTGAGGCGGGTGACATGAAACACCAGGCGCGAGACCAGGTGGTGCGGCAACAGCATGAACATCCAGGCCCGCAGGCGGTCGCCCAGGCTGACTGACTGCTGTTGCGGTTGTGACGACGCCATCAGGGACGGATCTCGAAGGCCTGGCGGACGCTGCTGCCGTCATCGAACTCGAGCAGCAATTCGGTGCTGTCGCCGGCCGACAGTGGGCGCGCCGGGTCGAACAGCATCAGGTGTTTGCCGCCGGGTTTGAGTTCCAGTGCGCCTCCGGCGGGAATGTCGAAGGCATCGCGTTGCAGCATGCGCATGGTCCCGTCCACCAGCTCGGTTTCGTGCAGTTCCACGCGGGCGAAGTCCTCACCGCTGACCGCAACCAGCCGCAGCGGCTGCTTGCCGTTGTTGACGAGGGTCACATAGCCGGCGCGCACCGGTACCACCGGCGGCAGTTGCTTGATCCAGGCATTGCGGACGGTCAGCGGGTCGTTGGTGGCCCATGCGGCCAGCGGCAGGGCCATACAGAGCAAGAGGATGCGCAGTCGTTTCATCATTTCGGGTTACCGGTTCGGGGCAATTGGGGCATTATACCGGCCCGGGCTATTGCCTGGGCAAAGTCCGGCCGCCGCAAGGGCAGGGCCGGAAGAGGTGGAAGGCGGACATCGCGGGTTCCGTGACGGGATATCAGGGGATTGCCGGAGCAAATCGGTGTAAAATTCGGCACATTATAAGTCATGCCCGAGGCTTCATCGAGTGGAAAGCCCTCCGATCACCGAGCAGTTGGTCTCCATCCGGGATTACATCCGCTGGGCGTCCAGTGAATTCAATCGTCAGAAGCTGAGCTTCGGCCACGGGTTTGCCACTGCCCTCGACGAGGCAGTGTACCTGGTGCTGCATGCGCTGGAGTTGCCCTGGGACTGGCCGCGGGAACACTTCGATGCCCGTCTCACACTGGAAGAACGGGAACAGGTGATGGCCACGCTGATGCGGCGTATCAAGACGCGCCATCCCGCGGCCTACATCACTCGGGAAGCCTGGTTCTGCGGACTTCCGTTTTTTGTCGATGAACGGGTGCTGGTTCCGCGTTCGCCGATTGCCGAGCTGATCGAGCACCGCTTCAGCCCCTGGATCGATCCCGGCCGGGTGCACCGGGTGCTGGACCTGTGTACCGGCAGCGCGTGCATCGCCATCGCCTGCCAGTATGCTTTTCCCGAGGCCGAGGTCTCCGCTTCGGATCTGTCGCTGGATGCGCTGGAAGTGGCGCGCATCAACCGTCAGCGTCACGGCATGGAAGGCAGTCTGGAGCTGTACCACTCGGACCTGTTCGACGACCTGCCGCCCCAGCGCTTCGACCTGATCGTCTCCAATCCGCCTTATGTAGATGCCGAGGACATGGCCGCGCTCAGCGACGAGTTTCTGGCCGAGCCGCGGATGGGACTGGAAGCGGGCGAGGACGGCCTGGACCTGGTGGAACGCATGCTGCGCCAGGCGCCGGACTGGCTGGAAGACGACGGTCTGCTGGTGGTGGAGGTCGGCAATTCGCAACAGGCCCTGAGCGACAAATACCCGGATCTGCCGCTGACCTGGGTGGAGTTCGAGCGCGGCGGAGAAGGCGTGTTCTGTATCGGAGCGGCGGAGCTGAAGCAGTACTTCGCTGACTGAGCGTGGACAGGATGGCGCGGCAGCCGGGTGTGGATTCAAGGGAAGCGGGCCTGGTTGCCGGCTTGAAGGCCGGGCACCGGGTGCCCGAACTCATCTGCCGGAGCGCCGGAAACGCCACGACATCGGCCGCAAAGAGGTATCCGGCGAACGCAACGCGGAAAGCTTCGCCAGATACGCGGTCTACACACTCTTTCTGTTCATCAAGCAAGCTGGAGACATAACATGAGCTGGTGGGGAAAAGCGCTGGGAGGCGCATTCGGATTCATGATCGGCGGCCCGCTGGGCGCCTTGCTGGGCATCGCCTTCGGGCACAATTTCGACAAGGGCCTGGGTTCGGTGATGCCCGATGAAAGCCTGGGCTATGGCGATCAGGAGCGGGTGCAGGCCGCCTTCTTCACCGTCACCTTCTCGGTGATGGGGCACATCGCCAAAGCCGACGGCAAGGTGACCCGCGACGAGATCCGGCTCGCCGAATCGGTGATGACGCAAATGGGCCTCGATGGCGAAATGCGCGAGACCGCCAAGCGCCTGTTCAACGAAGGCAAATCCGCCCATTTCCCCATTGATGAGGTGCTGGACCAGTTCAAGCAGGAACTGAACCGGCGCAGCACGCTGTTGCAGGCCTTTCTCGAAATCCAGATCCAGGCCGCCTATGCCGATGGCCGCATGGACCCGGCCGAGGAGCGGGTATTGCTGCACATCTGCCAGCGCCTGGGCGTGCCCGAAAGCCAGTTCCGCCGGCTCGAAGAGATGTTCCGCGCCGGTTTCGGCCGCAGCGACGGGCCGGGTCGCAGCGGCAGCCGGCGTGGCATGTCGCTGGACGAGGCCTACGCCATTCTCGGTGTCACGGCCGACAGCAGCAACAGCGAGGTCAAGAAGGCCTACCGCCGCTTGATGTCGCAACACCACCCGGACAAGCTGGTGGCCAAGGGATTGCCGGAAGAAATGATCCGCGATGCCACCGAAAAGACACGGCAGATCCGCGCCGCCTATGAAACCATCAAGAAATCGCGAGGCATGAAATGATCGACCGCATACTCTATGAACACAACCCCGCTCCCGGCAAGCTCGATGTACTGGGTGTCGAGGAATGGCCCGTCTGGGAGAAGGAACCCTCCGAATTCCCCTGGGAATACCCGCGTCAGGAAGTCTGCTACATCCTCGAGGGCCGGGCCATCGTGACTCCCGAAAACGGGGAACCGGTGGAAATCGGCCGTGGTGACCTGGTCACCTTCCCCAAGGGCATGAAGTGCACCTGGAAGATCACCGAATACCTCTCCAAGCACTACCGTTTCGAGGACTGAAGTCGGTGATCAAGGTCTTCACCCATGAGAACCGACTCATCCTCTTCAATGTGAAGAACCTGCTCGAGGCCGAAGGCATCGAAACCGTTGTCCGCAACGAATTTTCCAGCAGCGCCGTCGGCGACCTCTCCCCCTTCGAAACCTGGCCCGAGCTGTGGCTGCTGCACGATGAAGACCTGCCCCGCGCCCGCGATATCCTGTCCCGCCTGAACGATGAGGACGAAGGGCGTTTCGAAGCCTGACAAAATAGTGTAAAACTCACGGAAACAGTCATGATTCACTGAAAATGTTAATTATTTCCATTGATTCTGTTTTTCTCCGGCGCGAGACTTTCCTCCATGGCAGTCACTCCGGTGGCCTGCAGCGGTCCCGGAAGTGACCCGAACGACGATTGACCGGAGCCACTGCGCGGCACCCTCCACGGTTCGTAGCGGGCCCCGGAAAATACGACGGAGGAAGACGACATGAAACAGGCAATGATGTATCTCCTGGCGGCTGTGTCTGCATTGGTGCTGAGCGCGTGCGGTGGCGGCGGTGGCGGTGGCAGTGCGCCTGACAGTGCCGCCGAACCCACGCTGAGTTTTGCTCAGGTCAAGTTGTTCCGCTTCAACTGGAGCGATGTCGATGGCGCGACCCACTACCGCCTGCTGGAGAACCCCGATGGCGTCTCGGGCTTCAGTCAGGTCGGCACGGACATCCCGGCCGGCACGGGGCAGTACGACCACGAAGTGCCGCTTCACGCCCGCGTCAATGCGCGCTATATCCTGCAAAGCTGTAACGCTGCCGGCTGCACCGACAGCAGCGAGCTCAGTGTCAGTGGAACCCTGGCCGAGGCCGTGGGCTATTTCAAGGCCTTCAACACCGGTGCTGAAGACCGGTTCGGCCATGCCCTGGCCCTGTCCGCCGACGGCAACACGCTGGCGGTGGGGGCACCTTATGAGGACAGCAACGCCATCGGAATCGACGGCGATATCAATGACAATTCGGCACCATACAGCGGTGCGGTCTATGTTTTTGTCCGTAACGGCGAGGGCAGTTGGGTGCGCCAGGCCTATGTCAAGGCCTCCAACACCGACTCCGGTGACAACTTCGGATGGTCCGTGGCGCTGTCTGCCGACGGCGATACGCTGGCGGTGGGGGCTGATAACGAGGACAGCAACGCCACCGGCATCAATGGCAACCAGAGCGATGACTCAGCGACTTCCGCTGGCGCGGTCTATGTGTTCAGCCGCAGTGGCAGTGCCTGGAGCCAGCAGGCCTACATCAAGGCCTCGAATCCCGACAGCTCTGACTGGTTTGGCTGGTCAGTGGCACTGTCCGCCGACGGCGACACGCTGGCAGTAGGCGCTCGGTACGAGAGCAGCAAGGCCAGCGGTATTAATGGCGACCAGAACGATAACTCATCCGACAGTGCCGGTGCGGTCTATGTGTTCAGCCGCAGTGGCAGTGCCTGGAGCCAGCAGGCCTATGTCAAGGCCAGCAACACCGGTGCCGGTGATCAGTTCGGTTATGCAGTAGTGCTGTCGGATGATGGCGCCACGCTGGCGGTCAGTGCTCGTGATGAACGGAGCAATGCCACCGGCATCAATACTGGAGATCAGAGTGACGACTCGGCTGAATATTCCGGCGCGGTCTATGTATTCGGCCGCACTGGCAATAGCTGGAGCCAACAGGCCTATGTCAAAGCCTCAAACACAGACCCTTATGACCGGTTCGGTGTGGCGTTGGCGCTGTCCGCCGATGGCAACACGCTGGCGGTGGGGGCTGATGGCGAGGCCAGCAATGCTACCGGCATCAACGGCAGTCAGACGAATGATTCGGCACCCCAATCCGGTGCGGTCTATGTATTCACCCGGATAAACGGCAGCTGGAGTCAGCATGCCTATATCAAGGCCTCCAACACCGAAGGTGCTGATTTCTTTGGCCGAGCGGTGGCATTGTCTGCCGATGGCAATTCGCTGGCGGTGGGGGCTTATGGTGAGGACAGCATTGCCACCGGTATCGACGGCAATATTTTTGGCAACAATGCGTCATATGCCGGTGCGGTCTGGGTCTTTATCCGTGACGGCGCGGGTAACTGGGTTCAGCAGGCCTATGTCAAGTCCAGCAATACCGATGCAAGCGACAACTTCGGTAAAGCGGTGGCGTTGTCCGCCGACGGCGATACGCTGGCAGTGGGAGCTGTTGGCGAGGACGGCAACGCCACGGACATCGGTGGCAACCAGAGCGATGACTCGGCCGCCCAGGCTGGCGCTGTGTATCTGTATTGAGGCAGGCGAGCAACAGGGCAGGGGTGGCGTTGCCCGCGCCGCCCCGTGCCTCAGCCCAGTTCCGCGGCGGCGGCCTTGAGCTTTTCCAGGGCTTCCGCCGCGACCTGGTCCATGACCGGATTGCCGGCGATGCCGAGAACGGTGACCGGGTCCATGAAATCAAAGGTGGTGCCGCCATCGGCCTCGCGGGCAACGATGGTGCAGGGCAGCAGTGCGCCGGCGGAGGGTTCGGCCTCGATCATGGTCTTGGCCATTTTCGGGTTGCAGGCGCCCAGAATGCGGTAGCCGGTCATGTCTTCCCCGAGCTTGTTCTTGACGATCTGGGCGACATTCACATCGCTGACGATGCCGAGGTGGTGGTTCATCAATACGGCCTTGAGGGTTTCGATGGCTTCGTCGATCGGTTTGGCGACATGGGCGGAAAAGGCATACTGAGTCATGGTTGTTCTCCTGTTGAAAGCGGTTGTGTTGTGGTGTGACAGACTGTACACCCGGACAGTGGGTTCCGCCTTGAAGATTTTCAATGGCAAAGCGGGCGGACTTTTTTTCTCTTGCGACGAAACTTTTTGCGCCCGCCCGGTTCAAACGCACTGAATCACGAGCAGCCGCGGTTACGAAGGCTGCCGGAACCCACTGGAGCACACAGGCCCAACCGCCGCATGCGATACTCGACACACAAAATGCTGACCTGGCTGCTGATGCTGGCGCTGACCTTCGGGCCGGCCCAGAGCGTCATCGCCATGGACATGTCGCAGATGACGGACGGTTCCTGCCTGCAAATGCCTGCGGATGCGCTGTCCGCAAATGCGGATCTGCAATCGGCTCCCTGCTCCCAGCCCGATGCGCCGCCCTGTCCGAACATGGACGGGTGCACCGGCTTCTCCTCCGTCAACCTCCTTGCCTTCGATCCGTCGGCCCTGCTGGCCCGTGCACCGGTGCTGCGCGTCCGACTGCCCGACGGCGATGCCCGGTTGAGTACCCGTTACCCGGACCTGCTGCAACGCCCCCCGCAAGCCTGATCTCTGATGCCCGCCCAGGCGGGTGAATACCGTACCGGACCGCTGCCGGTGCTCTCGGCGCTCAGCGCCAGATATCAGAGGTCAAACCATGAAAAACGCAGTACCCGAAGGTCGATCGACCGTTCACCTGTCACGCCGCCGTTTCGTATTCGGCGTGGCTGCCAGCTCGCTGATGGCGGGGCTCGGCTTCAAGCCCGACCGGCTCAATGCCGCCATTCGTCAGTCACGCCTCGGTCCCCGGACCCTCAGCGGCCAGGTCTTCGACCTGAACATCGGCGAGCAGGCCGTCAATTTTACCGGCCAACCGGCGCTGGCAACTACCGTCAACGGCTCCCTGCCGGCACCGACACTCCGCTTCCGGCAGGGTGACACGGTTACCCTGCGCGTTACCAACCACCTGAAGGAAACCAGTTCCATCCACTGGCACGGGTTGATCCTGCCCAGCGCCATGGACGGTGTGCCCGATGTGGCCGATGGATTCAGCGGTATTGCCCCGGGGGAAACCTTTACCTACCGTTTTCCACTGTTGCAAAGCGGCACCTATTGGTATCACAGCCATTCCGGGTTCCAGGAGCAGACCGGTCTCTATGGCGCCATCATTGTCGATCCGCTGGAACCCGAGCCTTTTGCTTACGATCGGGACTACACGATTCTGTTGTCCGACTGGTCGGACGAGGATCCGTCCGACATATACAGCAAGCTGAAGAAACTGAGTCATTACTACAATGTATCGGAGCGCACGCATGCCGACCTGATGCGCGACATCGACCGTCAGGGTCTGGAAGCGACCTGGGCACAACGCTCGATGTGGAACGGTATGCGCATGAGCCAGCGGGATCTTTCCGATGTGACGGGATACACCTATACCTTCCTGATGAACGGCGTGACCCCGGAAGACGGCTGGCTGGGCCTGTTCAAGCCCGGAGAGCGCATTCGTCTGCGGCTGGTCAATGCCTCGGCCATGACCTTCTTCGATCTGCGCATCCCGGGCCTGAAAATGAAGGTGGTCGCGGCCGACGGTCAGGCCGTGGAACCGGTCTCGGTGGATGAACTCCGGCTGGGCGTTGCGGAGAGCTACGATGTCATCGTGGAACCCGAGGGTGACCGCGCCTACAGCGTATTAGCCCAGGCCATTGATCGCTCCGGTTTTGCCCGGGGCACCCTGACCCCCAATCCCGAGCTGGAGGCGGAGTTGCCCGAACTGGATCCGGTCGGTGACCTGACCATGAACGACATGGGTATGGATATGGGTTCAATGGACATGCCCGGCATGAAGCCTGCCAGCGAAGCCACGAAGCCTGCCGGCATGCAGGGAATGGACATGAGCCGGATGGATCATTCAAAGATGAACATGGACGGCATGGACATGCCCGGAATAGCGGCAGCGGGCATGCGGAAAACAGCCAGTCCGGAACACCCATCCGATTTTTCCTCGCCCCGGCCCCGGCACGCTGGCAGCGAGCAGGGACCGCAAGTGGACATGCGCGCGATGTCTCCCCAATACCGGCTCGATGATCCCGGTGTCGGGCTGCGCAACAACGGCCGCCGGGTACTGACCTATGCGGATTTGAAGAATTTGCGCGGCACCCGGGAGGAACGCGAACCCGATCGCGAGATCCAACTGCACCTGACCGGCAACATGGGCCGCTACATGTGGTCCATCGATGGCGTGCGCTATGCCGATGCCGAACCGCTGCGCTGGAAGCTGGGCGAACGCCTGCGCATCACCTTCATCAACGACACCATGATGAATCACCCGATGCACCTCCACGGCATGTGGTCGGACCTGGAAACCGGCGACAATGATTTCCTGCCACGCAAACATACTGTTGTCGTGCAGCCCGGATCACGCATCAGCTACCGGGTAACCGTGGATGCCGCCGGCGGCTGGGCCTATCACTGCCACCTGCTTTATCACATGATGGGCATGTTCCGCAAAGTCATTGTCAGCTGAGGTGCAGAGATGAAAACACATTTCAGGAAGACACTGACGCCCCTGATGCTGATGACCGCGCTGCTGCCCCTGCCGATCCTGGCCGGCGGACCTGACGATCCACTGCTGTTCAAGTTCATGGCCGACCGGCTGGAACTTCGGGACGGCAGTGAAGGCAGTCTGCAATCATGGGAAGTAGATGCCTGGGCCGGCAAGGACCTCAACAAACTCTGGATCAAAATGTCCGGAGAGCGGGCCGACGGCACTGTCCTTTCCAGTGAGGTCGATCTGCTCTACAGCCGCGCTGTGGCGCCATTCTGGGATCTGCAGCTTGGACTGCGGCATCAGTCACGGCCCGGGCCATCGCAGGACTGGGTGGGCTTAGGTTTCAAGGGTGAGGCACCCTACGGTATCGAAACCGACATCAACCTGTTCGTCAACGAGGACAGCCTGGCCGAGCTGCGCATCGAACTGGAGTACGAATACATGATTACCCGGCGCTGGGTGTTGTTGCCCAGTCTCGAAGCCAGCCTGTTCAGCGACGATGATGCCACGCGCGGTATCGGCTCCGGGCTTTCCAGCATGGAACTGGGCCTGCGGCTGGGCTGGGAAATGCGACGCGAATTCATGCCCTATCTGGGCCTCAATCTTGAACAGTCTTTCGGCAATACCGCCGACCAACTGGAAGCCGCTGGTGAAGACAGCATTGACACCCAATGGGTGGCCGGCATCAGCTTCTGGTTTTGAAACCTGAAAGGAGACACGCAATGAGCAAGAAAACCACATCAATCACTCTGGCACTGGCCCTGTTGCCGGTTCTGGGTGCATCACAGGTCCTGGCCGACACCCCGCAGGGGCATGATCCGGCGAACCCCTGGCAGCCGCCCGCGGGCTATGGCGCGCCGATGGACCCGCAGCAGATGGAAGCCATGCGTCAACAACGCATGCAGATGATGCAGCAGAGGCAGGGCATGCCCGGTGGCCCCCAGGGCGGCATGGACCCGCGCATGATGCAGAACATGCAGATGATGCGCCAGCAACGCATGCAGATGATGCAGGGTGGAGCACCGGGCATGCAGGCTGGACCCGGCGGCCAGCATCAGGGCGGCATGATGCCGCCAATGATGCAGAAGATGATGAAAAAACGCGACCGGCACTGGCAGCAGGTGGAGCAGCGACTGGCGAATATCGAGGCGTTGCTGCAGCAACTGGTCGATCTGCAGAAAAAATGATTCAGTCAATCCGCCGTTCGTTTCCTCGAGGCGAACGGCGGCGGGGGGCAGCGTCTGGAGGGGCGTTGTTCGTCGTCAGCAGTTGACCCTTCCGAGGGAAGTTCTGACCCATTCGGGTATACCTCTGGCTCACAGGCGGGTTCGCTATCAAGGCGTGGCTGTGAAAGCAGGCTGGTTGCCTGGTGAACAGCCGCAACGCAGAGAGCGGATTCGCCTGTGAGCCCCGCAGGGCGCGCCCTGAAGCACGCATCCACGGTGTTGCGCTTCTTGCCAAGGGCCGGGCCATTGGCGGCGAAGCGCGCCTTGTGGCTGCATGCTTCAGAGTGCGCAGAGGCATGCCCGAATGGGTCAGAGCTTCCCAGGTGTGTGTGCGGCCTTAGGGGCGCCTCTCGTCCACCCGGATGTCGGGCGCCCCTCTTTTTAAGGACCCACCTTGAAGGGGTCACCGAAAAACAATGTACCCGCATGGTTTTTCGATGGTTCCTGCAGATCGGTCAACCGACCGGGAGGAAAGAGAATGGGTATGGAAGGTGAAGGCATGGGCTTTGGATTCAGTTTCGGCTGGTTGTTCATGATCGGAATCTGGGTGCTGATCGGCCTGGTGGTCATGGCCATGTTGCGCGCCTTTTCCGGGCCGCAAAAGGGCCCGGTCGATGAACGCAGGCGGGCACTCGACATACTCAACGAGCGCTATGCGCGCGGCGAAATCGATCAACAGGAATACCGGCGCATGAAACATGAAATCAATGAGCGTTACTGAACGGACATGAAGACGAAAAAAAGGTCTCTGACCCGTTACCTTGACATCAGAACAGAGCTGGATGATTCACGGGCGAAAGCCGTGTTGCAGGCATTGCGTGAACAGCTTGGAGTCGAGGAGGTGGAGTTGACCAAAAACCGGATGAGGCTCCGCTACGACCCCTTGCAGACCCGCATGGATCATCTGCAGGCGTTGCTCAAAGAACGGTCGGTAGAGCTTTCCCGCAGCTGGATTCATTCCTGCCGCCTGGCCTGGTACCAATATCAGGACGAAGCGGTCTGCGAGAACGCCGGTGCGCCGCCTCCTGCCTGCTGCAACAGGCCACCGCGACCGCGCTGACATGAACCCGGAAGCTCAAAAGGGGCAGGGTATGACTACCGTGCTGTTGCCTCGCCTTGTTTTGGCCGTTCTGCTGCTGGTGCTGTTCTGGCTGTTGATCGGTCAGCGTATCGGTCATGACCTCCTCGCCGATCCGCAGGCATTGATCGACAACCTGAGGGGCAGCGGATGGCGGGGGCCGGCCGCGATCATCGGGTTGATGATGCTGGCCGTGGTGCTCAATCCGCTACCCAGCGCGCCCGTCGCACTGGCCGCCGGCGCACTCTATGGCCACGGCTGGGGCATGCTTTATGTCGTGATTGGAGCGACGCTGGGCGCTGTTCTGGCCTTTCTGATTGCGCGCCATGTGGCGGCCGACTGGGTGGAGTCGCGGCTCGGACGCTTTGCCACCTGGCAGCGCTGGAACGACCAGAACCGGCTGATGGTCGTGGTGCTGATTGCCCGGCTCTTGCCCTTTGTGTCCTTCGATCTCGCCAGCTATGCGGCCGGTGTGACCCGCTTGAGCCTGTGGCGATTCCTGCTGGCAACGGTGATCGGCCTGTTGCCGGGCAGTTTCTTGCTGGCCCATGTGGGCGGGGCGATGACGGCGGGCGACCGGGTGTTTGCCGGGCTGTCCGTTTTGGCTCTGGGCGTGCTGACCCTGCTGCCAGTAGCCTGGGGATGGTGGCGTCAGCGCCGTTTGCGGGTGCCGGGCGTCGATACTGAAATCAAGGTACACAAGTCATGAACATGAGGATTCGATGGGTGATCGTGACGCTGCTGGCTGCGGGTCTGCTGAGCGGCTGTGAGCGTGGTGAACGGGCGGCCGGCGCCAATCCGCTGCATCTGCCACCGCCCGGTTTCGTGGGTGACGGGCGCAAGGGCGCTGTCGTCTATCGCCAGAATTGCCAGACCTGCCACGGCGCGGGTGCCGCCGGTACCGATCAGGGGCCATCACTGCTGCGCGACATCTACGCGCCCGGGCGTCACGCCAACCTGGCGTTTCACCTGGCGGTCAAGAACGGGGTCAAGGCCCATCACGACAACAAGGGCGACATGCCTCCGCTGGAGGTTTCCCCCGAGGATGTCGAGCATGTGATCCAGTATGTGCGCGAACTGCAGGTCAAGGCCGGGGTGTTCAGGCCGTGATGGAATTGTCGCTGCTTGGCCTGTTCACGGCTTTCGGTGCCGGGGTGATTTCCTTTCTCTCACCCTGCGTGCTGCCACTGGTGCCGGGCTATGTCTCCTGGATCGGTGGTGTATCCGCACGAGGCAAGGGTCAGGGCCGCCGTCTGCGCGAACGCCTGTCCACCCTGTTGTTGAGTTTCAATTTCGTGCTCGGTTTCTCGACCGTGTTCATTGCCTTTGGCGCATCGGCCAGTTTCATCGGTCAATGGCTGGCGGCCTGGCGCGCCGAAATGAACACCGTCGGCGGCATCATCATCATCCTGTTCGGCCTGTTCATTTCCGGCCTGGTCCGTTTCGACTGGATGCAGCGCGACCGCCGCTATCACGGGCAACTGGCGGGCGGCCCGGGGCTGGCCGCCTACCTGCTCGGTCTGGCCTTCGCCTTCGGCTGGACCCCATGCATTGGCCCGATACTGGGCGCCATCCTGACCCTGAGCGCCACCACCTCCAGCTTGGTCAACGAGGGCACCACCCTGCTGGCGTTCTATTCGCTGGGGCTCGGACTTCCGTTCATGCTGGCGGCGCTGTTTACCGAGGGCTTCATTCGGCGCCTGCAGCGGCTCAAGACCCAGGGTCTGTGGCTGCAGCGCCTTGCCGGTGCGCTGATGATCCTGATGGGAATCGCCATGATCACCGGTTATCTGACCGATTTTTCAATATGGATCCTGAAAACCTTTCCCTGGCTGGGAACGCTGGGATAACCCCGTACACAAGAGGAGAACACGATGAAAACAGCAACGAGATTATTGAGCGCCACCGCCTTGCTGTGGCTGGCGGTGCAACCTCTGCAGGCGGCCGAGCGCTGGTACAGTGAGCAGCAGGTGAAAAAGGGCGCAGACCTGTTCGCGCAGAACTGCGCCTCCTGTCATGGTGCAAAGGGCGAGGGCACGAAAAACTGGAAAACCCCCGATGACAACGGCGTCTATCCGCCGCCCCCCATCAACGGCAAGGGCCATGCCTGGCATCATGACCTGGCCCTGCTGCGCGGCACGGTCAAAAACGGCGGCAAGCCGGTGGGCGGAACCATGCCGGCATTTGGGGACAGGCTGTCGAAGGAAGACATCGATGCGGTCATCGCCTATGTGCAATCACTCTGGCCGGAGGAGATTTACCAGCGCTGGGCCAGCCGCGGTGAACCCCGCGCCGACGCGCCCGACCAGCCGCAATCGCTGAGCGCCCAGCTGCAACCGGGCAAGCGCGCAGTGACCCGGCTGCTGGAACAACGCCTGGGACAGCCGGTGCCACCGGCGGTGGAGACGCCGGTCAAGGGCATCTATCAGACCCGTCTGGGCGCCAATATCGGCTACCTCACCGAGGACGGACGCTACATCTTCATGGGCCAACTGGTGGACCTGAAGACCGGCGCCAACCTGACCGAAACCGCCAAGCGCGCGGCGGTGACCGACAAACTGGCCGAGGTGGCGCAGAAGGACAAGGTGATCTATCCGGCCAGTGGCGAGGAGAAGGCCGTGCTGACCGTATTCACCGACACCACCTGCCCCTATTGCCGCAAGCTGCACAAAGAGGTTCCGGAGTTGAACAAGGCCGGCATCAGCGTGCATTATCTGCCGTTTCCCCGTGGCGGTGCCGCCGGGCCCGGATACACTTCGCTGAAACAGGTATGGTGCGCCCAGGACCGCCGGAAAGCCATGAGCATCGCCAAGCAGCAGATGGCGGGCGACCTGCCCGATCCCGATTGCGCGGCCGCGGCAATGGTGGACCGGGGATACCGTCTGGGCAATGAAGTGGGCGTCACCGGCACCCCGGCCCTGTTCAAGTCCAACGGCCAGAAGATCGAGGGCTATGTACCCTATCAGCAACTGATTCCGATGGTATTGGGCAATTCATAGCGTATATCATGGATTGCTTATGTACAGTGACCGGTTATGATGCGTTTTTGACCCAGGAGTATTCCCGATGAGTGAACCCATCCGCCTCTCCATCGCCGGCATGGCCTGTGCCGGCTGCGTCTCCGCCGTCGAGAACGCGCTGAAGGAAGTGCCCGGTGTCGAGGAAGCCACGGTCAACCTGGGCGAGCGCACCGCCACGGTGACCGGAACCGCGGATGCCGATGCGTTGATCGCTGCAGTGAAAAAGGCCGGCTACGATGCCGCCGAATTGCGCGGCCTGGAAGACGAGCAGGAAAAGGAAAACCTGGAGCTTCAGGAATACCGCAAGCTGTGGTGGCGCGCCCTCGTCGCAGGCGGCATCGGTGCCGCCATGTTCATCGGCGGCGCGCTGGGCCTGTTCCCGGAGATCGAGGAATCCCCGGGCTTCTGGATGTTCCTGAGTCTGGTGACGCTGGGCGTGCTCACCCTGGTCGGCGGACATTTTTTCAGGGGAGCACTGGCTTCGCTGCGCGCCGGGCGCGGCAACATGGATACTCTGGTGGCGCTGGGCACCGGCTCCGCCTGGCTCTACTCCACCGTGGTGGTGCTGTTTCCCGACAGCCTGCCCAGCCTGGCGCGGCACGCCTATTTCGATGCCGCGGTCATCATCGTCGGCCTGGTATCGCTCGGCTCCGCGCTGGAAACCAAGGCACGGGGCAAGACCTCCGAAGCCATCAAGCACCTGATCGGCCTGCAACCGGCCACCGCCCGCGTCATCCGCAACGGCGAGGAGATCGACCTGCCGGTGGAGGAAATCGGCCTCGAGGAAACCATTCGCATCCGTCCCGGCGAACGCATCCCGGTGGACGGCGAAATCTTCGAGGGCGAATCCCATGTGGACGAGTCCATGCTTACCGGCGAACCCATGCCGGTCTCCAAGAAAGTGGGTGATGCGGTCTACAGCGGCACCCTGAACACCTCCGGCAGCTTTCTGATGAAGGCCACCAAGATCGGCAAGGACACCGCGCTCGCCCACATCATCGAGCTGGTGCGCCAGGCCCAGTCCAGCAAGCCGCAAATCGGCCGCCTGGTGGACAAGGTGGCCGCCATCTTCGTGCCGGTGGTGGTGACCATTGCCGTCATCAGCTTCATCGTCTGGTACCTCTGGGGTCCCGAACCCAGCCTTGCCTACGCCATGGTCTCGGCCATGACCGTGCTGGTCATCGCCTGCCCCTGCGCGCTCGGCCTGGCCACCCCCATCTCGATCATGGTCGGCGTCGGCCGTGCCGCCGAGATGGGTGTACTGATCCGCAATGGCGAAGCCCTGCAAAGCGCCAGCCAGCTCGGCACCATCGTGGTGGACAAGACCGGCACCGTTACCGAAGGCCGCCCACGGCTGACCACGCTGCTGCCGCAGCCCGGCTTCGACGAGAGCGAAGCCCTGCAGCGCGCCGCCGCGCTGGAAACCGGCTCCGAACACCCGTTGGCCGCCTCCATACTCGAAGCGGCGCGTGAGCGGGGTATCGAGGCCACGGCGGTCGAAGGGTTCCGGGCCGTCTCCGGCTTCGGCGTCGAGGGCGAACGCGACGGCCACCGCCTGATCCTCGGCAACGCACGGTTCATGAAGCAGCAGGCCGTTGATCTGGGTGACAGCGAAGCCCGCGCCGAGCAGCTGGCCGCATCCGGCGAAACCCCCATCTACCTCGCCGAGGATGGCCGGCTGGTCGCCCTGCTGGGCATCTCCGATCCGCCACGGGAAGACTCGAAACAGGCCATCGAACGCCTGCACCGCCTGGGACTCACCGTCATCATGCTCACCGGCGACAACGCCCGCACCGCGCGCGCCATCGCCGACCGCGTCGGCATCGACGAAGTCATCGCCGAAGTATTGCCCGAAGACAAGACCGGCAAGATCACCGAACTGCAGGCCCGCGGCCGCAAGGTGGCGATGGTCGGCGACGGCATCAACGACGCCCCGGCGCTGGCCCAGGCCAATGTCGGCATCGCCGTCGGCAGCGGCGCCGATGTGGCCATCGAATCCGCCGACATCGCGCTGATGCGCAACTCCCTCAACGGCGTAGCCGACGCCATCGCCCTGTCGCGTGCCACCCTGCGCAACATCAAGCAGAACCTGTTCGGCGCCTTCATCTACAATGTGCTCGGCATCCCCGTCGCCGCCGGCGTGCTCTACCCCTTCTACGGCATCCTGCTCAGCCCCATCATCGCCGCCGCCGCCATGAGCATGAGCTCGGTCACCGTCGTCACCAACGCCCTGCGCCTGCGCAAGCAGCGTCTGTGAACCGGTCCCGGGCGTGGCTTGTCCCGCCCGGATGCCCGGTCGGTGAACCCGGTCACGCACGATGCCGGGCAATGCCTTATCATCGCGGTTTTACGCAGCTCAAGGGACCATCGCGATGCGCAATGTGCTGACCATCGATGTCGAGGACTACTTTCAGGTGGCTTCGCTGGCCGAACGCATCCGGCCGGAGGACTGGGACGGAATAGCGCCGCGGGTGGAGGACAATGTGCGCCGCCTGCTGGATCTGTTCGACCGTCATCAGGTGAAGGCGACCCATTTCGTGCTCGGCTGGATCGCCGAGCGCTTTCCGCAGCTGATCCGCGAAATCGACGCGCGCGGACACGAGATCGCCAGCCACGGCTACAGCCACCAGCTGATCTACAGCCAGACGCCGGAGGTGTTCGCGCGCGAGACGCGGGATTCCAAGGCCCTCTTGGAAGACATCACCGGCAAGCCGGTGGAAGGCTACCGCGCCGCCAGCTATTCGATCACCCGCAAGTCGCTGTGGGCGCTGGATATCCTCGCCGAGGCGGGGTTCATCTACGATTCAAGCATCTTTCCAGTGGTGCATGACCGCTACGGCATCAAGGGTTCACCGGAGCGGCCGCACCGTCTGCGCACGCCGCAGGGGCATTCGCTGGTGGAGTTTCCGTTGTCCACCTACCGCCTGTTGGGGCAGACCCTGCCGGTGGCCGGAGGCGGGTATTTCCGCCTCTACCCCTATGCGCTGAGCCGCCATTTCTACCGTGCGCTGAACCGTGCCCGCACGCCCTTCGTGTTCTATCTGCATCCCTGGGAGATCGATCCGGCTCAGCCGCGTGTGGACGGCCTGAGCCGTTTGTCCCGCTTCCGCCATTACAATAATCTGGACGATTGCGAACGCCGCCTCGACCGCTTGCTGTCGGAGTTCGATTTCGAGCCGATGAAGCCGCATCTGCAGCGGCTGGGGATGTTCGACGATGCTCTGCCGCCAAAGGCGGATTACGGTGTTGAGCGGGCTGCCTGAAGACGGCTGAGGCGCTCAGCGCAGGGAGAAGGTGAGGTTGGCCCAGTGGCTCTGCCACTCGGCGTTCGGGTCCAGGCTGTCGCTGGAGTAGGGGAGGATCTTGACCGCCTTGAGCATCCAGTCACCGGCGCGGTCGAGGGTGATGCTCACCCGGCCTTCGGCATCCGTCCGCGCCTGCTGTTTTTCCTCCGGTGCGCCGCGAGTGAAGGCGATCAGCAGCAGGTCCTCGGCCGGCTTTCCCCGGTAGAGCAGCCGCACCGTCAGACGGTCACCGGGCTTGAGGCGGCAGGGGTTGACTTCGGGGACGATCTCCAGGGTCTGGCCGACGGCCAGGGTGGAGGCATCCAGGGTGAAGGCATCACCGGCCTGCACCAGGGCCTTGCTGTGGCGCTGGTAGCGCTCCAGCCCGCGCCGGTTTTCCTCTCCGCGTTCGCGACGCAGCGCGAGGGCATTGTCCAACCCTTCCATGATCAGGTACTTGCGGAAGGTTTGCGGGTCGATATCGACGAAGCTGAAGGTGCTCTGGTAGGTGACCAGCCAGGTGCCGGGGCGGTCGGGGATGAAACGGCCGGCCGGGTCGTCGCCCAGCGCGCCGGGCATGGGGCGTGATTCGCCGGGCAGGTGCAGCGAGAAGTCTTCGTACCAGTTGCGGATGTTGGGCAGGCTGTCGCCGACGAAGTCGGCGCCCACATGGATCGAAACATCGACAGGCTGTCCCACCGGCGTATAAAATGGATGCGCCTCGAGCCAGAAGTCGTGGGCCTGTGCCGTTGCGGCCCATGCGATGGCGACCAGCCCCCATCTTGCCACACCCGTTATTCCCCGGAAAATCCCATGCGCCCTGTTCATCTGTTCGTTGTATTCCTCTGTCTTGTCGGCCTTGCCGGACCGTTGGCGGCGCATCAGCTGCGGCCTGCGCTGGCGACAGTATCCTTTGAGCCCGGCGGAACGGTCAAGCTGCGCATCCAGACCAATGCGGAGGCCCTGCTGGCCGGCATCGACCCGAAGCACCGCAATACCAACGATTCCCCAAGAGCCGGCGAGTACAACCATCTGCGCGGGCTGCCGCCCGAGGCCATCGCGCAGGCCTTTGCCGGGTTCGCCGAGCGCTATGCGGAGGGGCTGCGGCTGGAGGCGGACAGCGGTGATGGGCAATGGCGGCTGCTGGAATGGCGCTATCGGGGCATCGAAGTGCCGCCGGTGGGCGATACCCGGTTGTCGCGCAAGTCGCTGATCCGTTATCAGGGGATTCTGCCGGAGGGTGCGGCCCGCGTGCGCTGGTCCTATGCCGCCGACTATGGGGATTCGGTCATCAGCTTCACCCAGCCGGGCCAGCAAGAGCCGGTCAGCTACTGGCTCACCGGCGGGGAACCCAGCCCGGAATATGCGCTCGACCGGGTCGTGCAACCCCGTGCCTGGACCGCGGTGGCGGCCGATTATCTGCAGCTGGGTTTCGTCCACATCCTGCCCCGTGGGCTGGATCACATCCTGTTTGTGCTGGGGCTGTTCCTGCTGTCGCGCCGACTCAAGCCGCTGCTGTGGCAGGTGACGGCCTTCACCGTCGCCCACAGCATCACCCTGGCGCTGTCCATTTACGGCTATATCGACCTGCCATCGACCGTGGTCGAGCCGGCGATCGCCCTGTCCATTGCCTATGTCGGGATCGAAAACATCCTCACCCGCCAGCTCCACGCCTGGCGGGTGGTCATCGTGTTCCTGTTCGGCCTGTTGCACGGCATGGGCTTTGCCGGGGTGCTGACCGAGCTGGGCCTGCCGGAAAACGAATTCGTCACCGCGCTGGTTTCCTTCAACATCGGTGTCGAATTCGGCCAGCTTGCGGTCATCAGCCTGGCCTGGCTCGCGGTGCACCGCATCATGCGTGACGAGGCGCGCTATCGCCGCTGGGTGGTGGTTCCCGGTTCCCTCGGAATTGCCGTCATGGGCCTGTACTGGACCGTCGAGCGGCTGGGCTGGCTGGGGTGATGCCAGCGCTCCGTTGATCGCTTATGTGCTGCGTGTATACCTGTGTCAGGACCATTCCGCAATGGGTTGTGATAGCATTTCCGGCGGGCCGTGGATGCGGTCCGGGCAGTACATTCACTTTCAACATTTCTGTAAAGGGAAGAGGGATCATGGATCTTTTCAAGCGTAACATCTTACTTTCAATTCTCCTGGTATCCGTGGCTTTGACAGGCTGCGGTGGCGGTTCATCGAAATCGGACGATGATACGGGCGGCAGCAACCCTTCACCGGGCACCACGACGCCAAAAAATGTTGCGGCCGCGGCCAATGGCGCGATGGTGACATCCAGCTATTCAGGCAATGAAAGCTTTGTCATCGACGGGGATACATCGACCACCAATTTCTGGCAAGGCGGTGCGGAGGGCGATGAAGTCAAGATCACCTTCGACAAGAGCTATGCCGTCAGCCATATCAAGCTGTATACGAACAATACCAGCATCAGTCTCATGGGTGGCGTGCAGGTGAAAGGCTTTCGTGTCCTGCTGTCCGACGATGACACGAACTACGCGGAGGTGAACATCTATGGCTTCGGAGCAGGAAGCATCTCATGTTCTTCCAGCAGCATTGGCAGCGGCGCCATAGAGTGCGAATTACAGCCCAATCAAACCGCTCGGTTTATCAAAATCAAGGTGACCGCGGATTTTGCGACCACCGAGCTGTATGAAGTGGAAGCCACCGGCAGCTGATCGTGCTTGCTGAGCGTGTCATAGGGGCCCCGCTGGATGCGGGGCTTTTTTGGTTTCTTCGCGGCTTTGGTAAAGCCGAGGCTGGATGACAACAGCTGTAGGCCGATAACGGGGGACGCCTTCCCCGCTTGCTTGCGGCAGATGGACGCCCGGCTCTCCATTGAAGGCTTGGGCGGGTCGGGTTAGTCTGAGCTTCTTTGTCCGGGAGGAGCTCATGAAACACTGTCCCTGGCTGCTGACCGCCGCCGACATCGCATCGATGCCCGGCAAGGTGAAGACCCATTTTCTCAACCCCAACGCGGTGCGTCTGAACCGGTCGCTGGGCGATGCGGTGGGCTTGCGCCGTATCGGTGTCCACCGGGTGACGGTGGCGCCCGGTCGCGAGGCGACGGAATACCACATGCACTGGCATGAGGAGGAGTGCGTGTACATTCTTGCCGGTTCCGGTACGGCGCGCATCGATGGCGAACGGTACGCGGTCGGCGCGGGGGATTTCATTGGCCTGCCGGCCGGTCAGGCGGCGCATACCCTTGTCAATGACGGGGAGGAGGATCTGGAGCTTCTGGTGATGGGGCAGCGTCTGGAGCAGGATGTGGCGGATTACCCCGACCGCGGCAAGCGGATTTACCGTCATGCCGATGGCTGGGATCTGGTGGACCGTGAGGCCATCGAACCGGTGACGCCCACGCTGCCGAAGGCGGGCGATGATAGATAGTTCTTAACGATCCATAACATAGAAATAATCGTTTTTACATATAACACTGCGCTTGCGAGGATGATTCCCGAGCCGTGACTGCCTGTCCGGCCTTTGTCCAATCACCGGAGAATCATCATGAGCAAGAACACCCTTCTGACCACCGCCACCGGATCGCCGGTGCCCGACGACGACACCAGCATCAGCGCAGGCCCGCGCGGCCCGCTGACTTGGGACAACCACTATACCTTCGAGAAGCTGGCGCATTTCAACCGCGAGCGCATCCCCGAGCGGGTGGTGCACGCGCGCGGCACCGGCGCTTACGGCACCTTCACCCTGACCCGCTCGATGAGCGAATGGACCATTGCCGATTTCTTGCAGCGCGAAGGCGAGCAGACCGAGGCATTCGTGCGGTTTTCCACGGTCGGCGGCGGCCAGGATTCCAGCGACTATGCACGGGATCCGCGCGGCTTTGCGGTCAAGTTCTACACCGCCGAGGGCAATTACGACATGGTGGGCAACAACACGCCGGTGTTCTTTTTGCGCGATGCCATCAAGTTCCCGGATTTCATCCATTCGCAGAAGAAGAACCCGCGCAGCAATTTGCCCGATCCGGCGGCGATGTACGAATTCTGGGCCAACCACCCGCAATCGCTGCACCAGGTGACGATCCTGATGTCCGATCGGGGCATACCGGCCAGTTATCGGCACATGCACGGCTTCAGTTCGCACACCTTCAGTTTCTGGAATGCCGAGGGCGAGCGTTTCTGGTTCAAATGGCATTTCAAGACCGACCAGGGCATCCGCAACCTGAGTCCCGAGGAAGCGGCGGCGATGCCGCCCTTCGGCGCGCAACAGGATCTGGTCGAGGCCATCGACCGGGGCGATTTCCCCAGCTGGACGGCCAAGGTGCAGATCATGACCGAGGCACAGGCGCGGGACTATCACATCAATCCCTTCGATCTGACCAAGATCTGGCCGCACGGCGATTTCCCGCTGATCGAGGTGGGGCGGCTGGAGCTGAACCGCAATGTGGAGAACTATTTCGCCGAGACCGAGCAGGCCTGTTTCGCGCCGAGCAACCTGGTACCGGGCATCGGTGCTTCGCCGGACAAGATGCTGCAAGGCCGCCTGCTGGCCTATCAGGACGCGCACCGCTACCGCGTCGGCGTCAATGCCAACCAGCTGCCGGTGAACGCTGCCCGTTGCCCGGTGCACCACTACCAGCGCGACGGCGCGATGGCCGGCTGCCCGGTGGCCGGCGGCAACAACCAGGGCAGCGGGGTGAATTTCTATCCCAATGACGGAATCAATGCCGGCGCGCCGGTGCCCGAGCCGCGGGTGGCCGAGCCACCGATGCCGCTGGAGGAGGAGGCCTGGGTGAACCGCTATCCGGTCGGCGCGGACGAGGACCACTACAGCCAGGCCGGTGACCTGTTCCGGTGGATGGACGATGCGCAGCGCGAAGGGCTGGCTCGCGCCATCGCCGAAGGACTGTCACAGGCCAGTCCTTCGGTGCAGGAGCGGATGCTGGAGCAGTTTGCGCGGGCCGATGCCGAGTATGCGGCACGGGTCGAGGCGGCGCTCAAGGCGCGGGCCTGATTCCGGCTTTCGTGTGCGGAGGGCGGCCCATCGGGTCGCCCTTTTCTGTGCCCGTGCTTCAGCGAGTGATGCGCGTGATCAGGCCGTCGTGCAGCCATTGCTTGAGGTAGCCGGCGGCGGCGAGGGCCGCGCTGTCCTCGCCGTGCCATTCCAGCAGGCCTTCGCACAGCTCGGCAAAGGCCGCGCCGCCGTGGGCGGCTTCCACCGCCCAGGCCTCGGCCGGTTCCAGCGAACGCCAGTGCAGTTGTTCGTCCTGCCGCCACAGCAGCCAGCGTACCGGATAGCTGCCGCGTTCCGCCGGTGGTGGGGGCTGTTCGTCCTGCAGCGCCTGGGCAATGGCCACGCTGTTCCACCAGGGGTCGATCCAGCGCAGCGAGGGGTCGAAGACGAAGCGCAGGGACGGCCAGTCCTCGGGCGGGATGGGGGCCATGTCGTCGAGTCCGGCCCGGCCATCGGCTTCGGGGGCATCGAAGCACAGCCCCAGCGACCATTCGAAATCGGCCAGCTCGGCCTCGAGTTCGCTGCCGCGCCGGCGCAGGAAGGCGGGCAGGTCCTGTCCGACCCAGCGGATGGAGCGGTGGCGCGACGGGTGGGCGGCGATGTAGTCGAGGATCAGCGCCTCGAAGGCCGGCTCGCCCAGGTGGCGCTGGAGCAGTGGAAAGTCCTCGCCCAGCGATTCGATCAGCCGCAGGCGGTAGGCATTCCAGTAGGCGGCCAGCCGGTGCTCGGCGCGGGCCTGCTCGCTGTCCACCACATGCCGCAGGATGGCTTCATCGTCCTGCTGCAGGTAGGCCTTGAAGGCGAGCTGGAGCCGGCGCAGGCGGTCGTTCATGATGCGTCGCGGTAGTAAGGGGCGGCAATGCGCCGGGCCTGATCCAGTTCTTCCAGCAGTTCGCTCAGCGGAGGGATGTTGGCGTCGCGCTCGATCATCGTCGATACCGGTCCGAGCAGGGCGGCGGTCTGTTCGTAGAGCGCCCAGACGCCGTCGACGATGGGTTCGTCGTGGGTGTCGATGATCAGGTTGCCCTGGTTCTGGTGTCCGGCGAGGTGGTGTTGCCAGACCCGTTCGGCGGGTACGCCGCGGATGTAGTCCAGCGGATCGAAGCCGTGATTGAAGGCACTGACGAAGATGTTGTTCACATCCAGCAGGATGTGGCAGTCGGCGGCCTCGACGATGGCGGTCAGGAATTCCCACTCGGTCATTTCGTCGTCACGCCAGGTGATGTAGCTGGAGAGGTTCTCGATCAGCATCGGCCGGCCGATGAAGTCCTGCACCTCGGCGATGCGATCCGCCACATGGCGCACCGTGTCTTCGGTATAGGGCAGGGGCAGCAGGTCGTGCAGGTTCTGGTGATCGACGCCGGTCCAGCACAGGTGATCGGAGAACCAGGCCGGTTCGATGCGGTCGGCCAGCGCCTTGAGCCGCTGCAGGTAGTCGCGGTCCAGTGGGTCGGTGCTGCCCAGCGACAGGGATACGCCGTGCATGACCATCGGGTAGTCGGCACGGATGCGGTCGAGATAGCGCAGCGGCTTGCCACCCTCGACCATGAAATTTTCGGAAATGATCTCGAACCAGTCGATGCCCTCGGGCTTGAGTTCGAGGATGTCTTCGTAGTGATCGGGCCGCAGGCCCAGGCCGAAGCCAAGAAAGGGTGTGTCCATGAGGAATGACGAGTTGACGAAAACAGACACCGCCAAGGGGCGGTGCCTGTTCCGTTCGGGACGAGGTCTTTACTTCTTCATCATTTCGAACTTGCCGCCCTTCTCGTCACATTCGGCCTTGGTGGCCTTGACCCAGCCCTGACCCTTGCAGGCGTTCTGGCCGGCACAGGCGTTGGTGGCGGTGGCGCAGGCGGTCTGGCCCTTGCAGCTGTTGATGCCGAAGCATTTGCCGGCCTTGTGGGCGGCGGCATTGGCGTTCATCGGGGCCACGGCGAACATCAGGGCGGCGGTGGCGGCCAGAGTGGCGCCGGTGACTTTCTTTGCAGTGTGATCCATGAGTCGTTCCTCTGTTGGATGATGATTGACAAGTGTGTGTGCGGGGCAGGCACTGCTCGGCTTGCCCTGTACGCCGAATTAGAACACAGCCTTCCGGGCCGGTTCGCACGGAATTCTAACAAAAACCTAACATTTGATTCAGTACGGTTATTATCGGTCGATGGGTCACGGGCGGTATTTGCGCAACACCATCAAATCGCCCCGCTGCAGCAGGTCCATCTGTTTGATCACATTCATGCCGAGCAGGGCCTGATCGTCATCCAGACCCGGGTTGAGGCTGGCTTTGATATCGCGGAACTCGATGTCGCCGAGTTTCAGCGAATCGATGGTGGTCAGATAGGCGTCCGCGGTGCCGTTGGCGGTGGAGACCCGAAAACGCGGCCCGATCGGCAGGCCCAGCGGCTTCGCCCAGGACAGCGGCAGGCTGGTGGTGGTGGCCCCGGTATCGACCAGGAAGGTGACCGTCTTGCCGTTGATCTGCCCGTTGAGCAGGTAATGTCCCTGGCGGTTGCGGCGCAGCACGATTTCCTCGTAGGCGTCGGTGCGGCGGGTTTCCAGCTCGCGGTTGGGGTTGTACTCGCCGTCCAGGTAGCGCTGGAACACCAGTGCCAGCACGATGAAAAAGATGATCCACCCGCCCCAGATGAACGCGGTGCCGAGTTGTTTGGTAGAATGCGCCATCCGTGCGATTGTAGCGCAACCACCGATTCATCCGCAGAGATTCATCCATGTCCGGGAACAGTTTTGGGAAACTCTTTGTCGTCACTTCCTTTGGCGAGAGCCACGGCCCGGCCATCGGCTGCATCGTCGATGGCTGCCCGCCGGGGCTTGAACTGTCGGAGGCCGACCTGCAGGGCGACCTGGACCGGCGCAAGCCCGGCACCTCGCGCCACACCACCCAGCGCCGCGAGGGCGATGTGGTGCAGATCCTCTCCGGCGTGTTCGAGGGACGCACCACCGGTACGCCCATCGGGCTGCTGATCCACAACACCGACCAGCGCTCGAAGGATTACAGCGACATCATGGACCGCTTCCGGCCCGGCCATGCGGACTATACCTATACGCAGAAATACGGCTTCCGCGATTACCGCGGCGGCGGCCGCTCCTCGGCACGGGAAACCGCGATGCGCGTCGCCGCCGGCGGCATCGCCAGGAAATACCTGGCCGAACTGCTGGGCATCCGCATCCGTGGCTACCTGTCGCAGCTGGGGCCCATCGCCATCGAACTGAAGGACTGGGAGGCCGTCGGCAAAAACCCCTTCTTTGCCCCGGACCCGGACAAGGTGCCGGAGCTGGAAGCCTACATGGACGCGCTACGCAAGGAGGGCAACTCGGTGGGCGCTCGGGTCAGCGTGGTGGCCGAGGGCGTGCCGCCGGGGCTGGGCGAGCCCATCTTCGACCGGCTCGACGCCGACATCGCCCACGCCATGATGAGCATCAACGCGGTCAAGGGTGTGGAGATCGGCGCCGGCTTCGCCAGCGTGGCCCAGAAGGGCACCGAACACCGCGATGAGATCACCCCCGAGGGCTTTCTCTCCAACCACGCGGGTGGCGTGCTGGGCGGCATCTCCTCGGGTCAGGACATCCTCGTCGATATCGCCCTCAAGCCCACCTCCAGCCTGCGTCTGCCCGGGCGTTCGGTGAACCTGCGCGGCGAGGCGGTGGAAGTCGTCACCAAGGGGCGGCACGATCCCTGCGTCGGCATCCGCGCCACCCCCATCGCCGAAGCCATGCTCGCCATCGTGCTGATGGACCACTACCTGCGCCACCGTGCCCAGAACGGCGATGTGCTCTGCGAAACACCGGTGATTCCGGCCAAACCCTGATGGAGGTTGTCATGAAACGAGTCTTCCTGCTGAGTGCCCTTCTGTTATTGCTCGTCGGTTGCAGCGAGGAGCAGCAGAACAAGCTGTCGCGCATCGGCGTGACCTGGCTGGAGGGGAATTACCGCGTGACCTATGCCGACGGCCAGCATGTGAAGAGCTGGGTCGTGCGTGACGGCAAGGTGACCTCGGAACCGGCCAAGGGCTACTACTATTTCTGGACCCGGGATGCGCAGGGCAAGAAACGCTATGTGCAAACGCCGATCGGGCGTACCTATATCGAGGAGATCGAGTAGGGACGGCGGCGCGGTTCGCGGTGCGGCCGCCGGCCGCGCCGCTGATCCGCCTTCCCGATTGCGAACAACCCGATGGCGCGTTACTGGCGGCTCTCTCAGTTCTATTTCTTCTATTTCGCCAGCCTCGGGGCGCTGGTGCCGTTCTGGAGTGTCTATCTGAAAAGCCTCGGTTTTTCCGCGCTGCAGATCGGTCAGTTGATGTCCACCCTGGCGCTGACCAAGATCGTGGCGCCCTATCTGTGGGGCTGGATCGCCGACCGCACCGGCTACCATATCCGCATCGTGCAGCTCACTTCGCTGCTGGCCCTGCTCTGTTTTCTGCCGTTGCTGTGGTACGACCGCTACGGGATGGTGCTGCTGTCGATGCTGGCCTTCAGCTTTTTCTGGAACGCGGCCCTGCCGCAGTTCGAGGTGGTGACCCTGGCCGGGCTCGGTCCGCACAAGCACCGTTACAGCCGTATCCGCCTGTGGGGGTCGCTGGGCTTCATCGTCACCGTCAGCCTGCTGGGGGTGGTGTTGCAGCGCATCGGCATCGATGCGCTGCCCTGGGTGCTGCTGGGCCTGTTCGCGGCCATCTGGCTGTCCAGCCTGCCGGTGCAGGAGCAGCGTCACCGTGCCGGAGATGGCGGGCATATTCTTGATGTGCTGCGCCAGCCGGCGGTGGTGGCGCTGCTGCTCTCCTGCTTTCTGATGCAGGCCAGCCACGGCCCCTATTACACCTTCTACAGCCTCTACATGGAGGGCTTCGGCTACGGCCGCGGTCAGGTCGGTCTGCTGTGGGCGCTGGGGGTGTTCGCCGAGGTGCTGCTGTTCTGGTACATGCACCGGCTGTTTGCCTGGCGGCCGGCGCGGTTCTGGCTGAGTCTGTCGCTGGTGCTGGCGACACTGCGCTGGACGCTGATGGCGCTGTTTCCGGATGTATTGCCGTTGGTGTTGCTGGCGCAGACGCTGCACGCGGCAAGCTTCGGCATGTTCCATGCCAGCGCCATCCACCTGATCGACGACTTTTTTCCCCGCCACCGGGGCCGCGGCCAGGCCCTGTATGCGGCGGTCAGTTTCGGTGCCGGTGGCGCGGTGGGCAGTCTCTATGCGGGTACGCTGTGGGATGCGGTGTCGCCGATGACGACCTTTCTAGGCGCGGCGCTGGCCGCGCTGCTGGGTTTTGCCGTGTCGCTGCGCCTGCGGGAGCCGCCGGCGCACGCGGGGGCATGATCCAGGGCTATTTGCGGTTGAAGCTCTGACTCATCAGCAGCGTACCGTCGTCGTCCAGGGTGTTGACGACCCAGGTGCCGGTCCACTCCGGGCGCAGGTTCTTGCTCGACCAGACGCGCCAGCGGGGTCCGCCGATGGAAAAGGTCTTTTCGAACATCACGCTGTCGTCGTACATCCACTGATGGGTGATTTGGTGGCCGGTCAGGTCGCGCAACTCGGTGAAATAGGTGATCCGGTCCTGCTCCGGTCCGACCTCGATGACTTCATCCACCGGTTCGCGGTCGACGACAGCCGTGGTGAACTGGCCGCGTTCGACGCCTGCGGCCTGGACCAGACCGGCAAACAGCAGGCTGACGAGCAGCAGGAAGATCGGCTGGATGGCTTTCATGGTTCTGTCCCTGTGCGGTTGGCTCGAATGTTGACTCTAGCCAAAAATCAGTCGGCGTGCCAGTCGGAAACGGCCCGCAGTTCCCCGATCATCGCCTCCACGGCCCGCGAAGCACTGTGTTGCCGGTGGCGGACCACGCCGAGGCAGCGTCGTGCGTCGAAGCCTTCGAGGGGCAGGGCGGCAAGGCTGTCGTCGATCATGCTGCGCGGCAGGATGCTCCATCCCAGGCCCACCGATACCATCATCTTGATGGTTTCCAGGTAATTGGTTTCCAGGTCGATGATCAGCCGTTCGCGCACCGGTTGCAGCGCCTGTTCGATGGCCTCGCGGGTGAAGGTGCCGTGGGCGGGCAATACCGCCGGATGGTCGGTCAGGTCGTCCAGATCCAGCCGCGACCGGCGGCACAGCGGGTGTTCTGGCGCTGACACCGGTTGCAGCGGGTCGTCCCATACCGGCAGGTAGTCGAGCCGGTCGTGCTGGCGAAACGGCAGGGTGACCACCGCCAGTTCAAGCTCGCCCTGTTCGACCCGGCCGCAGGCCAGTTCCGAATCCATGAAATGCAGGTCCAGCGTGACTTCCGGATAGTGTTCGCGGAAACGGCGCAGCACCGGTGGCAGGCGATGCAGTCCGATATGGTGGCTGGTGGCCATGCTCAGGCGGCCCATGGGGCTGCCTTCCAGTTCCGCAATGTGCTGTTTCAGCGCGTCCAGTTCCTTGAGGATCTGCCGTGCCCGCGGCAGCAATGCCTGACCGCTCTGGGTTAGGTGCATGTGCCGGCCGCGGCGGTCGATCAATCGGCTGCCGAGGGATTCTTCCAGTTGGCGCAGGCGCTTGCTCACCGCCGGCTGGGTGACAAACAGCCGCTCGGCGGCGAGAGAGAAGGAGCCGCAGTCGGCCACGGCGACGAAGGCCTGGAGATTGGCAGTATCCATGATTCCATAAGTTTATCATAAACATGAAAAATATGAATTAGAGTTATCATAGGCCTTCCGCTAGACTCTCCCGCACACTACCGAACGAGCGAACCCCAAATGGCAGGCAAGACACTCTACGACAAGATCTGGGATGACCATGTGGTGCGCAGCGAGCCGGACGGCACCGCGCTGATCTATATCGACCGCCACCTGGTGCACGAAGTGACCTCGCCGCAGGCCTTCGAAGGTCTGGAACTGGCCCACCGCCCGGTCTGGCGCAAGGAGTCCATACTCGCGGTACCCGACCACAATGTGCCGACCACCGACCGCGCCGCCGGCATCACCGATCCGGTCGCGCGTCTTCAGGTCGAGACGCTGGACCGCAACTGCGCGCGCTTCGGTCTGCTCGAATTCCCGATGAACGACCGCCGCCAGGGTATCGTCCATGTGATCGGTCCGGAGCAGGGCGCGACCCTGCCCGGCATGACCGTGGTCTGCGGCGATTCCCACACCTCCACCCATGGCGCCTTTGCGGCGCTGGCCTTCGGCATCGGTACCTCCGAGGTGGAGCATGTGATGGCCACCGGTTGTCTGATCCAGAAGAAATCGAAGAACCTGCGCATCACCGTCGCGGGCCGGGTCGGGCCGGGCGTCACCGCCAAGGACATCGTGCTCGCCATCATCGGCGAGATCGGCACCGCCGGCGGCACCGGCTACGCCATCGAGTTTGCCGGCGAGGCGATTCGCGACCTGTCGATGGAAGGGCGGATGACGGTCTGCAACATGGCCATCGAGGCCGGTGCCCGTGCCGGCATGATCGCCTGCGACCAGACCACCATCGACTATGTGCGCGGCCGTCCCTTCGCCCCCGAGGGCGAGGACTGGGACAAGGCGGTGGCCTTCTGGCAGACCCTGCATTCCGACGACGACGCGGTGTTCGACCGCGAGATCGTCATCGATGCCGCGGGCATTGAGCCACAGGTCACCTGGGGTACCTCGCCGGAGATGGTGGCACCGGTGGGGGCGCGGGTGCCGGACCCGGACGCCGAGGCCGACCCGGTGCGCGCCGACAGCATGCGCAAGGCGCTGGAGTATATGGGCCTGCACGCCAACCAGCCGATCGAATCCATCGCGGTGGACCGGGTATTCATCGGTTCCTGCACCAATTCGCGCATCGAGGACCTGCGTGCCGCCGCCGAGGTGGCCCGCGGGCGCAAGGTGGCGGATAATGTCCGCCAGGCGATGGTGGTGCCGGGCAGCGGACTGGTCAAGGCCCAGGCCGAGGCGGAAGGGCTGGACCGCATCTTCATCGAGGCCGGATTCGAATGGCGCGAACCCGGTTGCTCGATGTGTCTGGCGATGAATGCCGACCGGCTGGAGCCGGGTGAGCGCTGCGCCTCCACCTCCAATCGCAATTTCGAAGGCCGTCAGGGCCAGGGCGGGCGCACCCATCTGGTGTCGCCGGCGATGGCTGCGGCGGCCGCCGTGACCGGACATTTCACCGACGCCCGTTCGCTCTGACCCCAACCGAGGAACCCGTGATGAAAAAGACCCTGGCAATGATCCTGACCCTGACCTTTCTGCTCGCCCTGGGCGGCTGCGAAACCATCAAGGGCCTGGGCAAGGACATCGAGAAGGCCGGCGAGGCCATCAGCAAGAAGGCCGACGAGGCCGAAAAATAACCCGAAAAGGCACACTCCGTGGAAAAGTTCACCCCCTTTGCCGGCATCGTGGCGCCGCTGGATCGCGCCAATGTGGACACCGATGCAATCATCCCCAAGCAGTACCTGAAGTCGATCAAACGCAGCGGCTTCGGCCCCAACCTGTTCGACGACTGGCGCTACCTCGATCCGGGCGGTCCCGAAATCGACAACGCCTCGCGGCGGCCGAACCCCGACTTCGTACTCAACCGCCCGCCCCGTGACCGTGCCGAGATTCTGCTGGCGCGGGAGAACTTCGGCTGCGGTTCGTCGCGCGAACACGCGGTCTGGGCGCTGACCGATTTCGGCATCCGCGCGGTGATCGCGCCCAGCTTCGCCGACATCTTCTACAACAACAGCTTCAAGAACGGCCTGCTGCCGATCGTGCTCGACGCGGCGACGGTCGACCGCCTGTTCACCGAGGCCGCCGCCGGGGAGGACTACCGCCTGGCCGTCGATCTGGAACGGCAGCAGGTGACGACGCCCGCCGGCGAGACGCTGGCCTTCGAAGTGGATGCGTTCCGCAAGTACTGTCTGCTCAACGGGCTCGATGACATCGGGCTCACGCTGCAGCACGCGGACGAGATCCGTGCCTTCGAGCAGCGGTACTATGCAACACACCCCTGGCTGAAATCCCGGCCGGCGGTCTGATTTTTCGACCTACCGAGACATTACGATGACCAAGATTGCCATACTGCCCGGTGACGGTATCGGGCCCGAGATCGTCGCCGAGGCGGTCAAGGTGCTGGACTGCCTGCGCGATGAATACGGGTTCGCCGCCGAACTGGAAAGCGCACCGGTCGGCGGCGCCGGCTACGATGCCGCGGGCCAGCCGCTGCCCGATGCCACGCTGACCCTGTGCCGCGAAGCGGATGCGGTGCTGCTGGGCGCCGTCGGTGGCCCGCAATACGACGCTCTGCCGCGTGAACTGCGACCGGAACGCGGTCTGCTGGGTCTGCGCTCGGCGCTGCAGCTGTTCTCCAACCTGCGACCCGCGGTCCTCTATCCGCAGCTCGCCGGCGCTTCCAGCCTCAAGCCGGAGATCGTGGCGGGCCTCGACCTGATGATCGTGCGCGAGCTGACCGGCGGCATCTATTTCGGTCAGCCGCGCGGCATCCGCGAGCGGGAAAACGGCGAGCGCGAGGGCTACAACACGCTGGTCTATGCCGAGCACGAGATCGAACGCATCGCGCGCAGCGCCTTCGATGTGGCGATGAAGCGCAACAAGCGTCTGTGCTCGGTGGACAAGGCCAATGTGCTCGAAGTCTCCGAACTGTGGCGAGAAGTGATGATCCGCGTCAGTGCCGATTATCCCGAGGTGGAACTGACCCACATGTATGTGGACAATGCCTCGATGCAGCTGGTCAAGTGGCCCAAACAGTTCGATGTGATGGTCACCAAGAACATGTTCGGGGACATTCTTTCCGATACCGCGGCAATGCTGACCGGTTCCATCGGCATGCTGCCGTCGGCCTCGCTGGACGCCAGCGGCAAGGGCATGTACGAACCGATCCATGGATCGGCGCCGGACATCGCCGGGCAGAACCGGGCCAATCCGCTGGCCACCATCCTCTCGGTGGCGATGATGCTGCGTTACAGCCTGGGCCGTCCCGATCTGGCCGAGCGCATCGAACTGGCGGTCAGCGCGGTGCTCGATCAGGGCCTGCGCACCGATGACATCGCCGACGGCGGCAGCAGTGTCAGCACCGCCGATATGGGCGACGCCGTGGTACAGGCCCTGCGCAACCAGGAGCATTGATCATGAACAGAGTAGGATTCATCGGCTGGCGCGGCATGGTCGGTTCGGTGCTGATGCAGCGCATGCGCGAAGAGAACGATTTCTCCCGCATCGACGAGCCGGTTTTCTTCACCACCTCTCAGGTCGGTCAGACCGGCCCCGACATCGGCAAGGACATTCCGCCGCTGCAGGACGCCAACGATATCGATGCGCTCATGCGCATGGACGCCATCGTCACCTGTCAGGGCGGTGACTACACCCGCCAGGTCTATCAGCCGCTGCGCGACGCCGGCTGGCAGGGCTACTGGATCGACGCCGCCTCCAGCCTGCGCATGGCGGATCACACGGTCATCGTGCTCGATCCGGTCAACCGCGCCGTCATCGACCGTGCGCTGGATGCCGGCGGCAAGGACTATATCGGCGGCAACTGCACCGTCAGCCTGATGATGATGGCCCTCGGCGGGCTGTTGCAGAACGACCATGTGGAATGGATCAGCGCAATGACCTACCAAGCCGCCTCCGGCGCCGGGGCGCGCAACATGCGCGAACTGATCGCGCAGATGGGCAGCATCCATGATGCGGTGGCCGACCGCCTCGGCGACCCGGCGGCCTCGATCCTCGAGATCGACCGGCGCGTCATCGAGCGCATGCGCAGCGACGCCTTCCCCACCGACCAGTTCGGCGTGCCGCTGGCCGGCAGCCTGATCCCGTGGATCGATGTGCCGATGCCCAACGGGCAGAGCAAGGAGGAGTGGAAGGGGGGCGTCGAAACCAACAAGATCCTTGGCCGTGGCGACGACCTGATCCCCATCGACGGACTCTGTGTGCGCATCGGCGCCATGCGTTCCCATTCGCAGGCACTCACCGTCAAGCTGCGCCGGCCGCTGCCGATGGACGAGATCCACGAGCTGCTGGCCTCCGCTAACGACTGGGTGAAGGTGTTGCCCAATGACCGTGACATCACCGCCCGTGAACTGACACCGGCGGCGGTCACCGGCACCCTCGATGTACCGGTCGGCCGTCTGCGCAAGATGGCCATGGGCGACGACTACCTGGCCGCCTTCACCGTCGGCGATCAGTTGCTGTGGGGTGCTGCCGAACCGTTGCGCCGCATGCTCGGCATCCTGCTCGAGCGCAACGGGCGATGAGCGCGCGCCTGGCAATCACCCATGCCGGCGGGCCTCTGGCCGAGGCCCTGCTCGAGCAACTGCAGGAATCCGGCGTCGCGCCGGATTCGCTCGTTCTGCTCGATCGGGAAGAGCGGATCGGCAACCGCATCGCCTATGGCGACAGCTACCTCAGCCTGGAAGACCAGCAGGCTTTTGATTTCGAAGACCTGAGCGGCGTGCTCTTGCTGGAGCAAGATGCCGAACTGGCCGATCTGCTGCAGCATGCCGAATGCCCGGTGATCAGCCACCTGCCACTGTCCGTCGATGCGCCGCTGTTCGTGCCCGGGAGGGAACAGGAGCTGCCCGACCGCGGTTTCATCAAGCTGCCGGCGGCGGATGTGGCCACGGTTCTGCCTGTGGTGCGGGCCTTGCACCAGGGCTTTGGGCTGACGGCCCTTCATCTGGTGTCGGTATTGTCCGCCATGCACCTCGGGCAGGCGGGTGTCGATGACCTGGCGGCGCAGACCATCGGGCTGCTCAACAGCCGCGACATCGAAGCCGGCGTGTTCCCGCAGCCACTGGCCTTCAATCTGTTGCCGCTGCCGGGCCCGGACACCGGCGAATTGCGCCGGCTGATCGGTGATGAGGCTCCGCCCCTGGGGCATCAGCAATTGCTGGCGCCCGCCTTTCACGGCCTGGCCATCGCCGTGTCCGCGGATCTGAACAACCCGGCCGAAATTGATCAGGTATCACGGAAACTGGCCGATACAGGCTTCAGGGTCAGCGATCAGGCAGTCAGTCCGCGCAGCCATTGCCAGCAGGGCAGTGCGTGCTGGATCAGCCATCTGCAGCAGCCCGAAGGCGACCCCGCGAGGCTCCAGCTCTGGCTGGTGGCCGACTCGGTGCGCAATGGCTGGCTGGCATTTTATCGGTCGGCCGCTGAATTTTTGCTAAAATCTGTTTTGTAATCTATAGTTGCGATCACTTGTGAAAGTGTTTTCTTGAAACGCTTCGGTACGCTGCGGCAATCGCCGTTCGCATACCGCGCGGCAAACAATAATCCGGTGGGGAGTTTGGGAGACTACATCGTGCGAAAATTGGGACTCATCATTACATTCTGGATCGGGCTGCTGGTCTTCCCGTTGAGCAGCCTGGCGCTGGGACTTGGCGAAATCGAAGTCGATTCCTACCTCAATCAACCCCTCAAGGCAAAGATACCGGTCGTCTCCGCGCGCCCCGGTGAAATCGACGATCTGCTCGTCAGCCTCGCCAGCCGGGATGCCTTCCGCAAGGCGGGGCTCGAACGCCCGGCCGTTCTCTCCCAGCTTCGCTTCAAGGTGAGCAAGAGCGATGACGGCAGCCAGGCCAGCATCCAGGTGACCACCAAGCAACCGGTCAAGGAGCCGTTCCTCAATTTCCTGGTCGAGGCCGACTGGGCCAAGGGACGGTTGTTGCGCGAATACACCATTCTGCTCGACCCGCCCGTGTTCGCCCAGCAGCCGGCGCCCGCAGCACCGGCTCCCGCACCCTCGCCGGAGCCGGTGGCCGAACAGCCTGCCGCGCCCGCGCCGATTGCACTGAGTGAGCCCGCAGCCCAGCCGCCAGCGGCAGCCACCCAGCAGCCGGAGCCCGCAGCTGACAGCATTGCCTATGTCCCGGACAGCGCTTATCTGGCCGATGAGGGCACCCCTCAGACCGAAACCGCCACGGATCAGACCATCGTGGTCCAGAAGGGCGATACCCTGTGGGGCATTGCCTCCGGTCTCAAGGACGGCGAGCACAGCATGGCCCAGATCATGCTCGCCCTGCAGCAGGCCAACCCCGATGCCTTTGGGCAGGGCAACATCAACAACCTCAAGGTCGGTGCGGTGCTGCGTATCCCCGAGGCCGACGCATTTGGCAGCCTGAGCAAGAAGGAAGCCTATGCGCGGGTGCTCGAACAGAACGGCCTGTGGGATGAATACCTGGCCCGTGTCAGCGGCAAGACTTCCAATGCCGAACCGCAGCCGGAGATGGCCGCGGCCGATGCGGCCCCGACCGGTGAAACCGCTGAAAGCACCGAAGCCGGCGGTCAGCTCAGTCTGCTGGCACCCGGAGAGGGCGAATCGGATGCCGCCGGCATGAAGGACGACGCCACGGCGGAAAACATCGACCGCATCCGCAAGCAGCTCGCCCTGGCCGAGGAAGAACTGGAAGCGACCCGCCTCGAGAACAGCAACCTGCAGTCGCGGGTTCAGGATCTCGAGATGCAGCTGAAGAAATTCGAGGAACTGCAACAGAAACTGGTGCAGCTCGAGGATCCGGCCCTGGCCCAGCTGCAGCAGAATGCCGAGGCCACCCCTGAAAGCGCGGTGACCGCCGAGGTCGAGAAGCAGCCCGCTCCCGACACTGCGGGCACTGAGCAGGACCGCATGGCCGAGGAAATGGCCGCGGTCACCGAAGAGACGGTCGACAGCATGATGGCCGAGCCGTCCAGCGAGGAGTCCCCGGCCGAAACGATGCCGATGCAAGACGGCATGACCGATGAACAGGGCATGACCGAAGACGGCATGGCTGAAGACGGCATGGCAGCGGAAGGCTCATCCGAGGAAGCCGTGCCCGCCGGCGAAGACATGTTGCAGCAGCCGATGGAACCGGCCGCCGAGGATGGCATGATGGAAGAAATGCCTGCCACTGAAACGGGCGACGGCACGGTCGCGATGCCGGGCGAAGGCCTGTCGGGAGATCAGACCATGACGGACGAGGAAACACCGTCCGAAGAGGCCACTGACAATGCCCTGCCGCCGGCACCTGCCATCGTCAGCGAAGCGCCCCAGGGCGAAGGCGGACTGATGGACATGTTGCCGTCCATGGACAGCCTGCTGGGCGATCCGGTGATGCTGGGTGGCATCGGCGCCATACTCGCCCTGCTGCTCGGGTTGTTGTTTGTACGGCGCAAGAAATCGACCGAAGACGAGGAGACCGGTATCACCCTCGATGTGGCCGACAGCGGCGTCGATGACGACCAGACGCCCATCCATATCCCGGAAGTCGATGAAACCGAAAAATTGACCGAATCCACGCAGATCGAGATGCCGGAGGCGGAAGAGCCCTTCACCGAGCGGACGGTCGAGGAAAGCGCTTCCGATCTCGGTGTGGAAACCGAGGAATACAGTGCCGAGGAACTGCTCGACGATGTCTCCCTCGACGACGAACCCTCCTTCGAAGAGACCGCGGTGCTCAGCGCCGACGAGATGCCCCAGGGCGATGAAAGCGAGGAGCAGGACGATGTGCTCAACGAGGTGGATGTCTATCTGGCCTACGGCCTTTATGACAATGCCGAGGACCTGCTGAAGACTTCGCTGGACGAGCACCCGACACGCGCCGATTACCGCGCCAAACTGCTCGACACCTATTATGCGACCAAGAACCGCGACGCCTTCATCGAGGAGGCGCGCAAGCTGCACTCCCTGGGTGGCGCTGCCGATCGTTTCTGGGATCGCGTGCAGGTCATGGGACACGAACTCGCTCCCGAGGAGGAGCTGTTCTCCGGTGCAGAGAACATCGATCCCGACGCGGTGAAGATCGAATACGAGAAACCGGAAACCGCCGACTTCGATCTGGGCGCCGATGCCGACACCACCGATTTTGCCACCGATTTCGATCTGGGCGAGGAAAGCGAGGATATCGCCGATACGCTGGTCGTGCCGGAACTGCCGGAAGAATCCGAAAACAAGTCCGAAGAGGTGGATCTCTCGCTCGATGAGGACATGAGTCTGGATGACGACGATGCCCTCAGCTTCGAACTGCCCGACGAGCTGGAAGACAAGGCCGATGAAGCCTTCGAGCAAACGAGTGAGCTCAAGCTCGAGGAAACCGAGGAGGCCCCGATTCCGGGTCAGGTGCCGCCGATGGCCGAGGACGAGCTGAACCTGTCCCTGGATGATGACGAGACCGATCTGGCGTCTCTCGAGGCCGAACTTTCCGAAACCGCCGACGAGGAATTGCCGGACTCCCTGGATGTGGATCTGGAGCTCGATGAATCCGTGGAAGAAGCCATCCAGGATACCGAGCTGATGCAGACCCCGGCCGATGCGGTCGAGGGAGGCGTCGAGGAAGAAGGCACCCGTCATGTCAAGGCGGCAGTGGATCTCGATGTTTCCGAGGAAACGGATTCGGTCAAGGATGTCGCCGAGGAAGACATTACCGAATTCCGTCCCGCCGACATGACCGGTGAATTCGATCTGCCGGAAACCGCCGATGAAGTCGAGGGTGCCTCGGTCAATGATAAGACCGGTACCTTCGCACCGGGCGATTTCGACGATGATGCCGAGGCCGCCGATGCCGCCGACGATATCGAGGATCTGATGCTTCCCGATGATGTCGATGAGGTGGCCACCAAGCTGGATCTGGCCAAGGCCTTCATCGACATGGGCGATGCCGAGGGCGCGCGCAGCAGCCTGCAGGAAGTGCTCGAGGAAGGCAGTGATGATCAGAAGGCCGAAGCCACCGATCTGCTCAACCAGATCAAGTAACCCGGCTTCTCCCGCACCAACAAGCCTGCTGCCTTGTGCAGCAGGCTTTTTTCGTGATCCAGTGAACAGCGCATGAACCGCATCGCCCTGGGCATCGAATACGACGGCTCGGCCTACAGGGGTTGGCAACGCCAGAAGCACAGCCCGTCGGTGCAACAGAAGGTGGAGGAGGCCCTGTCCTTCGTCGCCGATGAGCCGGTGGAGCTGATCTGTGCCGGGCGCACCGATCGGGGCGTTCATGCGCTGGAACAGGTGGTGCATTTCGATACCCGGGCCGAGCGCTCGGAACGCGCCTGGCTGCTCGGCGCCAACTGTCGATTGCCACGGGACATCCGCCTGCGCTGGGCGGTGCCGGTGAGCGCTGACTTTCATGCCCGGTTTTCGGCGGTCGCGCGCAGCTACCGCTACCTGATCCTCAATGACCGGGTGCCCAGCGCCATCTTCCACGACAAGTGCTGCTGGGAGCACCGGCCACTCGATGCCGAGCGCATGCGCCAGGCGGCCGAAGCCCTGGTCGGCGAACATGATTTCAGCAGCTTCCGCGCGGCCGGCTGTCAGGCGAAATCACCGATCCGCCGGATCGAGTGGCTGCGGGTGGAGCGGGAAGGAACATTCATCCGTATCGACATCAAGGCCAATGCCTTTTTGCACCACATGGTGCGCAACATCGCCGGCAGCCTGATGGTCATTGGCAGCGGCGAGCAGCCGGTTTCCTGGCTGAATGAGGTACTGCAGCAGCGTGACCGGAGGCTGGCGGCGATGACCGCGCCGGCCGGCGGCCTGTACTTCGTACGCGCCGATTACCCCGAAGCCTACGATCTGCCCCAGCAACAGCGACTGCCGCGCCTGTTTTGAGTAGAATCAGCGCCCATGAACCTTGCCCCACTTCGCACCCGGATCAAGATCTGCGGCCTGAAAACGGTCGAGGATGCGCTGATCGCGGCCCGTGCCGGCGCCGATACCCTGGGTCTGGTGTTTCACCCGCGCAGTCCGCGCTGCATCGATATCGAACAGGCGTTGCGGATTCGTGATGCGTTGCCGGCCTTCGTCGGGATTACCGCCCTGTTCATGGACGATGACGCTTCCCGCGTGGCCGAGGTCGTCGAACGGCTGGCACCGGATGTCCTGCAGTTCCACGGCGCCGAGGACCCCGCATTCTGCAGCCGCTGGGGCCGCCCTTACATCAAGGCCGTCGCGATGGGCGACAGCCCGGACATCGAAGTCTTCGCCCGCCGGCATCCGCAGGCCAGGGGCTTTCTGCTCGACAGCCATGCGGCTGGACGGCAAGGGGGCTCGGGTGATACATTTGACTGGTCCCGGATCCCTTCCGACTTCCCCCATCCGCTGATTCTTGCCGGCGGGCTGAACCCGCAGAATGTGGCGCGCGCCATCAGTGCCGTTCGCCCCTGGGCAGTGGATGTCAGCAGCGGCGTGGAACGGGAAAGAGGCGTCAAGGACGCCGTTCTGATCCAACAGTTTTGCCAAGAGGTATTTCGTGCCGACCACCCCTGCTGAACCCGCCATCGATTACTACGATTACCCGGATGCCCGCGGCCATTTCGGCCGTTTCGGCGGCCTGTTCGTCGCCGAGACCCTGATGGGTCCGCTCAGGGAATTGCACGAGGCCTACGAGCATTTCTCGCGAAATGCCGATTTCCAGAAGGAGTTCGACGCCGACCTGCAGCACTATGTGGGGCGGCCGAGCCCGGTCTATCACGCCGAACGTTGGTCGCGGGAGATCGGCGGCGCGCAGATCTGGCTCAAGCGCGAAGATCTCAACCACACCGGCGCCCACAAGGTCAACAACACCATTGGCCAGGCGCTGCTCGCCAGCCGCATGGGCAAAACCCGCATCATTGCCGAAACCGGCGCCGGGCAGCATGGCGTCGCCACCGCCACCGTGGCCGCGCGGCTGGGACTGGAATGCGTGGTCTACATGGGCGCCGAGGACATTCAGCGTCAGGCCGCCAATGTCTACCGCATGAAGCTGCTGGGCGCCGAAGTGGTGCCGGTCACCTCCGGCTCGCGCACGCTCAAGGATGCGCTCAACGAAGCGATGCGCGACTGGGTTACCCATATCGACGACACCTTCTACATCATCGGCACCGTTGCCGGGCCGCACCCCTATCCGGCAATGGTGCGCGATTTCCAGGCCATCATCGGCCGCGAGGCGCGCGCGCAGATGCTGGAAGCCGCGGGCCGGCTGCCCGATGTGCTGGTGGCCTGCGTCGGCGGTGGTTCCAACGCCATCGGGCTGTTTCATGAGTTCCTCAACGACCGCGAGATCGAGATCCACGGAGTCGAGGGCGGTGGCGAAGGCATCGACACCGGCCGCCATGCCGCGCCGCTGTGCGCCGGTACGCCCGGCGTGTTGCACGGCAACCGCACCTACCTGATGAGCGACCCGGACGGGCAGATCATCGAAACCCATTGCATCTCCGCCGGGCTGGACTACCCCGGCGTCGGCCCCGAACATGCCTGGCTCAAGGAGACCGGCCGTGCGCAGTACCATTCGGTCACCGACGACGAGGCGCTGGCCGCCTTCCACGCCCTGACCCGCATCGAGGGCATCATCCCGGCGCTGGAATCCTCCCATGCGCTGGCCCATGCGGCAAAACTGGCCGCCACCCGCTCGCCGGATGAGATCATCCTGGTCAACCTGTCGGGCCGTGGTGACAAGGACATCCATACTGTGGCGGCGCTGGAGGGCATCGAGCTGTGAGCCGTATCGCGAAGACCTTCGATCGCCTGCGTGGAGAAGGCCGCAAGGCACTGATTCCGTTCATCACCGCCGGCGATCCTCAACCGGACCGGACCCTGCCGCTGATGCACGATCTGGTGGATGCCGGCGCCGACCTGATCGAACTGGGCGTGCCTTTCTCCGATCCCATGGCCGACGGCCCGGTGATCCAGGCCGCCGACGAACGGGCGCTGCAGCACCATGTCAGCCTGCGCGATGTGCTGGGCACGGTGCGCGCCTTCCGCGAGGACGATGAGCGGACCCCGGTCGTGCTGATGGGCTACCTCAACCCGATCGAGGTGATGGGCTATGAAGCCTTTGCCACAGCCGCGTCCGAGGCCGGTGTCGATGGCGTGCTGGTGGTGGATCTGCCACCCGAGGAGGCGACCGAATTCAGCGCCCTGATGAAGGACCGCGGCATCGATGTGATCTTCCTGATCGCGCCGACCACCGACGCCGAACGCATCGCCGCCATCGATGCCTGTGCGTCCGGCTACCTCTATTATGTCTCGCTCAAGGGCGTAACCGGCGCCAATACCCTGGATGTGGGTTCGGTGGCCGAACGGTTGGGCGAGATCCGCGCTGTCTCCCGTCTGCCGGTTGGTGTAGGCTTCGGCATCAAGGACGGCGCTACGGCGCAGGCGGTGGCGCGGGTGGCCGACGCCGTGGTCGTGGGTTCGGCACTGGTGCGCCAGATCGAGCTGCACCGCGATGACCCCGACACCATGAATCAATCGGTGACCGCCGTGCTGCGCGAGATGCGTGGCATGATGGATGCCTGAACAGACCGGATGAAGAGCGATGAGCTGGTTTGAAAAACTGCTGCCGTCGATTCGCACCAGCGGCAGCGACGACAAGAAAAACGTGCCGGAAGGGCTGTGGGCCAAGTGCGACAAGTGCGACGCCATCATCTACCGTGCCGAGCTGGAACGCAATCTGGATGTCTGCACCAAGTGCGACCACCACATGCGGATTCCGGCGCGGCGACGACTCGAGCATTTTCTCGATGAGGAAGGCCGCAGCGAGATCGCGCCGGATCTGGAATCCAGCGATCCGCTGAAATTCAAGGACCACAAGAAATACAAGGATCGGCTCAGCGCCGCCCAGAAAGCCACCGGCGAAAAGGATGCGCTGATCGTCATCAAGGGCTCGGTCAAGGGCGTGGACCTGGTCGCCGCGGCCTTCGAGTTCCGTTTCATGGGCGGCTCCATGGGTTCGGTGGTCGGCGAGAAATTCGTGCGTGCGGTCAACACCGCGCTGGAACACAACATCCCGCTGGTCTGTTTCTCCGCCTCCGGGGGCGCGCGCATGCAGGAAGCGCTGATCTCGCTGCTGCAGATGGCCAAGACCAGCGCCGCGCTGACCCGCCTGTCACGGCGGGGCCTGCCCTTCATCTCGGTGCTCACCGACCCCACCATGGGCGGGGTATCCGCCAGCTTCGCCATGCTCGGCGACATCCACATCGCCGAACCGGGCGCGCTGATCGGTTTTGCCGGGCCGCGGGTCATCGAACAGACCGTGCGCGAACAGCTGCCGGAAGGCTTCCAGCGCAGCGAATTCCTGCTCGAACACGGCGCCATCGACATGATCATCGACCGCCGCGAGATGCGTGACCGCATCGCTTCGCTGTGCGCGATGATGACGCACCAGCCCGCGCCCTGAGATGCCTGCCGGTGCCGTCAGCGTGGCGCTGTTGCTGGTCGGTCTGCTGATCATCGTTCTGGCGCACCGCATGGCGCGGCGCAAGGGCCTCAATCCGGTGTTCTGGAGCCTGCTGGCCGCACTGATCGGCCCACTGGTGTTTCCCTTCATCTGGCTGGCCAGGCCACGCAACTCCTCACGCTGAGCGGGTGTCAGCGCATGCGTTTCGATACGCTCGACGGCTGGCTCGACTGGCAACAGCAGCTCAATCCCCGAGCCATCGAGCTGGGCCTGGAACGGGTCTCCGAGGTCTGGCAACGCCTGGGCGCACCCGCGATTGCGGGGCGGGTGATTACCGTGGCCGGCACCAACGGCAAGGGCTCGACCGTTGCCGCCTACGAGACCTGGATGCGGGCCCACGGCCTGCGCTGCGGCAGCTACACCTCACCCCATATATTGCGTTACAACGAGCGCATCCGCATCGACGGCGTACCGGTATCCGATGAGCGGTTAATCGAAGCCTTCGACGCCATCGACAGCGCCCGCGGCGACATCCCGCTGACCTATTTCGAGTTCGGCACACTGGCCGCCCTGTGGCTGTGCGCCGCCGAAAGCCTGGATTTCGGGCTGCTCGAAGTGGGTCTGGGCGGGCGGCTCGATGCGGTCAACATCATCGATGCCGACCTCGCCCACATCACTCCGATCGGACTCGATCATCAGGCCTGGCTGGGTGATGACCGCGAGACCATCGGTGGCGAAAAGGCCGGCATCCTGCGCGCCGGTGGACTGGCCGTGTACAACGACCCGAGGCCGGTAGACCGAATTCTGCAGCGCTGCGAGGCTCTCGGTTGTGACCTGAGGCTGGCCGGGCGCGACTACCAGAACCGTATGGATGATGATCTCCTGCACTGGCAGGGGCGGCGGCTGTCCTGCAGTCTGCGCTCGCCATTGACGGGCGCGCATCAGGCCTGGAACCTGGGTGGCGTGCTGGCCGGTCTGGAAGCGCTGGGGCTGCTGTATGAGGCCAGCGATTGTCATGGCTTCGAATCACTGAGCAACCCTGGCCGTCTGCAGCGGATCGACGGACTTCCGTTCCGGTTGTGGGTCGATGTCGGCCACAATACCGATGCCGCCCGCGCCATCGCCGCGTTTCTCGAAGGCAGCAAGGCCGGCCGCCGGGTGCTGCTGCTGGGCATGCTCGAGGACAAGGACCCGCGCGGCTTTGTCGAAGCCCTGGGCGATACGGTCGATGCGGTCTGGCTGCTGGATCTGGAAGGCGCGCGCGGTCTCGGTTCCGACGCGCTGGCCGAGCGATTGGGCCGCCCAGGCGCAACGCCCCGTTTCGGCAACGCCCGCGCGGCCCTCGATCATGCGCTGTCAACGCTCGGCAATCAGGATATACTACTCGCCGCCGGTTCCTTCCTGACCGTGGAGGCGGTGCTGCGCGCCCTGAACGGGACGCAACCAAGCGACTGATGGCCTGCATATACTGAACATGGATCAACAACTCAAGCAGCGGCTGGTGGGGCTGGCCGTGATCTTCTCGCTGGCGGTGATTTTCGTGCCGATGTTGCTCGACGGACCCGGCCCCGAGCAGAAAACCCTGGAAGTCGACATACCGCCAGCGCCGGAAATCATCCCTTTGCCGGTCAAGGTTGAGGAAAAGGTGATCGAACTGCGCCGCGAGACCGACGCCATCGAACCCCTGCAGCCCCGTATCGTCGACGAGTCCAGCGCGCCGCCCACGGCCCTGCCCGCAGCAACGCCGGAGGCCGACAAGATCGCGACTGCCGGGGAGACGGGCAGCGAACAGGGCTCCGGCACCTCGACTGCGGCCACTCCCGCGCAGCGCAAGGTCTCTCCAGCCGAGCAGGATCACGCAGGGCCTGAAGCTCCAGCGCCCGAGAACGACACGGCAGCGGAACCCGAACCCCAACCCGTAGCCGCGCCAAAGCCCAAGCCCAAAACCCAACCCAGGTCGGAGCCCCGGGCCGAGGCCAGGCCGCTGCCCGCAAAAACACCGGCTGGCGGCGACAGCTTCATCGTTCAACTGGGCAGTTTCACCGACCGCAACAAGGCCTATGCCTTGCGTGACCGGGTGCGCAAGCTGCGCCTGGGCGCGGTGTTCATCGAGAAGTTCGCCAGGGGCAAGACTACCTTCTACCGGGTGCGCGTCGGGCCGTTCATCACCCGCGACAAGGCGCGGGTGGCGCTCAACAAGCTGCGCGCCAAGTACAACATCAAGGGGCAGGTGATGCGCTATGACCGCTAGCCGGGTTTCGTTTCGCTGCCCCGGCCGTGCTAGAATCGGCGCCTGCTCCGCCCGCTGACGGACCGATACATGGCCTGGTTTGACATTGCGATCCTCGGGATCATCCTGCTCTCCACCCTGATCAGCCTGGTCCGGGGCTTCGTCAAGGAGGCAGTCTCGCTGGCCACCTGGCTGGTCGCCGGATTCCTTGCCGTCACCTATTACCCGGTGCTGGCCGGCTACTTGTCCACCTGGATCGAGTCGCCCACCCTGTCCCAGGCCGCGGCCTTTGCGATCCTGTTCATCTGCACCCTGATCGTCGGCGGCATCGTCAATTACATGATTGCGCAACTGGTCGACAAGACCGGCCTGTCCGGTACCGACAAGATGCTGGGCATGATCTTCGGCGCGGCGCGCGGCATCCTCATCGTCGCCATGATCGTGCTCTTCGCCGGCCTCACGCCGATGCCCCAGGAAAACTGGTGGCAGCAGTCGCAGCTGGTCGGTTATTTCATGGACATCGCCCTGTGGATCCGCGACATCATGCCCGCGGACCTCGCCGGAAAATTCAGTTTCTAAACCTCCCGGGATCCAAAATCGTCATGTGTGGAATCGTCGGCATCGTCAGCCAGCACCCCGTCGCCCAGGTCATCTACGACAGCCTGCTCGTCCTCCAGCACCGCGGGCAGGATGCGGCCGGCATGGTCACCTGTGACCACAACAAGCTGCACCTGCGCAAGGACAACGGGCAGGTCAGCGATGTGTTTCATACCCGCCACATGCTCAAGCTGGTGGGTAACATGGGCATTGGCCATGTGCGCTATCCGACCGCCGGTTGCTCTTCCTCGGCCGAGGCACAGCCGTTCTATGTGAACTCGCCCTACGGCATCTCGCTGGCCCACAACGGCAACCTGACCAATGCCGATGCGTTGAAGGCCGATCTCTATGCAGAAGACCTGCGCCATATCAATACCGAGTCCGACTCCGAAGTGCTGCTCAATGTGCTGGCCCACGAGTTGCAGCAGTGTGGCAAGCTCCGCCTCGAAGTGGATGACATCTTCACCGCGGTGGCCGCCACCCACAAGCGCATCCAGGGCGCCTATGCGGTGGTGGCGATGCTGACCGGCCGCGGCATTCTCGCATTCCGTGACCCCTATGGCATCCGCCCGGTCTGCTATGGCCGCCGCGAGAGCGACAACGGCGTCGAATGGATGGTGGCTTCGGAATCGGTGGCGCTGCAGGCCAGCGGTTTCGAACTGGTGCGCGACCTCAAGCCCGGCGAGGCCATCTACATCGACACCGCCGGAGAGGTCTATCTGCGCGAATGCGCCGATTTCGGCCGCCTGACGCCCTGCATCTTCGAGCATGTGTACATGGCGCGGCCGGATTCCATCATCGACGATATCTATGTCTACAAGGCGAGGCTGCGCATGGGCGTCAAGCTGGCGCAGAAGATCCTGCGCGAACGGCCGGATCATGACATCGATGTGGTGATACCCATTCCCGACACCAGCCGCCCGTCGGCAATGGAGCTGGCCTACCACCTGGGCGTCAAGTTCCGCGAGGGTTTCATCAAGAACCGTTACATCGGCCGCACCTTCATCATGCCGGGTCAGACCCAGCGCAAGCGCTCGGTGCGGCGCAAGCTCAACCCCATCGACATCGAGTTCAAGGGCAAGAACGTGCTGCTGGTGGACGACTCCATCGTGCGCGGCACCACCTCCCAGCAGATCATCCAGATGGCCCGCGATGCCGGCGCGCGCAAGGTGTACATGGCGTCCGCCGCGCCTCCGGTGCGCTTTCCCAATGTCTATGGCATCGACATGCCGGCGGTGGACGAACTGATCGCCCATGACCGCAGCGACGAGGAAGTGGGCCGGCTGATCGGTGCCGACTGGATGATCTATCAGGATCTCGATGACCTGATCGACGCGGTACGCAAGGGCAACCCGGCCATACAGCAGTTCGACTGTTCCTGCTTCGACGGTCACTATGTGACCGAGAACATCAGCGAGGATTATCTGAAGAAAATCCAGTCGGTGCGCTGTGATACCGCCAAGCAAAAGGCCGAGCAGGCGCAGCAGGCGGGCATGGAGCTGCACAACAACGCATGAGCTCCGGCACCGGCCAGCGCCTGCGGCAGGCGCTCGAAGCGCTGGAACTGCCGCCGCAGGTCCGGCTGGCCGAGCCGCCGCAGCTGGTCCATGTGCGGATCGATACCCAGACCCTCAGTCTCTATGCCCCCGATGGCCGTCTGCTGGCCGAATACCCCGTATCCACCGCCGCCAACGGGCCGGGCGAACGCGAAGGCAGCCTGTGCACGCCGACCGGCTGGCACCGCATCAGCGAGAAGATCGGCGACGGCGAGCCGCCCGGCCGCGTCTTTCGTGGTCGTCAGGCTACCGGGGCGTGTTGCCTGCCCGTCGATCATGACGGCGTGGAGGATGTGATCACCACCCGCATCCTGCGGCTGGAGGGCCTGCAGCCGGGTCACAACCGTGGCGGGGACCGCGACAGCGCGGCCCGTTATATCTACCTGCACGGCACCCCGGACGAGGCACGCATCGGCCAGCCGGTTTCCCACGGCTGTATCCGTTTGCGCAACGACGACATCGTCCGTCTCTTCGGCCGGCTGCGTGTCGGCGACGCGGTACTGATCGAAGCGGGCGCCATGAGCTGATAGAATCCCGGCTTTTTGCAGTAACCGACTCTCATGGAAAAATTGATCGAATCCCTGTTCTACGCCAGCCGCTGGCTGCTGGCCCCGGTCTATATCGGCCTGTCGCTGGCGCTGATCATTCTGGCCATGAAGTTCTTCCAGGAATTGATCCACTTCTTCCCTCTGGTGTTCCAGTCCACTGAATCGGAACTGGTGCTGGTGGTCCTGTCGCTGATCGATCTGGCGCTGGTCGGCGGCTTGCTGGTAATGGTGATGTTCAGTGGTTATGAAAACTTCATCTCGCGAATCGACCTGCGGGAAGGTGCCGACAAGCTGTCCTGGCTCGGCAAGCTGGACGCCGGCAGCCTCAAGCAGAAGGTGGCCGCCAGTATCGTCGCCATCTCGTCCATCCAGCTGCTCAAGGCCTACATGAATGCCTCGCAGGTGCCCAATGACAAGCTGCTCTGGTATGTCATCATTCACCTGACCTTCGTTGTCTCCGCCATAGGCATGGCGGTGGTGGACCGCATGAACGAACACTGATGGGCGACGCCGACACCACAACCCTGATCGGCATGGCGGCCGTGGTTGCGGTCACCGTGGGGCTGGCCCTGCTGATGAAGTTTCTGATTTCACGCAAGGCGCGGCGCATCGTCGGCCGGCCGGCACCGGACACCTCGGCCATCGATGGGGGATGTCGTGCCGCCCGCCGGGTCTATTACCTGTATTCCGAGCAGTGCGGCCCATGCAAGGCGCTGTCGCCGCAGATCGACGAACTGCGTGTGCAGCATCCCAACCTGATCAAGCTGGATGTGAAACGGCACCCGGAACTGGCGCGTGCGTTCAACGCCATGGCCACTCCCAGCTTCGTGGTGGTGCGTGACGGGCGGGTGGTCGAGGTCAGGCTGGGTGCCCAGAAACCCGCCTGGCTCTTGCAGAACCTTTGAGATTGCTTCAGGCTTCCGAACATGAACGATCAGCACGGCGACGATTTCGATTTCGACACCCTGGCCATCCGCAGCGGCTGCCGGCGCACGGAGGAGGGCGAGCACAGCGAAGCGCTGTTCATGACCTCCAGCTTTGTCTTCGGCTCCGCGGCGGAAGCGGCGGCCCGATTCTCCGGTGAACAGCCGGGCAACATCTATGCCCGCTTCACCAACCCGACGGTGCGCTGCTTCGAGCAGCGGCTGGCGGCGCTGGAAGGCGGTGACCGCTGTGTCGCCACCGCCTCCGGCATGGCCGCGATTCTGTCGCTGTGCCTGGCCCATCTCCAGGCCGGCGATCACATCGTCTGTTCCCGCTCGGTGTTCGGCACCACCACCGTGCTGTTCGAAAAATACCTCGGCAAGTTCGGTATCGACACGAGTTTCGTCGACCTCACCGATCTGGAAGCCTGGCGGCAGGCGCTGCGGACCGAAACGCGGCTGCTGTTTCTGGAAACGCCCTCCAACCCGTTGACCGAAGTGGCCGATATCGCGGCCCTGGCGGAACTGGCCCATGACCGGGGCGCGCTACTGGCGGTGGACAACTGCTTCTGCACCCCGGCCCTGCAGCAACCATTGAAGCTGGGTGCCGATGTGGTGATCCACTCCGCGACCAAGTTTCTCGATGGTCAGGGGCGCATCATTGGCGGCGCGGTGGTCGGTGGCGAGGCACTGGTCGGCGAGGGCGTGTACGGCGTGGTGCGTACCGCGGGACCCAGCATGAGCCCGTTCAATGCCTGGGTGGCGCTGAAGGGACTGGAAACCCTGTCGCTGCGCATGAAGGCCCATTCCGCCAATGCCCAGCGTCTCGCCGAGGCGCTTCAGGCCCATCCGCGGGTGAAACGCGTGTATTTCCCCGGTCTGCCGGAGCATCCGCAACATGAGTTGATGCAGCGCCAGCAGAGTGCGCCCGGTGGCATTGTCTCCTTCGTGGTCGAAGGGGGTCGAGAGGCGGCCTGGCGGGTCATCGATGCCTGCCGGATGCTGTCGATCACTGCCAACCTGGGTGACACCAAGACCACCATCACCCATCCGGCGACCACCACCCACGGCCGGCTGTCGGATGCCCAGAAACAGGCCGCGGGCATCGAGGACGGCCTGATCCGCGTCGCCGTCGGACTGGAATCGGCAGACGACATCATCGCGGACCTGATGCGCGGCCTCGAACGCCGATGACGGAGGGCATCTACGCCGGACTGCTGGAAGCCCTGCTGTGCAAGGACCCGCAGGACAAGTGTCTGGCTGTCGATCGGCTGCATCAGGTCTGGCAGAGCGGTGAACGGGTGCTCGATACGGATGCGCCGCTGTTGCCGCTAGATACCCCGGGGCGACCGCCGCGACCGCAGCTGGTGGACCCACGTGATACGCCGAAACGCAGCCTCGGCAGCCCGGAGGGCCGGGCCGTCATGCTGCATGCCTTCGCGCATATTGAATTCAATGCCATCAACCTGGCGCTGGATGCGGCCTGGCGCTTTCGCGACATGCCCCGTGAGTTCATCGACGACTGGCTGCGGGTGGCCCACGAGGAGGCACGGCATTTCCGCCTGATCCGCGACTATCTGCGCGATCTTGGCTATGACTACGGACAGTGGCCGGCCCACAACGGCCTGTGGGAGATGGTGTGCAAGACCCGGCACGATGTATTGCACCGCATGGCGCTGGTGCCACGGGTCATGGAAGCACGCGGTCTGGATGTGACCCCGGGGCTGATGCAGCGCTTCGGGCAGGCCGGGGACGACCGGGCGGTGGATATCCTGCGGGTGATCTACGACGAGGAGATCGGCCATGTCGCCATCGGCAACCGCTGGTTCCACTTTTGTTGTGCGCAGCGGGAACTTGAGCCGCGTGAAACCTTCCAACAGCTGATCCGCGATTATTTCGGCCGCCTGCGCGGCCCCTTCAACCGTCCCGCCCGGCTGCAGGCCGGCTTCGACGAAGACGAACTGACTGCCATGGAACATGCCCTATGCTGAAACCGATCGCCCTGCTGATGCTGGTCCTGATTTCTGTCACGGCCCGGCCGCTGGCTGCTGCCGAAGGCCTGATCCCGATGACCGAACTGATCTTTGAGGAGAGCGAGCCGGGCGTTGAACCCTACCGCTCACGCATGTTGCTCAGTGATGACTGGCTGCGTCTCGACGGTGGCAGCGACGGCGGTGACTATATTCTGTTCGACCGCAAGGCACGGGAGATCCACAGCTTCAATCGCGGTGACCGCACCGAACTGGTGATACCTCCTCGCGACATCGCTCCGGTGGATTTCACTGTCGAACACCGGCGCAGCGCCCAGACGCTGGAGGATGCGCCGAAGATCGCCGGCGGCACTCCGGTGGAGTACCGCTTCACCGCCGATGGCAAGCTGTGCCGCCGTTCCATCAATGTGGCCGGCTTCCTGCCCGAGTTTACGGCGGTGATCAAAGACTATGAGCAGCTGCTGGCCGAGCAGGGCAAGCAGACATTGCCGCGGATTCCGGCCGATGTGCGCGAAAGCTGTTACATGTCCAACAATTTCCTGTACCCGGTGGATTACCTGGAACCGGGTTTTCCGCTGTTCGTGATCAACGACCAGCAGCGTTCGCGCAAGCTGGTGGGATACCGCGAGGTGGAGTTGCCGGAAGCGCTGATGCAGCCGGTACAGGGCTACCGTCGTTATTCACCACCCCCGGCCAATCCCGACGATGTGCGGCCGGGTCAGGCCATGCCTGGCCCTTTGTCGATCAGCAGCGAGGGTCCGTCAGAGTAAACCGGCCCTCGTCCCAGCTCAGGTAGCTGGGACCGCGCCGGGTGCTCCAGTCGCCCAGCACGATGCGTTGCCGCTTGCCGTCGTGGTGCATGCCGGGGCGGTGGGTATGGCCGTGGATCAGCGTGTTCACGCCCAGCGCGTCCATCGTCTGCGCCACCGTCTGCGGGTTCACATCCATGATCGTCATCGCCTTGCCCGACATCGCCTGCTGGCTGTGCGCGCGCAATCCGTCGGCGATGGCCTGCCGCTGTGCCAGCGGTTGCGCCAGAAACTGCCGCTGCCAGTCCGCGTCGCGGACCTGGGCGCGGAACGCCAGATAGTCCACATCGTCGCTGCACAGCAGGTCGCCGTGCATCAGCGCCACCGGCTCGCCACCGAGGTCGAGCACGAAGGGGTCGGGCAGGATGTCGAAACCGATGCGCCGGGCCAGCGCCTCGCCGACCAGAAAGTCACGGTTGCCGGCCATGAAGAACAGATCATGCCTTTCGGCGTAGCGGGTGAGGGCTTCGAACAGAGGGGCGAATTCCGCGGCCGGATCATCGTCGCCCAGCCACACCTCGAACAGGTCCCCCAGAATGTACAAGACCCGGGCGCGGGAGGCCCGGGTCTCGAGGAAGTCGATGAAGCAACGGGTGAGTTCCGGCTGCTGCCGATCCAGGTGCAGATCAGAGACGAACAGGATCTCGCCGCCGTTCACCTTACTTGCGGCGGATGGTCTTGATGGTCACCGTCTCCAGCGGTACATCCTGATGGCCGCCCTTGTTGCCGGTGGGCATGGCGGCAATCGCGTCCACCACATCCATGCCGTCGACCACCTTGCCGAATACGGCGTAGCCCCAGCCCTGCATCGACTCGTTGCGGAAGTTGAGGAAGTCGTTGTCCTTGAGGTTGATGAAGAACTGGGAGGTGGCCGAGTGCGGATCGTTGGTGCGCGCCATGGCGATGGTGCCGCGGTCGTTCTTGAGCCCGTTGTTGGCCTCGTTCTCGATCGGCGCGCGGTTGCTGGGCTTGTCGCGCATGTCGGCGGTCAGGCCACCGCCCTGGATCATGAAGCCGGGGATCACTCGGTGGAAGATGGTGTCGTCGAAATAGCCGTCATCCACATAGGCCAGGAAGTTGGCGGTGGTGTTGGGCGCGTTTTTTGCGTCCAGTTCGACGGTGATGTTCCCGGCCGAGGTCTCGATGACCACCTGCGGGTTTTCGCTGGATTCAGTGCTCATGTTTTTTTCGCCTTTGACAGTGGTAAAAAGTACAAGTGACAAGATGGCCGCCAGTACGACGGACAATGACTTGATGTGCTGTTTCATTCGGCAATCCCGTGTCGTTAGCTGTCCAATGGCGCGCATTCTAACCGATATGTCGGGCCGGGTGCAGCGTTTTGAGGGAGCGGCTCATGCATTTTCACGCGCCCTCCAGTACACTGCCGGCTTCCGTACAACCGACCGTTACCGACGCCATGCTCAAGATCCACAACAGCCTGACCCGCCGCAAGGAAGACTTCGTGCCCATCGACGAAGGCAGGGTGCGCATGTATGTCTGCGGAATGACGGTGTACGATTACTGCCATATCGGCCATGCGCGGGTGCTGGTGGTGTTCGATGTGGTGTACCGTTTTCTGCGTCACCTCGGTTATGACGTGACCTATATCCGCAATATCACCGACATCGACGACAAGATCATCCAGCGCGCGCTGGAGAATGGCGAGGATTTCCAGCAGCTGACCCAGCGCTTCATCGAGGCCATGCACGAGGACGCCGACGCCCTGGGAGTGCTGCGCCCGGACAACGAGCCGCGGGCCACCGACCACATCGACAGCATCCAGCGCATGATCGAAGGCCTGATCCAGCGCGGCTGCGCCTACCGCGCCGACAACGGTGATGTCTATTTCTCGGTGTCCAGCTTCCCGGACTACGGCAAGCTCTCCGGCAAGCGGCTCGAAGACCTGCGCGCCGGTGAACGGGTGGAAGTGGACCCCAACAAGCGGGATCCGCTGGATTTCGTGCTGTGGAAGGCAGCCAAGCCCGACGAGCCTCAGTGGGAAGCACCCTGGGGCGCGGGTCGTCCCGGCTGGCACATCGAGTGCTCGGCCATGTCCACCGAGTTGCTGGGGCCGCATTTCGACATACACGGCGGCGGCCAGGACCTGCAATTCCCTCATCATGAAAACGAGATCGCCCAAAGTGAATGCTGCACCGGCGAAACCTTCGTCAACTACTGGATGCACAACGGCTTTGTGCGTGTCAACGAAGAGAAGATGTCCAAATCCCTGGGCAATTTCTTCACCCTGCGCGATGTGCTCAAGGTCTACCGTGCCGAGGAGATACGGTATTTCATCCTTGGCAGCCACTACCGCAGCCCCCTCAACTATTCCGAGCAGCAGCTGGACCTTGCCCGTTCGGCGCTGGAACGACTGTACACCGCGTTGCTGGATGTGGCCATCGGCGAGCCGCCGGCTGAAAGCCCCTGGCGTGAGCGTTTCGAACAGGCCTTGTGTGATGATTTCAATACCGCCGATGCGCTGGCGGTGCTGTTCGAACTGGCGCGCGTGCTGAACAAGTCCAAGGACGAGGGGCGCGATGATGCGCCGGCCCTGGCGGGGCTGTTGCGGCAACTGGGCGGCATCATCGGGTTGTTGCAGGCGGATCCGGCCGAATACCTCAAATCCGGGGTCGGTGAGCCGGCGCTGGACGATGCCGCCATCGATGCACTGGTAGCCGAGCGCGCGGCGGCCAAGCAGAACCGGGATTGGGCGCGCGCCGACGCCATCCGCGACCGGCTCGCCGAGGCCGGCATCCAGCTGGAGGATGGCCCGGAAGGCACCCGCTGGCGCCGCGGCTGATCAGCCGGCTTCTTCGCCAGTGTTGCGAAAACGGCGCAGTACCGGCAGCAGCACCTGCTGCAGGTTGTCCACGGTCTTCTGTTTCGACAGCCGCTCGCAGGCTTTGAACAGAGCCTTGCGCTCGGCTTCGTCGAGGTCCTCGAGGATCGGCTTCCAGTCTGGCGGTTCGAGCCGTATGGCTTCGCGGCGGGCATGACTGCGCCGTTCCAGCTGTGCCAGCAGCCAGCCAAAGCGGCCGATCAGCACAAACGGGAAATTGCGGTCGGAAAGGGGGCCAGCGCAGACTTGCCAACGGCCTCCGGCAATCAGGCTCAGGCGTGTGTTCTCGAGCTTGTTGCTGCCCAGCCAGGCGCTGCCCAGGCCAGCAAGCCCTCCGATTACCGCGCCAGCCATCAGGCTGTGCCCGAGCAGACCGGCATCGATGACCGCGCCGGCTCCGGCACCAGTACCGGCGGCCGCAGCATAGATCTGGCGGCGATTCAGGCCCCAAAGTTGCCATTGGCTCTCGTCCAGCAGATCCGCTGGCGGCTGCAGCTGGCGTACTTCCAGGTCAGTCTGCTTGAAACGGTAGAGCTGGAGCAATCTTCCGAAGGCCTTGCGTTCTCCCTCGGCCAGAACCTTGCGGTAACTGGACTGCACCTCGCTGCGGGCCACAGGGATCAGTGTGCGGTCGATGACGGAAGTGCAGGCGTCGAGTGTGCAGGCTTCATCCAGCCACAAGGCGAGCTGACCGGCGGCCTCCCGCAGCCGCTGTTCGGGCTCTTCCTCAATGGCGCGTGCAATGGCCTCGAGTTCCACGTGCCAGGCCGGCTGCAGGTGCGCGAAGGCCTGCAGCAACCGCGCCTGCAGTTCGGGGCGCGGCTGCATCGGGTCGAATACCCGCACCAGGCGGAAATACTGCTGCAGGGCCTGCTCCCATTCCTCCACATGCGCCTGGCTTTCGATCGGGTTGATCAGTGCCATGCTGGGCTGGCCGCTCCAGCGCAGGATCTCCATTTCCGCCTCGTAGTCCGGGCTGTAGGGCCGGGAGCCATCCACCACATAGAGAATGGCCGCGCCCTGGACGATCGGCCGCAACAGTTCGGTTTCGTCAGGGAAACGCGCCCGGCAGTCCGGGTCGTCCACGAAGGCGGCCACGGCACGGGCGCGTTGTTCCGCGCTGTACGCGTGTTGCCGCAGCCATTCGAGCACCGCGCGCGGACGCTGGAAGCCGGGTGTGTCAACCAGGCGGTAGCTGCCGCCACTGTTTTCAAAGATCCAGTTCTCCGCGCGTTCGGTGGTGCCCGAGCGCGGCGAGATGGCTATGCGGTCGTCGCGCGCCAGTGCAGCCACGATCGACGACTTGCCCTTGTTGGGGTGGCCGACCACGGCGAATACGGGTTGCAGGGCTGGGCGGGTCATTGCGGCGGCTCCCAGCGCAGCACGCGCCATGGCCCAAGCTCGGCGGCAAAGCGGCGCCATTCGTCGAGGTGCTGCGCGCGCAGCGGACGCAGCCGTTCGCCTTCCCAGTCCAGCGGCAGCAACAGCCCCTGCCGTGATCGCAGCCGGTCCGCCAGCTCGCCCATGGGCGGTTCCCAGGCACGCACCACCACCACCAGTTGCTGTCCGTCGGAGGGCGGTTCATCCATCGGCAGCGGGGTCTGCGGCAGGCGTTCGGCGATGGCGGCCGGCAACCAGGCGGCATCCAGCCATTGGCTTTCCGCCGGCCAGTCTTCGACCGTGTGCGGCAGTTGGGGGCTGTCTTTTGCCTGGGTGAAACCGGGCGGCCGGTCGCCATCCTGCAGGCGGCGTTCAAGGTATCGCGACGCCCAGAAGGCCAGCAGCAGGCGAGGGATCAGCGCATAACAGAGCTGGGCGGCGAGCAGGAACGGCCACCAGCTGCCGAGCGGCAACGGCACGGCGGTATCCCCGATCCGTGAATCCCGGCTCCGCGCCAGCAGCTCCAGAGAGGGTTGCGCGGCGTCCCAGAACGACCAGGGCGTGGCGATGAAACGCAGCACCGGTTCGAGGTCGCCGGCATCGAGCAGTGTGCTGCGCCAGACGAAATGCAGGTCGGTGAACAGCAGCAACAGGCCCAGCGCCAGCAGATTGCCGGCACTGAAGCCCACCGCCAGCCATTGTCCGCCATAGAACAGCCACCAGAAGGCCTCTCCGGCCACACGCCAGCGCCTCAGTTGCCGCTTCCAGGTTGCGGGCAGAAACGGCAGCGCGCGCCACAGGGCGGCCATGCCCCGGTCCTTGTGGCGCAGCAGCGCGAACAGGGAAAACAGCAGCGTGAGCAGCGGCAACAGAGCCAGCAGGGCCAGCGCCGCGAGTATGTTGACCTGTCCTTGATCATCGCCTTTCAGTAACGGCCAACCCAGCAGAAACCCGGCCACCAGGCCGATGACCAGGAAAATCCGGAGGACCGAGGCGGGAGAGGGCGAGGCGAGTGGCTTCTGCAAGACCGTGTTGGATGTCGACATAAGGCCACGGCATTATCGCCGATGCAGCCGCGCTTTGCACACGCAGGCAGCGGACCCGAAGGACGGGAAAAGGCCGATTGACGGGTTTTGCCGATCTGCGTAGAATACCGCGCCTTGTCGATCTCGATCGGCGGATCGGGGTGTAGCGCAGCCTGGTAGCGCAACTGCTTTGGGAGCAGTGGGTCGGGGGTTCGAATCCCTCCACCCCGACCAGTTATCAATGGGTGCGAAACCCGCTAGAATCATGGTTCGGTCCGCGGGTAAGCGTGTGCACTGTTCCGGGGGATTTTGCGAGGAGGGATGCGAACCCGGCATCGGTTGGGTTATTCTGCGCCCGTAGCTCATCTGGATAGAGCATCGGCCTTCTAAGCCGAGGGTAGCAGGTTCGAATCCTGCCGGGCGTGCCAAGCAGTACAGCAGTTTTTTACAATATGGTGGGCGTAGCTCAGTTGGTAGAGCACAAGATTGTGGCTCTTGTGGTCGTGGGTTCGATTCCCATCGTCCACCCCATATTCAGCTCAGGCCCGGCGTCCGGTACGCCGGGCCGATGGATCACCGGCCGGACCGTTGGTGCCGATTCCGACGTATCAATGCATGGCCAACGGAGTTGTCCATAGATCGGAGCAGTCCCGGGCGAAACGCCAGTAGTGCCGCGATCGGTCCGCACCGGCGCAGCTTCTGCGAAAGTGGCGGAATTGGTAGACGCGCTGGATTTAGGTTCCAGTGGGGCAACCCGTGAGAGTTCGAGTCTCTCCTTTCGCACCATCTTCATCCACCCCCAATCATCACGAGTTTTTATCATGCAAGTATCCATTGAACCCCTCGAAGGCCTGCAACGCAAAATGACGATTTCGCTGCCGGCCGAGCAGGTCGACAGCGCCATCGACAGGAAGTTGAAGGAGCTCAGCCGCACGATCCGTCTCGACGGTTTCCGTCCCGGCAAGGTGCCGGTCAGTATCGTGCGCCAGAAGTATGGCCCCGCGGTCCGCGAGGAAGTGATCGGTGACCTGATCGAATCCTCCTACCGCGAGGCGCTGGTGCAGGAAGATGTGCGTCCGGCCGGCCCTCCGAAGATCGAGGCGATGGACAATAATGAGGATACATCCTCGCTGAGCTTTGCCGCCATTTTCGAGGTGTATCCGGAGGTGGGGAAGGTCGAGCTGGAATCGGTGGAAGTGGAAAAGCCGGTAGTCGAGATCACCGACGAAGACCTGGACACGATGATCGAGAAGCTGCGTGAACAGCGCCGCGAATGGAAAGAGGTGGACCGCGAGGCCCGTGAAGGCGATCAGGTGATGGTCGATTACGAAGGCCGCATCGATGGTGAGGCCTTCGAAGGCGGCAGTGGTGAGAACATGGCCGTCGAGCTGGGCGCCGGGCGCATGCTCAAGGAGTTCGAGGACGGCCTGGTGGGCATGAAGGCCGGGGACGAGAAAACCGTCGATGTATCCTTCCCCGAGGATTATCACGGCAAGGAGGTGGCCGGAAAGACGGCCCAGTTCACCCTCAAGGTGAAGCAGGTGTCCGAGCCCCGGCTGCCCGAGCTGGATGCCGACCTGATCAAGTCCTTTGGCGTCGAGAGCGGCGAGATCGAGGACTTCCGCAAGGATGTGAAGGCCAACATGGAGAAGGAGCTGGCCAACAAGATCAAGGTCAAGGTCAAGAACGCGGTGATGGCCGCGCTGCTGGAGAAGAACGAGGTGCCGGCCCCGAGCGCAATGGTGAGCGACGAGATCCGCAACCTGAAACTGCAAATGGCGCAGAACATGGGTCAGGATCCGGCCAAGATGGATCTCGACAGCTTCCCGGACGAACTGTTCAGGGACGAGGCCGAGAAGCGCGTCAAGCTGGGCCTGCTGGTCGGCGAGCTGATCAAGAGCGAGGGCATGCAGACCGATCCGGAACGCTTCCGCGAGACCCTGGAAGACATGGCCTCGGCCTACGAGGATCCGCAGCAGGTGATCGAGTACTACAGCAAAAATCCCGAAGCCCGTACCAGCCTCGAGGGTCTGGTGCTGGAAGACCAGGTCGTGGACCTGATTCTCGATCGCGCCAAGGTGACCGAGAAGCCCTACGGCTTCGAGGAAATGATGAACCAGCAGGGCTGAGCCCCAAGGAGACGATGACGCATGTCACGAATTGACGAAATCGGAATGCCCCAGCCGCTTCAGGCCAACCTGGTGCCGATGGTGGTGGAACAGAGCTCGCGCGGCGAGCGCGCCTACGATATCTATTCGCGCCTGCTCAAGGAGCGGGTGATCTTCGTGGTCGGCCCCATCGAGGATCACATGGCCAACCTGATCGTGGCCCAGTTGTTGTATCTGGAATCGGAAAACCCCGACAAGGACATCTCGCTGTACATCAACAGCCCTGGCGGCGTGGTCACCGCCGGCCTGGCCATCTACGATACCATGCAGTTCATCAAGCCCGATGTCAGCACCCTGTGCATCGGCCAGGCGGCCAGCATGGGCGCCATCCTGCTCGCCGGCGGAGCGGCCGGCAAGCGCTACGGACTGCCTCACTCGCGGGTGATGATCCATCAGCCGCTGGGCGGGTTCCAGGGACAGGCCACCGATTTCGAGATCCACGCCCGGGAGATTCTCGCCACCCGGGAACGCCTCAACCGACTGCTCGCCGCCCACACCGGCAAGGATGTATCCGTCATTGCCGAGGATACCGAGCGCGACAACTTCATGAGCGCCGAAGAATCGGTGGAATACGGCCTGATCGATCAGGTTTTGACCTCGCGTGCCGATCCATCCGAGTGACGGCGGCCACATTCGGCCATATCCGACGGTTTGTGGGTGGTTGTCTGGGCCCGCAGCGTCTAATATCATCGGTACGAACACCGCAAGCGAGCCAGGATTTCAGCAATGAGTGACGACAAGACCCCGAGCAAAGACGAGAAACTGCTGTATTGTTCCTTCTGCGGCAAGAGTCAACACGAGGTCAAGAAGCTCATTGCCGGCCCGTCGGTGTTCATTTGCGATGAGTGTGTCGATCTGTGCAACGACATCATCCGCGAGGAGATTCAGGAGAAGGGCGAGAACGGCAAGTCCAAGCTGCCCACGCCGCATGAGATCAATCAGGTCCTCGATGATTATGTGATCGGCCAGGCGCGCGCCAAGAAAGTGCTGTCGGTGGCCGTGTACAACCACTACAAGCGGCTTGAGGTTGGCCATGTCAAGGACGATATCGAACTGTCCAAGTCCAACATCCTGTTGATCGGCCCCACCGGCAGCGGCAAGACCCTGCTGGCGGAGACCCTGGCGCGGTTGCTGAATGTGCCCTTCACCATCGCCGATGCCACCACCCTCACGGAGGCCGGCTATGTGGGCGAGGATGTGGAAAACATCATCCAGAAGCTGCTGCAGAAGTGTGACTACGATGTCGAGAAGGCGCAGACCGGCATCGTCTACATCGACGAGATCGACAAGATCTCCCGCAAGTCCGACAACCCCTCGATCACCCGCGATGTCTCCGGTGAAGGCGTGCAGCAGGCGCTGCTGAAACTGATCGAAGGCACCATCGCCTCGGTGCCGCCCCAGGGCGGACGCAAGCACCCGCAACAGGAGTTCCTGCAGGTGGATACCAGCAAGATCCTGTTCATCTGCGGCGGTGCCTTCGCCGGTCTCGACAAGGTCATCAAGGACCGTTCCGAGCGCGGTGGCATCGGCTTCTCCGCCGAAGTCAAGGCCAAGGAAGAGGATCGTCTGTTCGGCGAAGTCATCTCCGAGGTCGAACCCGAGGATCTGATCAAGTACGGGCTGATCCCCGAGTTTGTCGGCCGCCTGCCGGTAGTCGCCACCCTCGAGGAGCTGGACGAGGAGGCGTTGATCCGCATCCTTACCGAGCCCAAGAACGCCATCACCAAGCAGTACCAGAAGATGTTCGAGATCGAGGGCTGCGAGATCGAGTTCCGCCCCGATGCGCTGCGCGCCGTAGCGGAGAAGGCCATGCAGCGCAAGACCGGTGCGCGCGGACTGCGCACCATACTCGAGAATGTACTGCTCGATATCATGTATGACCTGCCGACCATGGAAAATGTCAGCAAGGTGGTGATCGACGCCGCCGTCATCGAGGGCGATGCCCAGCCGTTCATCATCTATGAAGGCGGCGAGATGCAGCGCGCTGCATCGGACTGAACCGTCCCGGGGAAGGCGCCCTGAGCGCCGCCTGATCACCGCCGCTGGGGTTGATTTCCGCATTTTCAACCCCACCTTATCCTCAATCGAAAACCTACTGAGGTCACTATGTCAGATCAGGAAAACACCCCACTCACCGAAAGCAATCCCCAGCTCGTGCCGGTACTGCCGCTGCGCGATGTGGTGGTGTACCCGCACATGGTTATCCCGCTGTTCGTCGGCCGCGAAAAGTCGATCGAAGCGCTGGATGCCGCAATGAGCGACAACAAGAAGATCCTGTTGCTCGCTCAGAAGAACGCCGAAGTCGATGATCCCAAACCCGAGGATCTCTATTCCATCGGCACCCTCTCCACCATCCTGCAGATGCTCAAACTGCCCGATGGCACCATCAAGGTGCTGGTCGAAGGCGGTGAACGCGTGCAGGTGGACAGCCTGCTCGAGACCAACGGCTATTACTCCGCCGCGGCCCAGCCGCTGGAAGAGCCCGGCGCCATCGACGACCGCGAGGCCGAAGTGCTGATCCGTTCGGTACTCAACCTGTTCGACCAGTATGTCAAACTGAACAAGAAGGTGCCGCCGGAGATCCTGACTTCGCTGTCCGGTATCGACGACCCCAGTCGCCTTGCCGACACCATCTCGGCACACATGTCGCTGAAGCTCGACGAGAAGCAGGAGATCCTCGAGATCCGTGATCCGCGCGAACGCCTCGAGCACATCATGAGCAAGATCGAGGGCGAGATCGACCTGATGCACATCGAGAAGCGCATCCGTGGCCGTGTCAAGCAGCAGATGGAGAAGAGCCAGCGCGAGTACTACCTCAACGAGCAGATGAAGGCGATCCAGAAGGAACTGGGCGAGATGGACGATACGCCCAACGAGATCGAGGAGCTGGAGCGCAAGATCGAGGAATCCGGCATGTCGAAGGAGGCCCGCGAAAAAGCGGAATCCGAGCTCGGCAAGCTGAAGATGATGTCGCCCATGTCGGCCGAGGCCACCGTGGTGCGCAACTACATCGACTGGCTGGTCAGCGTGCCCTGGAAGAAGAAATCCAAGATCCGCCGCGATCTGGCCCGCGCCGAAGCCGTGCTCGAGGCCGACCATTACGGTCTGGAGAAGGTCAAGGAGCGCATTCTTGAGTACCTGGCCGTGCAGCAGCGCGTGAAGAAACTCAAGGGGCCGATTCTCTGTCTGGTGGGGCCTCCCGGCGTGGGCAAAACCTCGCTCGGTCGATCCATTGCGCGTGCCACCAATCGCAAGTTCGTCCGCATGTCGCTGGGCGGCGTGCGCGACGAGTCCGAGATCCGCGGGCATCGGCGCACCTACATCGGCTCGATGCCGGGCAAGATCATCCAGAACCTGGCCAAGGTCAAGGTGCGTAACCCGTTGTTCCTGCTCGACGAGATCGACAAGATGGCGATGGACTTCCGCGGCGATCCGGCTTCGGCCCTGCTCGAAGTGCTGGATCCCGAGCAGAATTCCACCTTCAACGACCACTACCTGGAAGTCGATTTCGACCTCTCCGATGTGATGTTCGTGGCCACCGCCAACTCGATGAACATCCCCGGGCCGCTGCTCGACCGGATGGAGGTCATTCGCATCCCCGGCTACACCGAGGACGAGAAGCTGAACATCGCGCTGCGTTACCTGATTCCGAAACAGGTACGCGAGAACGGACTCAAGGAAGACGAGATCCACATCACCGAAAGCGCGGTGCGGGACATCATCCGTCACTACACCCGCGAGGCGGGCGTGCGTGGTCTCGAGCGCGAAATCGCCAAGATCTGCCGCAAGGTGGTCAAGGATATTCTGCTCAAGCCGGCCAGGAAGAAGGTTACGGTCAGCGCCCGCAACATCGAGAAATACCTCGGCGTCAAGCGCTTCCGCTATGGCAAGGCCGATGAGAAAGACCAGATCGGTCAGGTCACCGGCCTCGCCTGGACCGAGGTCGGTGGTGAACTGCTGACCATCGAGGCTGCCGTGGTGCCGGGCAAGGGCAAGTTCATCTATACCGGCCAGCTGGGCGATGTGATGAAGGAGTCCATCCAGGCCGCGTTGACTGTCGTCCGCAGCCGTGCCACGGTGCTCGGCATTGCCGATGACTTCAACGAGAAACAGGACATCCACATCCATGTTCCGGAAGGCGCCACGCCCAAGGACGGACCCAGTGCGGGCATTGCCATGTGCACGGCCCTGGTCTCGGCGCTGACCGACATCCCGGTCAAGGCCGAGGTGGCGATGACCGGCGAGATCACGCTGCGGGGCGAGGTACTGCCGATCGGCGGTCTCAAGGAAAAGTTGCTGGCGGCACACCGCGGGGGCATCACTACCGTGATCATCCCCCAAGAGAACGAGAAGGACCTGGTGGAGATTCCGAAGAACATCAAGGACAAGCTCAAGATCATCCCCGTGCGCTGGATCGACGAGGTGCTGGATATCGCACTGGCTCACCGGCCGACCCCCCTTGCTGACACCCCGGAGGCGGCTCCGGCCGCAGACAAGGCGAAGAAGGGCAAGAAGGGCGGAGCCGGCGTCAGAGCGCACTAGGTCGCCGTTTGTCAAGGCTCAAAGGCCCCGCAAGCCCGATTTCCCGGGCTTTCGGGGTCTGTTCTTTTCCCGTGCCTGATGAAGCGCAAGTTTTTGTCTGAAACGGTCATTATTTGGTTGACCGGTATGGCCTCGATTGGTATAAATTCGCGCTCAAAGCCGAGGGTGGTATTCGTTGCGCTGCGGAGGAGCGGTCCTGTCAGGGGGTGCTGCAGCTGCTTGTGTTCGTATCACGACTCACTCGATTTGCCCGATATAAACTCACTAACCAATGGATAAAACGAATGAACAAATCAGAACTCATTGAAGCCGTGGCCAGTGCCGCAGACCTCAGCAAAGCCGATGCCGCTCGTGCCGTTGATGGCGTGATTGCCGCCGTTACCGAGGCACTTCAGGCCGGTGACCAGGTCACCATCGTTGGCTTTGGCACTTTTCTTGTTCGCCAGCGTGAGGCCCGTACCGGCCGCAACCCGCGCACCGGCGAAACCATCCAGATTGCTGCCTCCAAGGTACCCGCATTTAAGGCTGGCAAAGCCCTGAAGGACGCTGTAAACTAGCGCGCCTTTGAAAGACCCGGGTGCTTAGCTCAGCTGGGAGAGCATCGCCCTTACAAGGCGAGGGTCGCAGGTTCGATCCCTGCAGCACCCACCAAAACTGGAGTGGTAGTTCAGTTGGTTAGAATACCGGCCTGTCACGCCGGGGGTCGCGGGTTCGAGTCCCGTCCACTCCGCCAACACCGTAAAGCGCTCCATTGGAGCGCTTTATTTTTGCCCGCAGCCGATCCATTGGACTTCGTTGCTGTCATAAAGCTGTTAGAATTCCGTCACCCAACACGATCAGACCCATCATGCTACAGGCAATCAGAGACAAGACTTCAGGCTGGATCGCCTACCTCATCATCGGACTCATCAGCATTCCTTTCGCGCTGTGGGGCATCAATTCCTATCTCGGCGGTGGGGAGGAACAGCCGGCCGCGGTGGTCAACGGAAACGAGATCACCGCTCGCGACCTGGACCAGGCCTACGCCCGTTACCGCGAGCGCCTGATGCAGGTCTTTGGCGGCAAGCTGCCCGATATTTTCAGCGACGAAAACGCGGTCAAGGAACAGGTGCTGTCACAACTGATCGAGGAGCGCGTGCTGCTCGATTATGTGGAAGACCAGGGTTACCGCGTGGGCCCGGATGCCCTGTTCCGCGAGATCGCACAGATACCGGCTTTCCAGAAGGACGGCCGCTTCGACAAGGAACTGTATCAGGCCCAGTTGCGTTCCCAGGGCTACAGTCCGGCTCTGTTCGAGCTGGAACTGCGTCGTCAAAAGGAGATGCAGCAGCCCGAAACGGGCATCCGCAATACCGCTCTGGTGCCTCAGCTGCTGCTGGATCAGGCGCTGGCGCTGAAGCACGAGCAACGCAAGCTGCGCCTGCTTACGCTGCCGGCGCGGCCCGATGCCGTCACCGTAAGCGATCAGGAAATCAAGGACTTCTACGAACAACAGAAAGGCCGCTTCATGGAACCCGCGCGAGTCCGGCTCGACTACATCGAGCTGAGTCTGGATGCCCTGAAAAAGGGTATCGAGGTGGATGAAGACCTGTTGCGTCAACGCTATGACGAACAGCGTGACCAGCTGACCACCCCGGAAACCCGGGAAGCCCGCCATATCCTGATCACTGTGCCCGAGGATGCAGACGATGCGGCTGTCGAGGCCGCCCGTCAGAAGTTGCTGGAGATTCGCCAGCGCATCGAAGCCGGGGAAGATTTTTCCGACCTGGCACGGGAATTCTCTCAGGATCCGGGATCCGCGAGTGACGGCGGTTCCCTCGGTGAAATCGAGCGGGGCATGATGGTCAAACCCTTCGAGGATGCCCTGTTCGCACTGCAACCCGGTCAGATCAGTGATCCCGTCCGCACCCAGTTCGGGTGGCATCTGATCCGTCTGGACGGCATCAAACCTGGAGGCACGCGCAGTCTTGACGAAGTGCGTGATCGCCTGGCCGACGAGATCCGCACCGAACAGGCCGAGACACAGATCTACGACCTGGCCGAGACCCTGGCCAATATCGGTTACGAGGAGCCGGACTCCCTGCAGCCGGCGGCGGATCAGCTGGGTTTGCCGATTCAGACCACCGACTGGTTCACGCGCAGCAAGGGCGAAGGGCTGGCGGCCAATGAGCAGATCCGCCAGATCGCCTTCTCCGAAGATGTGCTCAATCAGAAAAGGAACAGTGACCTGATCGAATTGGGTGAGAACACGGCCGTCATGGTGCGGCTCAACGCTCACGAGCCGGAACGCCTCAAGCCGCTGGATCAGGTGCGTGAACAGATCGTTGCTCTGCTGAAGGCGAAGAAGGCCCGGGAACAGGCCCTGGAACAGGGGCAAGCGCTGCTGGAACGCATACGCTCTGGCGAACTGGACCTGCAGCGGGCGGCCACGGAGCAGGGTGTCGAGTTGAAGGATGTGGGCTTCATCAAGCGTGACAGCAAGCAACTTCCCGCCGAGTTGCGCGGTGCGGCCTTCTCCATGCCGAAGCCGGAAGGCAAGCCCCGTTATCAGGGTGTGGCGGGCGTCAAGGGTGACTACAGCATCCTGGAACTCAGTGAAGTCACCGTCGATCAGGCCGCGATCACCGATGCGGAGCGTCAAACCCTGGCCAAGGCTCTGCTCACCGCTACCGGCAATTACGATTACCAGGCCTTCCTCAAGACCCTGGTCGAGCAGGCCGATATCCAGCGCACGCCGGTCAAGGAGCTGCAATAGCCGAGCCGGACCGGCTTGCTGCAAAAAGCCCCCGCCGGGTTGAACCCGACGGGGGCTTTTTCATGCCCGGATGGACGCTCAGGCTTCAATCAGTTGCCGAGCGCGCCCATGGCGATGATGTTGTAACCGGAATCGACATAGATGTTTTCGCCGGTGATGCCGGAAGCCAGGTCCGAACACAGGAAGGCGCCGGTGTTGCCGACATCGTCGATGCTGACATTGCGGCGCAGAGGTGCGTTCAGCTCCACTTCGTCAAGAATTTTCTTGAAGCTGCCGATGCCCGAAGCCGCCAGGGTCTTGATGGGGCCGGCCGAGATGGAATTGACGCGGATGCCTTCGGGACCCAGGCTGCCGGCCAGATAGCGTACGCTGGCTTCGAGGGCGGCCTTGGCAACCCCCATGACATTGTAGTTCGGCAACACACGCTCGGCCCCGAGGTAGGAGAGGGTCAGGATCGCGCCGTTGCTGCCCTGCATCATCGGGCGTGCGGCACGCGCCAGCGCATTGAGGCTGTAGGCGCTGACATCCATGGCGATGCGGAAGGTTTCGCGGTCGAGGTGTTCCAGATAATCCCCGTCGAGGGCTTCGCGCGGAGCGAAAGCGACCGAATGGACCAGCCCGTCGAGGCGGTCCCAGTGCTGTCCGAGCGCCGGCATCAGCGCGTCGATATCGTCATCCGAGGTGACATCACAGGGCAGCACGATGTCGGATCCGAATTCAGCGGCGAACTTTTCCACCCGCCCCTTGAGCTTGTCGTTGGGATAGCTGAATGCCAGTTCAGCGCCCTCGCGGTGCATGGCCTTGGCGATGCCGTAGGCAATGGAGCGGTTGCTGGCCACGCCGACAATGAGGATCTTCTTGCCTTCCAGGAAACCCATGTTTATCTACTCTCGCTGGGAAAAGCCGCATTTTCGCAGCGTCCCGGGGTTCATGCAATCCGAATGTGGGGCCACAGGTTCAGGAATCGTCGCCGCCTTCCGCGGCCGTTTCCGGAGAGATGTCCAGGCGCTCTTCCGCCAGCGCTTCGACCATCCGCCGGTATTCGCGTTCATCGATGGCTCCCTGGTCCAGGGCTTTTTTGAGGTCCAGGATTTCCTGCCCTAGTGTCGTATTGATCTGAGTCGTCCTGCTGCTGCGCGAGGTGTCGATACAGGCGGTCAGCAGCAGTGTCGCGGCCAGAATGCTAAGCAAGGGTTTCATGGTTGGAAGCCTCCGCGTTGAGCTGGGTTTTGGCTGCGCGCAGATCCTTCAGCGCCAGCATGCAGGGTGTGACGATTAGGGTCAGCAGTGTGGCGAAAGCCAGCCCGCCGGCCACTGCGGTGGCCAATTGCGACCACCATTGGGTGGAGGGGCCGCCGAATTCGATGGTGCGGCCGAACAGATCGATATTCACTTCCAGCACCATCGGCAGCAGGCCGAGAATGGTGGTGACCGTGGTCAGCAGTACCGGCCGCAGGCGCTGCGCGCCAGTGCGCAGGATGGCTTCGAAGACCTCGGTGCCGCGCTGGCGCAACACATTGTAGGTATCGATCAGCACGATGTTGTTGTTGACGATGATGCCGGCCAGCGAGATCACGCCGATACCCGACATCACGATGCCGAAGGGTTTCTGGAACAGCAGCAGGCCGAGGAACACGCCCACGGTGGAAAACAGGACCGCGCTGAGGATCAGGAAGGCCTGGTAGAAACTGTTGAACTGGGTGACCAGAATGATCGCCATTACGAACAGGGCAATGACAAAGGCCTTTTCGAGAAAGGCCTCGGAATCGGCCTGTTCCCGGTTTTCGCCCTTGATCTCGATCTGTACGCGCGGGTCCAGGTCAAGATCGGGCAGTTGTGCGCGCAACTTCGGCAGTTCCAGACTGAGCAGGTGCCCCTCGGCCATGTTGGCCTGCACCCGCAGTACCCGCCGGGCGTTGACGCGCTTGATCTCGTCCACCTTTGGCTGCGGTTCGATGTCTACGAACTGGGTGATCGGCACCTGCCCGTGGGGCGTCTTCAGGCGCAGACGGTCGAGCCGGTCGAGGTGGCGTTCGGACCTGGGAAAACGAATGCGTATGTCCAGTTCCTCGTCCACATCGTCGGGGCGGAAACCGCCGACGCGCAGGCCGTGGGTCAGCAGTTGCACTGCGCTGCCGACCAGGGCGGCATCGGCACCGTAGCGGGCCGCCTGGCTGCGGTCCACCACCAGGCGCCATTCGATACCGGGCTTGGGCCGGCTGTCCTCGATATCGGTGAAGGCGGGGTTGCGTTCCAGCGCCTGGCGGATGCGCCCTGCGGCATCATTCAGAAGCTCCGGCTGCCGGGCACTGATCTCGATCTGCAGATCCTTGCCGCCGCCGATGCCGGATTCGTCCTTGCCCACCTCGATCTCGATGCCGGCCAATCCGGACAGACGCTGTTTCATGTCCTCGATGATGGCGCTGGCCTTGCGTCGCAGCTGCCAGTCGATCAGGTTGTAACGCAGATAGCCGATGCGTTCGCGGCCACCGGTATGGCTGTACAGGGTCTCGATCTCGGGCATGCCGATCAGCCGTTGTTCCACTTCACGCATCAGTGCATCCTTTTCATGGATTGACAGGTCGCCATAACCGCGCACGGTGATGTTGCCGCCCGGTGGTTCCACATCCGGGAAGAACTGCACGCCCAGCCCGGAAGCACCGTAGGCGCTGAATACGACGATGCCGAACAGCACTGCGGACAGGGTCACCTTGCCCGGATGACGCAGTGCGCCGCGCAGCATCCGCACATAAAAACCGGTAAACCCGTCCACGGCTTCGATATCCCCTTCGTCCATCTGCAGCAGGCGCCGGCGGCTGCGTTCCGACATCTGCCGCGGCTTGCCGAATACGCCGCCGAGGGTGGGCACGAACAGCAAGGCCATGAACAGCGAGGCGCTGAGGGTGGCGATCAGCGTGATCGGCAGGAATTTCATGAATTCGCCCATGATGCCGGGCCAGAAGATCAGGGGTGCGAAGGCGGCAAGCGTGGTGGCGGTGGAGGCGGTGATCGGCCAGGCCATGCGCCGGGCCGCTTCGGCATAGGCGCGTTTCGGCGGCACGCCTTCGTTCATCACCCGGTCGGCGTATTCGGTGACCACGATGGAACCGTCCACCAGCATGCCGACGGCCATGATCAACGCGAACAGGACCACGATGTTGACGGTGTAGCCCATCAGATAGAGGATCAGCAGGCCGCTGAGGAAGGAGCCGGGGATCGAGAGGCCGACCAGGGCCGCGGTGCGCAGACCGAGGATGGCAATGATCACGATCACCACCAGCAGGATCGCTGAGAGCACATTGTTTTGCAGATCGTTGAGCATGTCTTCCACTTCCTCGGATCGATCCGAGGTGTAGGTGACACGCAGGTGTTCCGGCGCCTGCTTGCGTGCCTCCTCGACGATGGCGCGTACCTTCCGTACCGTGCTGATGATGTTCTCGCCGGGGCGTTTCTTGACCTCCAGTGTGATGTTGCCGGCACCGTCGAGCCGGGAGAAGCTGTTGGGGTCCTTGAAGCTGCGGTGCAGCTCGGCGACATCGCGGATGCGCAGGATGCGTTGTCCGACCGTCTTCACCGGCAGGTCGAGGATGTCGTCGAGGTCTTCGAACACCGCCGGCACCTTGATCGCGAAACGCCCGCGTCCGGTGTCCAGCGTGCCGGCCGCCACCAGCCGGTTGTTGCGGCTGACGAAACGGTAGATGTCGCCATAGTCCAGCCCGTAGGCCTGCAAGGCCAGGGGATCGATGATCACCTCCAGCTGATCGCTGCGCTCGCCGGCGATGTCCACCTTGAGCACCTCGCGCAGACCCTCCAGCCGGTCCCGCAGCTGGCGTGCCAGCTGGATCAGTGCGCGTTCGGGCAAGGCTCCGGAAAGGCTGACCAGCAGCACCGGGTTCTGTTCGGCCAGGGTCACCGGGTGGATCGACGGCTCTTCGGTTTCGTCGGGCAGTTCGCCGCGGGCCAGGTTGACCTTGTCACGCACCTCGTCCAGCGCCTTGTCGGAATTGAAGCCGGCGACGAACTCCAGCGTTACCGAAGCATGGCCTTCCTCGGCGCGGGAGGTCATCTCCTTGAGGCCGTCGAGGGTCTTCAACTGATTTTCCATCGGCCGCAACAGCAGCCGTTCGGCATCCTGGGGCGAGATGCCGTCATGGCTCATGGATACATAGATGTAGGGGATGTCGATGTCCGGCTCGGATTCCTTGGGGATGTCGACATAGGCGCTCATGCCGGCCACGATCAGCAGCACGAACAGCAGCATCATGCTGCGCGCGTGGGACAGTGCCCCGTCGATGATGCCATGCATCAGTCCGCTACCCGCTGAGTGTCGTTGCCGGTGGCGGCTTCCTCCACCGCCTCGACGCGGTCACCGGCGCGGACGAAAGCCTGGCCGACGGTGATCAGTCGGCTGCCGGCTTCGAGACCGGTGATCCAGATGCCGTCGTCGTCACTGCGGATGATGTCGATGGGGCTGAAGCGGACGATGCCGTCGCGCACCCATTTGACGCCCAGCTCACCCTGGTCGGAGAGGGCGAACTGGGCCGGGCTGATGAGCAGGGCCGGCACCGCGTCGAGTTCGATGTCGATGCGCGCGGCGAGCCCGGCGCGCAGGCGTGCGCCGGGGTTGTCGAAGGCGGCCTCGATACGGAAGGTGCCGGTTTCCGGGTCGGCGGCGGGGGCGATGTAGCGGATGCGGGCCGACATCTCTTCCGTCTGGTCGAACAGGCGCACCCGGGCCGGCATGCCGGTGTGCAGTTGCGCCAGATCGCCCGGACTGGCGTCGCCGCGGGCGATCAGCGGCTGCAGGTCATGGAGCCGGGCCAGGGTCTGCCCGGGCGTTACCCAGTCGCCGGTTTCCACCGTCCGCTCGCCGACGATGCCGTCGAAGGGTGCGGTGATCCGGCTGTCGGCGATCTCGCGCTCGAGACGGCTGACCTCGGCGCGTGCCTGCTTGAGTCCGGCCAGCGCCTGCGCCAGTTGGGCCTTGCCCTGGTAGCCCTGGGTATTGAGCTGTTTCGAGCTTTTGTATTCCAGTTGGCGCTGCGCGAGCAGGGCGCGGGCGGCCTCCAGTTCCTGTGCACGGTTTTCGGGATCGATGCGCATCATCAGTTGGCCCGTGCGCACGCGGTCGCCGCGTTCGACTTCGATGGCCAGCACGCGTCCGCCGATGCCGCTGCGGATGTCGCTCTGCCGGTCTGCCTCGCTGCGCCCGAACAGGGTGACGCGGCGGGACACCGGTTGCAGGCGTACCGTACGCACCCGGACACGGGGCAGGGGCGGTTGCTGCCGGCTGGATTGCTGGGCGTCGAGCTGCTCCGGTGCCTGTTGGCTGCCGCTCTGGATGCGCCCGGAACCCAGCCACAGGCCAAGGGCAATGACCAGCAGCAGCGAGAAGATCCAGGGGTAACGGGTCAGCCGACTCATCGGCCGCCGCGCTCGAGGTCGGAAAACTGACGGTCCAGATCGAAGCGGCTGGAGGTGACATAGCGTTCCAGTTGCCCCAGCCGCTTGTCGAGCTGACGGAAGCGGCGTCGCGTTTCGGCAAGGGTGTCCCGGGGCGAGCTGCGGTAGCGGCGCCAGAAGGCTTCGTCGCGCGCGTCACGGTAGAGCTTTTCAGGGCGTACCGGCAGCAGGAAGGCGGCGAGCAGGTAGAGGATGGGCACCGTAGGCGAGAACAGCAATGCACCCAGTCCGCAGGCCAGCCGGACCCAGCCTGTCTGGATGGAGTAATAGTCGGCGATCCCGGCACAGACTCCGGCAATCCAGCCGTGGCGTTTGTCGCGGTAGAGGCGGTCCGGAGACGGGTTGTCGTTGCGGCGGCAGGTCATGAGCGTTTTCTCCAGTCGGGTACTTCGGCATCGAGGATGGTTTCCAGGGCATCGATGCGTTGCGCGAGGCGGTCGGCTTCGCCCCATAATTCGGACAGGGTTTCCTCGTCGGCCTTGGACAGGGATCGGCTGGCGCGGAAGCGGAAGCTGTAGTGCAGGATCAGCCACAGCGGCGCGATCACCAGCATGAACAGGATCGGAATCACGATCAGGTCTTCGCTCATGTCATTTCTCCCCGCTGTCTTCGGCACCGGCCTCGATGTCTTCGAAGGCGTGGTTCAGTTCCTGTCGCGGGTCGGTAACGATCTGTTCGAGCACCTGCAGGCGCTGTTCGATCTTCTCCAGACGCGCTTCGGTATCCGAGCCGATGCTGGATTTGCGCTCGCGTTCGCGCAGTTTCAGCCAGCGCTGTGCGATACCGCCGAAGGTGGTCACGACGACGATGATAACGACCATGGTGTAGACATTCATTGCGGTACGACCCCGGATTTATTAGTGGTTTATCGAAACTCATTCTGTCAGTGCTTATACGGCAAGCCCGTGGCGGGTACAAGGGCTGGCCCCGTTCTGTCAGTCGTCTTTTTGAGCGTCCGGCTTACCGCCGAGCCGTGCCTTCAGGGATTCCAGCTCGCTTTCCACGGCGTCCTCGGTTTCCAGTTCGGCAAACTCGTCTTCCAGAGACTTGCTTCGGCCCAGGTCATAGGCATCGACGCGGCCTTCCATCTGGTCCAGCTTTTCCTCCATGCCCTCGAAGCGGCCCAGGGCGTCGGCGATGCGCTCGTCATGCAGTTTCTCGCGGGTGCGCAGGCGTCCGGACAAAGCGTCCTGTTTGAGCTTCATCGCTTTCTGGCGTGATTTGGCTTCGTCCAGCTTGTGTTGCAACTGGGCGATGTCCTCGTTCAGCTTGCCCAGGTGCTCGTCCAGATCCTTGAGGTCGAGCTGCAGCTGCTCATGTTGGCGTTGCAGTCGCTGTTTTTCACCCAGCGCGGCACGCGCCAGATCCTCACGGTCACAGGTCAGGGCGAGTTCCGCCTTGCGTTGCCATTCGTCGATTTCACGCTCCAGCCGCTGCAGATGGCGGCGCAGCTTCTTGCGTTCGGCAATGCCGCGGGCGGCATCGGAACGCACTTCGATGAGCGTATCCTCCATTTCCTGGATGACCAGGCGAATGATCTTTTGCGGATCCTCCGCCTTGTCGAGCAAGGCAGTGATGTTGGAATTGATGATGTCATTGAGTCGGCTGAAGATGCTCATTTTCATGTCTCCTTGTTGCAGGTTGAGTTCAGATCAGTGTTGCATGCCGCGGTCCGGGAACAGGGACTGCTCTGGCCGGAACGGTGATGCGCTGCGCCCGGTGTACGCCACCCAGCGATTGCGGCCGGGGCAGGGCGACCGGGGGACGGCCTTCTTCCTCGGCCAGGCGGTGGCGGGCTTCGGGTACAGGCAGCCGGCGGAATTCGGCGGTCATGTCCCGTTGGAGCCGGTCTGCCAGCCGCTGCTGCAGTTGCTTGCGGACCTGCGGCTGATAATCGGGCAGTGAGCCGGCAGGACCGGCTTCGGCAGCCTGCGCCGGCAGGGTGGCCAGCAGCAGACCGATCAGCAGAACGGGGCGGATCAATGCGTTCGTGTTCATGGTGTTTTCCTGTTGTGTGGTGTTGGCTTGCCCATCCTTCTACAGGAAGCGTGCCAAAAGCCGGAAATTTCGTTTATGTCATTGATAATAAAAAGGAAATATAGAATAGCGTCCTGCTCGACACGGAGGAAAAAATGGCTATAATGGATAATTAAAGGACAATTAAGCAAATAAATAGCCAAATGAGCCAAAAAGTTCCTGCCGGTTTGATCGGTGAAGCCCCCGCCTTCCTGTCCATGCTGGAGCAGCTCTCTTCGGTCGCGCCGCTGGACAAGCCGGTGCTGGTCATTGGCGAGCGCGGCACCGGCAAGGAATTGTGTGCTGACCGCCTGCATTTTCTTTCACGGCGCTGGGATCGCGACCTGGTCAAGCTCAATTGCGCGGCGTTGCCGGAGACGCTGCTCGAATCCGAATTGTTCGGGCACGAGGCCGGTGCCTTTACCGGTGCGGCGGGGCGGCGTGCGGGGCTGTTCGAGCAGGCCGACGGGGGCACGCTGTTTCTCGATGAGATCGCCGGCATGTCGCTGCGCCTGCAGGAGAAACTGTTGCGGGTCATCGAATACGGTGAATTCGAACGGGTCGGTGGCAGCCGTACACTGCAGGTGGATGTCCGCCTGATTGGCGCCGCCAACCGGGATCTGCCTTCGATGGTGCGTCAGGGCGAATTCCGCGCCGATCTGCTCGACCGCTTGTCCTTCGATGTCATCACCCTGCCACCGTTGCGTCACCGCGAAGAGGACATTCCGCTGCTGGCACGGCATTTTGCGCTGGGCATGACGCGTGAACTGGGGCGCGACTATTTCCCGGGCTTTACGGATGCGGCGCTGCGGGCGTTGCGGGCTTACTCCTGGCCCGGCAATGTGCGCGAATTGAAGAATGTGGTGGAGCGGGCAGTGTACCGCCATGACCCGGATGAGCCGGTACGCCGCATCGAGTTCGACCCCTTCGAGTCGCCCTGGCGCCCGGCGGAAGCGGATGCAAATGGCGAGCAGGAATCCGAAGTCAGGGAACAAAGCGTCCCGAAGCCCGCTCGGGCCGTGGAGGAAGCGTCAGCGGCCACGGCGCTGCCAGCGGACCTGAAGGCATGGCTGCGCGCGCAGGAACGGTCGATTCTCGCCCGTGCACTGGAGCAGCACCGCTATTCGCAAAAGGAGACGGCACAGGCGCTGGGGCTGACCTACCATCAACTGCGTGCCGCCCTGCGCAAGTATCCCGAGCTGCTTCGCTCCTGATTGCTGCGTCAAAATAGCCGCGTACACACCCCGCTGCACGGCGTCAAATATCCGGCGATATCTTGTCTATACTCCCCCAAGTGTCTGAAACAGCGGGCCCTGATTCCTGTGGCACCGATTTTGCTTAACCCGTTTGACCGAGTGGAGAGAACCCAATGGCCAAGAAAAAGCCGGAAGCCGAGACCGAAACCGAAGAAGGCGGTGGCGGTAAAAAGAAACTGATCCTGATCATCGTGGCGGCACTGGTGCTGGTGGGCGCTGGTGTCGGTGGCGCGCTGATGTTCATGGGCGGGGACGATGCCGCCGAAAACACCGAGGCTGCGGCGGAAACAGCCCCGGAGCCGGAAAAGAGCGACCCGGTCTATGTCGAGTTCAAGCCGTTCACCGTCAACCTGGATCCCGAGGATCCGGTCGGTTTCCTGCAGGTGAGCCTGCAGGTTCTGACCTATTACCCAACCGTTGCCGAGCAGGTGGAAAAGCACAAACCTTTGATCCGCAACAATCTGACCCTGTTGTTCGGCCAGCAGAAGTCGGCCGATCTGCGCAGCCCCGAAGGCAAGACCGAATTGCAGAAGAAGGCGAAGGAAACCGTGCAGCAGGTGATCGACAAGTACGGCGAAGGTGGTGAGGTGGACAATGTGTTCTTCACCACCTTCGTGATGCAGTAGGCCACCCGGACCGGCAGCGACGATGAGCACGGACATACTCAGCCAGGACGAAGTCGACGCGCTGTTGCATGGCGTCGACGACGGCGCGGTGGATACCTCGCCGGACGACAGCCTGGACGATGGCGAGGCGCGTTCCTTCGATTTCAACAATCAGGAACGCATCGTCCGCGGTCGCCTGCCGACGCTGGAGATGATCAATGAGCGCTTCGCGCGCTATTTCCGGGTCAATTTCTTCAACATGATGCGCAAGACGGCCGAGATCTCGGTCAACGGCATCCAGATGATCAAGTTTTCGGAATACATCCACACCCTGTTCGTGCCCACCAGCCTCAGCCTGATCCGCATGGCGCCGCTGAAAGGTACCGGGATGATCATGATGGACCCGAAACTGGTGTTCATCGTCGTCGATAATTTCTTCGGTGGCGACGGCACCATCCACGCCAAGATCGAGGGCCGTGAATTCACCGCCACTGAATTGCGGGTCATCGAAAAGGTCGTCCACATGTGCTTCGAGGATCTGACCAAGGCCTGGGAGCCGGTGCTGTCGGTCGAATTCGAATACCACAGCCACGAAGTCAATCCGCATCTGGCCAACATCGTCAGCCCGACCGAGGTGATCGTGGTGTCCAGTTTCCATATCGAACTGGACGGTGGCGGAGGCGACCTGCATGTGGTGTTGCCCTACTCGATGATCGAGCCGATCCGCTCGATCCTCGATGCCGGTATCCAGAGCGACATGTCTGAAGTGGATGAACGCTGGGGTGTGCTGCTCAAGGAAGAACTGATGCACGCCAAGGTGGAGCTGACCGCGCTGTTCGGCGAAAAGGAGCTGAAGGTATCCGACCTGCTGGACCTGAAACCGGGCGATGTAATTCCCATCGACATGCCGGAGCATGTGACCCTGATGGCCGAGGACATGCCGGTGATGCGCGGCGACTATGGCGAATACGAGGGCAGCATGGCGGTAAAGATCCGTGAGGTGGTGGAATTGCCGGATTCGAACGATGAACTGCTCAAGCGACTCAATCCGAGCGATGAGGAGAAGGAGCGACTGACGCGCAAACTGAAGTCGGACACGGGTTCCGGCGAGGAGAAGAAGTGATGAACGATGAAACCGAACAGCCGGCCGGCGAAGAGGTCGATCAACAGGCGATGGCCGATGAATGGGCCGCCGCGATGGAGGAGCAGGCGAGTGTCGAGGGTGAGGGCGAGGTGGCCGTCGAATCCGTGGATGCCCAGCCCCTGGAAAACGGTGATGTGCCCCACGGCGACGTGAAGCTGGATGTGGTGCTCGACATACCGGTCACCATTTCGATGGAGATCGGCCGCACCAAGATTTCGATCCGCAACCTGTTGCAGCTCAACCAGGGATCGGTGGTGGAGCTGGACCGCATGGCCGGCGAACCGATGGATGTGCTGGTCAACGGTACGCTGGTGGCTCATGGCGAGGTGGTCGTGGTCAATGAGAAATTCGGCATCCGGCTGACCGATGTCATCTCGCCGGCCGAGCGCATCAAGAACCTCAAGTGATGATGCGGAGCGCCCTCACATTGCTGTTGCCGGTCTGGCTGTCCACGGCGCGAGCCGCCGAAGATGCCGGCACGGCGGCGGGCAGCGGCGACCCCATGTCTTCAGCCTATTTGCTGAAGCTGATTGTCGGCCTGTTGATGGTGCTGGCGCTGATCTTCGTGTTTGCCTGGGCCGCGCGCAAGATGCGGCTGACGCCGGCCGGACAGCAGGGCGTGATCCGCGTGTTGTCGGCCATCTCCGTCGGCCAGCGCGAACGCATCGCCCTCATCCAGGTAGGCGAGGAACAGATCCTGGTCGGCCTTTCCCCCGGACGCATGCAGACCCTGCACGCCATGAAGAAGCCGGTGGAACTGACGATGCCGCCGGCCGCGGAAGAGGGCGGATTCGCCGAACGCCTGCAGCAGTTCATGAAGCCGGAGGGCCGTTCATGATGCGAGTGATCATTGCTCTGGCACTGTTTTTTGCAGCTCCGCTGGCCACGGCCCAGGGCATTCCGGCTCTGAGCGTCACCGGCGCCGCAGGCGGCAGCCAGACTTACAGCGTCACCCTCGAAGTGCTGGCGCTGATGACGGTGCTGACCCTGCTTCCGGCGATCCTGCTGATGATGACCTCCTTCACGCGCATCATCATCGTGCTGGCGATCCTGCGGCAGGCGCTGGGTACGGCGTCCACGCCCTCCAATCAGGTATTGCTCGGACTGGCCTTGTTCCTCAGCCTGTTCATCATGAGCCCGGTGCTGGAACAGGTCAACGACCGGGCGGTACAGCCCTATATCCAGGAACAGATTTCGATGTTCGATGCGCTGAAGATCGCCGCCGAACCGTTCAAGACATTCATGCTGGCGCAGACCCGGGAGACCGATATCCGCATGTTCGCCGACATTGCCGGCATCGATGCGATCCCCACGCCCCAGGATACGCCGATGCGCCTGCTGCTTCCGGCGTTCGTCACCAGCGAGTTGAAAACCGCCTTCCAGATCGGGTTTCTGATCTTCATTCCCTTCGTCATCATCGATCTGGTGGTGGCCAGCGTACTGATGTCGATGGGCATGATGATGCTGTCGCCGATGATCATCTCGCTGCCCTTCAAACTGATGCTGTTCGTTCTGGTCGATGGCTGGGCACTGATCATGGGTACCCTGGCCTCGAGCTTTCTGGTGATTCCCTAGGAGATCGGGGATGGATGTGGATGCCGTCATCGATGTTTCGCAACAGGCGTTGTATGTGATCACCCTGCTGGCCGCGCCGATGTTGATCTCGGCGCTGCTGATCGGTCTGCTGATCGGCATGTTTCAGGCCGCCACCTCGATCAACGAGATGACGCTCAGCTTCATCCCCAAGCTGCTGATTCTGGTGATTGCGATCATGATCGCCGGCCCCTGGATGCTCGATCTGCTGATCGACTACACCCGCGAGCTGTACCTCAGCATCCCGAACCGGATCGGGTGAGAGGATGAACCCGTGATGACGCTCAATGCTGCTGAAGTCACCGCCTTTGTCGGCAGCCTGCTGTGGCCGTTCATGCGCATCGGTGCGATGCTGATGGCCATGCCGGTGATCGGCACCCGGCTGGTGACGGTGCGGGTACGGCTGGTCGCGGCGCTGGCCATTACCCTGCTGGTGATGCCGTTGCTGCCGCCGATGCCCGAGCTGGCGCCGCTGACCGTGCCGGGGCTCATCGTCAGCATCCAGCAGGTGCTGATCGGTCTGGCGATGGGCTTCATGCTGCAACTGGCGCTGCAGGCACTGACCATCGCCGGCGAAGCCATCGCCATGAGCATGGGCCTGGGCTTCGCCTCGATGGTCGATCCGGCCAATGGGGTCAATGTTCCGGTGATCTCCCAGTTTCTGCTGATACTGGGCACCCTGCTGTTTCTGGCCCTGGGCGGGCATCTGATGCTGATCCAGTTCCTGACTGCTTCCTTCACCAGCCTGCCGGTGGCGGTGGACGGGATCACCCGTGACAGCTACTGGGCCATCGTCGCTTTCGGCAGCCAGATGTTCATCGGGGCGGTCTGGGTGGCCTTGCCGGCGCTGATCTCGATTCTGGTGACCTCGCTGGCGATGGGCATCATGACCCGTGCCGCGCCGCAGCTCAACATCTTCTCGGTGGGTTTTCCGGTCACCATGCTGGCCGGATTCATCGTTCTGTTCCTGCTGATTCCAACCATCGCACCCCGCTTCCAGCAACTGATGCTCGAGGCGATGCGGATCAGCCAGCGCATCGGAGGGCTGTAATGGCCGAAAGCGACAACAGTCAGGAAAAGACGGAACAACCGACGCCGAAGAAGCTGCGCGAGGCGCGGCAACAGGGCCAGGTGCCGCGTTCACGGGAGCTCAACAGCATGGCGATCATGATCGCCGGCGCTGCCGGTCTGATGCTGCTGGGTTCCTTCATGATCGGTGAGCTGATGCAGATGATGAATCACGGTTTCAGCATTGGCCGTTCCGAGCTGCTCGACAGCGCCAGCCTGCTGGATCGCTTTGCCGATGCGGTGGTCAATGCGCTGCTGCTGCTGACGCCGTTTCTGCTGCTGATGACCGCGGTGGCCCTGTTCACGCCGCTGATGCTTGGCGGCTGGTCGTTCAGCGGCCAGGCGCTGGCGTTCAAGACCGATCGGCTCAATCCACTGTCCGGACTCAAACGCATCTTTGGCCCGAAGGGGCTGATGGAACTGGTCAAGGCCCTGGCCAAGTTCCTGGTGGTGTCGGTGATCTCCATTGCCTGGCTGTGGTCCCAGTCCGAGAGTTTCCTCAACCTCGGCCGCGAACCCTTCCTGCAGGCGATGACCCATGCCGCCTGGCTCTACGGCATGAGCTTTCTCGTCATTTCATCGGCGCTGGTGCTGATTGCCGCCATCGATGTGCCCTTCCAGCTGTGGGATCACAGTCAGAAGCTGAAGATGACACTGCAGGAAGTGCGCGACGAGATGAAGGAGACCGAGGGACGCCCCGAGGTCAAGTCCAAGGTTCGCCAGCTGCAGCAGGAAATGGCGCAGCGACGCATGATGGAGGATGTGCCCAGCGCAGATGTCATCATCACCAACCCGACCCATTACGCAGTGGCACTGAAATACCGTCCCGGTGAGATGGCAGCGCCGGTGGTGGTGGCCATGGGCCGCGACCGGGTCGCCCTGCGCATCCGCGAGATCGGCCAGGAGCATGGCGTGGAGATCTTTGAGGCGCCGCCGCTGGCGCGGGCGTTGCATGCCCATGCCCGCATCGGAGAGCCGATTCCCGCACAACTCTATTATGCGGTGGCCCAGGTGCTGGCCTTCGTGTTCCAGATGCAGCGTGTGCGCCGGTATGGCGGCGAGGAACCGCCACGGCCCGACGGCGACATGGACCCCTTCCAGCCGGTGGAGGGTGAACCGCGATGAATGCGCTGGTGCAGCAATTGAAGGGTTTCGACAGCCGGGGACTGGGTGCGCCGGTACTGGTGATCGTGATGCTGGCGATGGTGGTGTTGCCGCTGCCGCCGATGGCACTGGACATGCTGTTCACCTTCAATATCGCCTTTGCGCTGATCGTCCTGCTGGTTTCGGTGTACACCCTGCGCCCGCTGGACTTCTCGGTGTTCCCCACCATTTTGCTGGTGGCCACGCTGTTGCGTCTGGCGCTGAATATCGCTTCGACGCGCGTGGTTCTGCTCGAAGGACATACCGGTACCGCCGCCGCCGGCAAGGTGATCGAGGCCTTCGGCGAGTTCGTCATCGGCGGCAACTATGCCGTCGGCCTGGTGGTTTTCGGCATTCTCGTGATCATCAATTTCGTGGTCGTCACCAAGGGCGCGGGTCGGGTGTCCGAAGTCAGCGCCCGTTTCACACTCGATGCGATGCCCGGCAAGCAGATGGCCATCGACGCCGACCTCAATGCCGGACTGATCACCCAGGACGAGGCGCGGGAGCGCCGCCGCGAAGTGGCCCAGGAAGCGGATTTCTACGGTTCCATGGACGGTGCCAGCAAGTTCGTGCGCGGTGATGCGGTGGCCGGCATCCTGATCCTGTTCATCAACATCATCGGCGGCCTGGCCATCGGCATGATGCAGCACGGCATGACCTTCTCAAGCGCGATGGAAAACTATTCGCTGCTGACCATCGGTGACGGCCTGGTGGCGCAGATTCCGTCGCTGGTGCTGTCCACCGCCACGGCCATCATCGTCACCCGGGTGTCCGACTCCCAGGAGATGGGCAAGCAGGTCTTCGCCCAGATGTTCAAGGACCCGCGCGCGCTGATCGTGACCGCGGTGATCATGACCCTGCTGGGCCTGATCCCGGGCATGCCCAATTTTGCGTTCCTGTCACTGTCGGCGGTGGCCGGCTACATGGCCTGGCGCATCATCCAGAAAGAGAAGCAGGCACAGCAGGCGCAGCCGGTCACGCCGGAAGTGGAACTGAAACCGGAACAGAAGGAACTGTCCTGGGACGATGTGCAGCCGGTGGACCTGATCGGGCTCGAAGTGGGCTACGGCCTGATCCCGATGGTGGACGAACGCCAGGGCGGCGAACTGATGACCCGCATCAAAGGCGTGCGCAAGAAGCTTTCCCAGGAACTGGGTTTTCTGGTGCCGTCGGTGCACATACGCGACAACCTGGATCTGCCGCCCAACCACTATCGCCTGAGCCTGCTCGGCGTGCCAATGGGCGAAGCGGAAATCCAGCCGGGCAAGGATCTGGCAATCAATCCCGGCACCGTCTATGGCGAACTGCAGGGGGTACCGACCACCGATCCGGCCTTCGGGCTGGAGGCCCTGTGGATCGACCCCGCGCTGCGTGACCAGGCCCAGACCCTGGGTTATACCGTGGTCGATGCCTCCACCGTGGTGGCCACCCACCTGAGCCAGATGATCCAGGAGAATGCCCACGAACTGATCGGTCATGAAGAGGTGCAGGAACTGCTGAACATCCTCAAGCGCAGCTATCCGAAGCTGGTGGAGAACCTGACCCCCAAGCCGCTCAGCCTCAGCGTGATCACCCGCGTGCTGCAGAACCTGCTGCAGGAACAGGTATCGATCCGCGACCTGCGCAGCATCGCTGAAACCCTGGCCGAGTTCGGCCATCAGAGCCAGGACCCGGCCGTACTGACGGAACGCGTCCGGGTGGCTCTGGGACGCCAGATCGTGCAGGGTATCTATGGCATGGCGAAAGAGTTGACGGTGATGACCCTGCACCCCTCGCTGGAACAGATCCTGCAGCAGTCCGTACAGGGCCAGGACGGCCAGGTGATGGCCTTCGAACCGGGGCTGGCGCAGATGCTGCACAGCCAGCTCAAGGAGCAGGCCGAAACCCTGCAGGCGCGGGGCGAGCCGGCCGTGCTGCTGGTGTCGCAGAACCTGCGCGCCTTCCTCTCGCGCATGCTGCGACATGGCATTCCCGGCCTGCATGTGCTCAGCTACGACGAAATCCCCGAAGACAAGCAGATCAAGGTGGTCGCCAGTGTGGGTGCGCCGCTGCCCCAGGGCGATACTCCGCCGGGCGCGCCGGCGGCACCTCAGCCGGCTCCGGCGGGCTGATCCAGCCTCCCGTTTTCGAGTCAAGATTCCGTCATCCCTCTGACGCGCGCGCATCGCTGCCAGAAGGTGGACATTTTTGCCGTTCGCGCGGCAGGTTATTTCCAGACTGGAACGGTATTTGCAGTCAAGTCTGCAGGCCGCGCGGAGCGTCAATAATTCCGCGCGCCACCCCATCAGCGAACCCGGAAACTGGCAATGAGAATCAAGAGAACCTTTGCAGCCACCATGCGCGAGGCCCTGGCCCTGGTAAAACAGGAACAGGGCCCGGAAGCGGTCATCCTCGGCAACAAGAAGGTGCCGGGAGGGGTCGAGATCCTGTCGGCCGTCGATTTTGATCATCAGCAGAGCGATGCCCTGCGCGGAGACCCGGCCCGCGCCATGGCCGCTGCAGACCCGGCGCCCGCGCCGCAACCACGAGTCCAGCCCCGTCGGCAGGCCGTTGGCGCGCCGAGTCCGGTGGTGGACGATCTCGGCGCGGCGCCGGATTTCGTGCTCGACCCCCAGGCCGAAGGCCGTCGTGAACCGGTACTGGGCGTTGCTAGGCCGGTGCAGATGCAGCGGGGCACTGCGGCCGCCAGCCCGGCTTCGGCGGCAGCGGAGACGGCACCTGCCTCCCCCCGGGACGGGGTTCAGGCCTCGCCTCGGGCCGCGGCGTCGCCCGAGCCCCGGCCGGTCCCCCGCAGTGGCGGTCTGCCGGTCGAGGAAGAAGCGTTGATGCGCGCCCGCGAAGCGCGCCAGCCGACCCAGGCCGATGAGCTGATGGAGCGCCTGCGCAACCGCCCGTTCACCCCGGAGGAAGCCGCCGCGTCCGCACGCGAACCCTCGGAGCCGCTGATTCACGAGGTCAAGGACGAGTTGAAAAACCTGCGCGACCTGATGCAGAGCCAGCTCAATATCCTCGAATGGGATCGCTACAACGAGCGCCATCCGGTGCGTTCGGTGCTGCTCAACCTGATGACCGAACTGGGCCTGGGTACCGATGTCAGCGAGATGATCTTCGAACAGCTGGGCGCGTTGTCAAATGATCCGCACAAGGTCTGGCAGCAGGCGCTGGGCCTGTTGGCGCGGGCCATCCCCATCGCCGGCAATGACATCCTGTCGCGCGGCGGACGGGTCGCGCTGGTGGGTTCCACCGGCGTGGGCAAGACCACCACCATTGCCAAACTGGCGGCACGCTTCGCCCACGCCCACGGCAAGCACACGGTGGCGCTGATCAGCACCGACAACTTCCGCATCGGCGCGCAGGAGCAACTGCAGCAGTTCGCACGGATGATCGAGATTCCGCTGCTCACCGCTGCCAACCGCGAGGAGCTGGCAGACCGCCTGCAGATGCTGGCCGACAAGCGGCTGGTGCTGATCGACACCGCCGGCATGAGCCAGCGGGATCTGCGCCTGTCGGAACAGTTCCACGAGTTGCACGCCGGTGCGCCCGAAGTGGAGCCCTACCTGGTACTCTCTGCCAATACACAGCTGGCGGCGCTCAATGAAACCATCCGCAACTTCGGCAAGGTGCGCCTGGCCGGTGCCATCGTAACCAAGATCGACGAATCCGCGAGCCTCGGGGGTATCATTACCGCCGCAATACGCTATAAGTTGCCATTGAGCTATTGCGGCACCGGGCAGCGGGTGCCGGAAGACCTGCAACAGGCGCGCAACCACCGGCTGGTGAGCAAGGCGGTGTCACTTATGCAGAAGTACAGCGAACAGGTGGACAAGGACACGCTCGCCTTCCGCTACCACAACATCATTTCGAAGCAACCGCATTGAGACAGAGAACAGGCACTATGGACCAGGCACAAGGCATACGCCAGATGAATCACCCGCAGCCGGTGAAAGTGATCGCGGTCACCAGCGGCAAGGGCGGTGTCGGCAAGAGCAACATCACCGTCAACATGGCGGTGGCGATGGCGGCCGAGGGACAACAGGTGATCGTCATGGATGCCGATCTGGGTCTGGCCAACATCGATGTGCTGCTGGGGCTCAATCCGCAGTACAACCTCTCCCATGTAATCAACGGCGAATGTGCGCTGGAAGACATACTGGTGGACGGCCCGGCGGGCATCCGCATCATACCGGCTTCTTCCGGAGCGCGGGGCATGGCAGACCTCACTCCGGCGGAGAACGCCGGCATCATCCGCGCCTTCTCCGAATTGACGATTCCGGTCGATACGCTGCTGATCGATACCGCTGCCGGCCTTTCCGATTCGGTGGTCAGCTATGTACGCGCGGCGCGCGAGGTGATCGTCGTGGTCTGCGACGAGCCGGCCTCGATCACCGACGCCTACGCCATGATCAAGGTCATGAACCGCGATTTCGGCGTGCAGCGCTTTCATGTGCTGGCCAATCAGGCCCATAGCATTCAGCAGGGTCGTGAACTATATATGAAGCTGGCGCGTGTGGCCGACCAGTATCTCGATGCCACCCTGGACTTCATTGGCTCGGTCCCCTATGACGATTACCTGAAGAAATCGGTGCAGAAACAAAAGTGCGTGATCGAGACCTATCCCCGCAGCCCTTCCTCGATGGCCTTGCGCAAGATTGCGCAGAAGGCGATGGACTGGCCGGTACCGAGGACCATCGAGGGGCATCTGGAATTCTTCATAGAGCGTCTGATCGACTACAGCGGCCAGAGCGGAGAGCTGATGTCATGAACGGGCACGCGATGTATGCCGAAGTGCAAAACCTGGGTGATGCCCCGGTGGTGGCACGGCATGCGGCGCTGGTCAAGCGCATCGCCTTCCACCTGCTCAATCGGCTGCCTTCCAGTGTCCAGGTCGACGACCTGATCCAGGCCGGCATGGTCGGCCTGCTGGAGGCACACAACAAATACGACGCCGCCCAGGGCGCCAGTTTCGAAACCTTCGCCGGTATCCGCATACGCGGCGCCATGCTCGACGAAATCCGCAAGCTCGACTGGACACCGCGCTCGGTGCACCGCAAGAGCCGGGAGGTCGGCGAAGTGATCCGCCGGCTCGAAGCCCGAACCGGCACCGATCCCGGGGACGCCGAGGTCGCCGCGGAAATGGGTATCAGCCTCGACGAATACCACCGCATCCTCGCCGACGCCAATACCGCGCGCCTGTTCAGCATGGACGAGCTGGCCGAAACCGGCGACGGCCACCTGCCGCACAACGACGATGACGACCCTTTCGAGGCGCTCAGCGGCGAGGAATACCAGCGCCAGCTGGCCGACGCCATCCGCAGTCTGCCGGAGCGCGAGCAGCTGGTGATGTCGCTGTACTACGACGAAGAACTCAACTTCCGCGAGATCGGCCAGGTGCTGGAAGTCAGTGAATCGCGCATCTGCCAGATCCACGGCCAGGCGATGATGCGCATACGCTCGAAGATGGCTCACTGGAAGCAGGAAGAATGACCGCTCCATGCCAGAGCAATTTTCCGCGCCACTTTTCGCTTACCGTCTATACTCCGACAACAGATTCAATATCCAACGAAGACGGCCGATAACCGGGCGAGTCAGTCGCCAGAGGTTGCGGCCACTACAGATGCAATAGGCGGAGGTTGCATGAACAAAGACATGAAAATCCTGATCGTCGATGACTTCTCGACCATGCGTCGGATCATCAAGAACCTTTTGCGCGATCTGGGCTTCAACAACACCACCGAGGCCGATGACGGACAGACGGCACTGCCGCTGCTGAAGAACGGCAATTTCGATTTCCTGGTCACCGACTGGAACATGCCGGGCATGGACGGGCTGACCCTGCTCAAGACCGTGCGCGCCGATGAAAACCTCAAGGACATGCCGGTATTGATGGTCACCGCCGAAGCCAAGCGCGAGCAGATCATTACGGCTGCCCAGGCCGGGGTCAACGGCTACATCGTCAAGCCCTTCACCGCCGCCACCCTCAAGGAAAAAATCGAGAAAATCTTCGAGAGGATCGAGGGATGAGCGAGGCGGACAAGGCCAGTTACCTGACCGAGGAGTATGTGCAGCGCCTCAACGAACTGGGCGAGGCGCTGAAACAGGGTGACGACGACGAGGCCAACCGGCTGATCGGCGAACTGACCACCCTGCGCGAATCGGCCCTGTTCCTTGAGCTGGGCAAGCTGACCCGCGAGATCCATGATTCCATCAACTCCTTCACCGATGACGAGCGCGTCGTCGAACTGGCGCAGGAGGAGATCCCCGATGCCAAGGAGCGCCTCAATTTCATCATCACCAAGACCGAAGAGGCCGCCCACAAGACCATGACCGCCGCCGAACGGGCCATGGATGTGGTCGACAGCTTCGTGCTGCAGGCCAACGACATCCAGCAACGCTGGACCCGTTTCCGCAACCGCGAACTGTCGAAACAGGATTTCCTCGCGCTCAGTGAAGACCTGGACCGTTTCTTCGGCTCGATCAACGAAGAAAGCAATAAAGTCAAATCGGAAATGACCGATATCATGATGGCGCAGGACTATCAGGACCTGACCGGACAGATGATCAAGCAGGTCATCACCATGGTTCAGGAAGTGGAAGAAAAACTGGTGCGGTTGGTGGCCATCTCGGGTGCCAATCTCGCCAATCGGGTCAAGCCGAAGGAAGATGGCAGCACGGCTCACGGGCCGCAGCTGCCTACTGCCGACAAGGCCGAGGTCGCCACCAGTCAGGACGATGTGGACGACCTGCTGGCCAGCCTCGGCTTTTGACACAGCAACACGGGTAAACCCATGGCCATAGATCTGGAAGACGAAATTCTCCAGGATTTCCTGGTTGAAGCCGGTGAGATTCTCGAGACCCTCAACGAGCAGCTGGTCGATCTGGAACAGGCGCCGGACGATGCCGACCTGCTCAACTCCATCTTCCGTGGCTTTCACACCATCAAGGGCGGGGGCAGCTTCCTGTCGTTGACCAATCTGGTCGAGGTGTGCCACAAATCCGAGGACGTCTTCAACCTGCTGCGCAACAACGAGCTGCAGCTGAATGCCGACATGATGGATGCCTTTCTGCGGGTGCTCGACGAACTCAACGCCATGTTCGAGCAGATCCGCAGCGGCGAGGATCCGTCGCCGGCCGACCCCGCGCTGATCCAGCAACTGATCGAGATGCAGGACCCGGATGCCGTTTCTGCCGCGCCCGAAGCACCGGCGGAGACGGCACAGGATGGCGAACCGGCCACTGACGAAGCAGTGGCCGACGCGGTGGACGAGGCGGCCGCCGAGGCCGCTGCAGCCAGTGACCCGGCGGCAGCGGTCGAGGAATTCGTCTCCGGCAGCGACGAGATCACCGACGAGGAATTCGAATCACTGCTCGATGCGCTGCACGGACCCAGCGGCAAGCCGAAACCGGTGGACATCGACAGCGGCAAGGCCGCCGACACCGAACCGCCGGCCACGCCCGATGCGCCTGCCGGCGGCGACGGTGACGAGATCACCGATGAGGAATTCGAAGCCCTGCTCGATGAGCTGCACGGCCCGGGCGGCAAGCCCAAGCCGGTCGAGGCGCCACCGCCTGCAACCGGTGACAGTGACGAGATCACCGACGAGGAATTCGAAGCCCTGCTCGATGAAATGCACGGCAAGGGCAAGGCGCCGACGCCGCCGAAAAAAGACAAGGCATCCTCGGGCACACCGGCCGATGCAGCCCCGGATGCAACGAAAAAACCGGAACCTGCCGCAAAGGGCGCCGCAGCCGCCAAGCCGCAGGCCGCCGCAAAGCCCGCTGCCGGCGGGTCGAAACCCGCCGCCAAGCCGGCAAAATCCGCCGCCCGCAAGGAGCCGGCCGCACCCAAGGGCGAAACCACGGTGCGGGTCGACACCGCGCGGCTGGACGACATCATGAATCTGGTCGGGGAACTGGTGCTGACCCGCAACCGGCTCAACACCCTGCGCCAGACCTTCGACGACGAGCGCGTGCACAAGGCCATCTCCAGCCTCGATGTGGTGACCGCCGACCTGCAGACCGCGGTCATGAAAACCCGCATGCAACCGGTGAAAAAGGTCTTCGGCCGCTTCCCGCGCGTGGTGCGCGACCTGGCGCGCAGCCTGGGCAAGGAGGTGCAACTGGAACTGGAAGGCGAGGAGACCGATCTCGACAAGAACCTGGTCGAGGCGCTGGCCGACCCGCTGGTGCATCTGGTGCGCAACTCGGTGGACCACGGCATCGAAATGCCCGATGTGCGCGAGCAGGCGGGCAAGCCGCGTCAGGGCCGGGTGGTGCTGTCGGCGCAGCAGGAGGGCGATCACATCGTGCTGTCGATCATCGATGACGGCGCCGGCATGGACCCCGAGGTGCTGCGCCAGAAGGTCATCGAAAAGGGTCTGATGGACCCGGAAACCGCGTCCCGCCTCGACGACAAGGCCTGTTTCGACCTGATTTTCCTGCCCGGGCTGTCCACCAAGGATCAGATTTCCGATGTCTCCGGGCGCGGCGTGGGCATGGATGTGGTCAAAACCAAGATCTCCCAGCTCAACGGCACCATCGACATCGACTCCAAGCTCGGCGAGGGCACCGCCCTGCGCATCAAGGTGCCGCTGACCCTGGCCATACTTCCGACGCTGATGGTGCAGCTGGGCCGGCGCAAGTTCGCGTTGCCGCTGTCCATCGTCAACGAGATTTTCGAATTCAGCTCCAAGAAGGTCAGCGTCGTCGATGGCCGCGAAGTGGTGCTCAACCGCGGCAAGGCGCCGCCGATCTTCTACCTGCGCAAGTGGCTGCTCAACGATCACGAGGCGCACGAAGACTATGAGGGCGACCCCCATGTGATCATGGTGCAGGTCGGCAACGAATCGGTGGGCTTTGTCGTCGATCAGGTGATTGGCCAGGAAGAGGTCGTCATCAAGCCGCTGGACCGGTTGCTGCAGGGCCTGCCCGGCATGGCCGGATCGACCATTACCGGCGACGGCAACATCGCCATCATTCTCGATGTGCCGGGCCTGCTCAAGGCCTATGCCTGACGCGCCCGCCGGGGCGGTCTATACTGGCATGCGGTGGCCGGGGCATGAACAGCGAGTGATTCGATGAAAACCTGGGCAAGCATCAATCAGAAGGGCGGTGTCGGCAAGACCACCACGGTGGTCAGCCTGGCCGGTCATCTGGCCAATACCGGCAAGCGCCAGCTGTTGATCGACCTCGATCCCCACGGTTCGCTGACCAGCTACCTCGGCTACAACCCCGACGCGATGGAAACGGGCATCTATCAGCTGTTCGCCCATCCGACGACCTCGCCGGCCGATGTCGCCAAGCTGCTGCTGCCTACCCCGCTGAAGAACACCTACCTGTTTGCGGCCTCTACCGCGCTGGCCACGCTGGACCGGCAGATCGGCTCGCAGAAGGGCGCCGGCAAGGGGCTGGTGGTGGCCCGCGCCATCCAGTGCGTGGCCGACAAGTTCAGCTACGGCCTGATCGACTGCCCGCCGATGCTGGGCATACTGATGATCAACGCGCTGGCGGCCTGCGATCAGCTGTTGATCCCGGCGCAGACCGATTACCTGTCGCTGGCCGGCCTGGAACGCATGATGCAGACCCTCGGCATGGTCGAAAAGTCGCTGAACAAGAAAACCCCGTACATGATCATCCCCACCATGTACGATCAGCGCACCAGGGCATCCCGGGACGCGCTGGCCAAAATGCGCGAGGTCTACCGTTTCAATGTCTGGGGTTCGGTGATCCCCATTGACACCAAATTCCGTGACGCCAGCAAACAGGGCCAGCCGCTGCCGGTCTATGCGCCCTGGTCGCGCGGCTCGCTGGCCTACAAGAAACTGCTCAACTTCCTGCTGGGCATTCAGGAACGCAAGGACAATGCAGAAAAAAGACAGCAACAATCTGCTTGAACCGGTGGCGGCGGTCGAAAGTTACCTCGACAACCTGCTGCAGGAGGCGGAAGCGCCCGGGCCGCCGCCCGTTGCCGTGACAGAGCGCAAGGTGGTCACGCTGCCCGGCGTTCGGCCGCTGGATGAACTGCTGGCGGAGCCGCTGGCCGAAGTGGTCGAGCGAGCGGCAGCCCAGCCGGCTGCAGACCCGGTTCCAGAGCCTTCCAAGCCCCGGGTGTCGGCAGAGGAGAACGCACCGCGGGCGACAGAGCTCGAAGCGCCGGAGCCGGTGGAACCGGGGTCTGCCGCTGGGGCGCGGGACGATACAGCCCGCGATGCGGCAGCGGCCGGGGTGGACGATCCCCGCTCCCGCTATGTCTATCCCGTGCAATGTCTGATGTTTCGGGTCGACCGTCACCCGCTGTGCATCCCGCTGATCGACATGGGCAGCGTGGCCCCGCTCGATCCGCAACGCCTGACCCACCTGCCGGATACACCCGATTGGCTGATGGGCGTGCTGCCGCACCGCGAGCGGAACCTGCGTATCGTCGATTCGGCGGTGCTGCTCGGCATCGAACGGCAACAGACCGCCCCCGCGCAGCAGCACTTTCTGGTGTTCGCGGACGAGGATTTCGCCATCACCTGTGACGCACTCGGCGAAGTCGTCTATCTTCAGGACGAAGACATCAAGTGGCAACCGCCCGGGGCACCGGGCCTGTCCATGGGGACGGTGCGCGAAAGCCTGGCCACGCTGCTCAGCCCCGGCGCCATCGTCGGGCACATGCAACGGCTGTCGAAGGCCGATTAAACATTCCGGCCGGGCCGCCGATAACCGGACAAACCGATCAACGAACCGAATCACTACGGAGTACACGATGAGCGAGACGCAGAACGACGCCGGCAACCTGCAATGCGTGACCTTTACGCTGGAAGACGAGATTTACGGGATCGATGTCATGCAGGTCCAGGAAGTACTGCGCGAGGTCGAGGTGGCCCCGGTGCCCGGAGCGCCGCACTATGTGCTCGGCATCATCAACCTGCGGGGCAATGTGGTCAGTGTCATCGATGCGCGCACCCGCTTTGGACTGCCGACCAAGGAGAGTGACGACATGACGCGCATCATCGTCATCGAAGCTCAGCAGCAGATCATCGGCATCCTGGTGGACAGCGTGGCCGAAGTGGTGGACATCGACCGCAAGGATATCGATACCGCCCCCAATGTCGGCAACTCCGAAACCGCGAAATACATCGACGGCGTGGTCAGCCGTGGCGACAACCTGCTGATTCTGGTCGATCTGAACAAGCTGCTCAGCGAAGAGGAATGGGGCGAAATCGCCAACTTCTGAGCGCTTCCGGGTGATACCCGAGCCGGGCGGTTTTCCCGGCAGGCTGCCGGAGAACGACGATGGCAGATGAACAACCGATACGGCCCGTGGCACCGGCGTTGCCGGCCCGGGATGTGATCAAGAAGGCACCGAACCGGCCCAGGCGGCCACAGAGCGAGCCCCGGCCCCGCAAAAAGCCGCCCGGAGACGGTGGCAAGGGGATCATCGACACCTACGCGTGAGCGTGTCCCTGCACCAGGCCCGCCGGCGTCAATCGTTCATGAAGTCCTTGTGCTTGCCGGACAGCCGGTAGGCAAAACTCAGCACTTCGGCCACTACCACATACAAGGCGGGCGGTATCTGCTCGCCCAGGTCCAACTGTTCCAGCAGGGCCGCCAGCTCCCGGTCCCGGTGAACCGGGATCCCTTTTTCCTCTGCAATGGCGAGGATTTCCTCGGCCACTTCATGGTGCCCCTTGGCGGTGACGACCGGGGCCTGTTCGCCGTCGTATTCGAGGGCAACGGCGAATCGGGGGGGCGAGCGCGGCTTGTCCCTTTTCATGCCTGAAGATCCACCAGGTTGTCACCAGCGGTCGGGGTCACGGGGTCGTCCTCGATATTGGGCTGGCCGTGAAAGCAGTCAAACAGGCCGGGTTCGAAACCGCTGCTCAGCAACTGGCGGCGAAACTGGGGCAGTTGATCATCGATCAGACGCCAGGTCGGTTCCTCGGCGGCCCAGAAATGGGCCGATATGCGCTGTTCCTGAAGCAGTACATGCACCGTGATCAGGCCCAGCAGGCCGAACTCGAACGACAAACGCAGCTCCCAGGCCGGTTGTTCGGGGTTGTCCGGGTTGGAGCGCTCGCGCAGCTTCAATTTCAGCTCCCGTTGTGTGTCGTTCGGCAATTGCAGCGGCACCACCAGGTTCATGTTCAACGGCTGCTGCTGTTCCTGCTGCAGCCTCACCCCGGTCTTGCCCAGCAACAGCTGGTTGATGCCCTGTTCCAGCTGCTGGCTGAACTGCTGACGCCAGAAAGCGGGTTCATCCGTGAATGTAGCGTCTGCTGCAGCGGTATGCTGTGCAGCCGTGGCACCACGCAACAGGCGATCGAACAACTCGGGCTGGTCACGCAACAGGCTGTGCAGCTCGATCAGTCGCGGCAGCAGTTCTCCGCCGCTGGCCGGCGGACCGGGGCTGGCGACGGGCGGGGCGAGCCCCAGCGAGGACAGGGCG